>JAGXRZ010000020.1 GCA_018335585.1 Selenomonadales bacterium
GCTGTGAGCGATGAGCTGTGAGCGATGAGCTGTGAGCGATGAGCTGTGAGCGATGAGCTGTGAGCGATGAGCTGTGAGCGATGAGCTGTGAGCGATGAGCTGTGAGCGATGAGCTGTGGGCACTGAGCAATCGTGAATCGTGAACTGCTGTGGGAGGGCTTCTCCCTTCCGCCGTAAGCTGTAAGCTGTAGGGTGGAAAGGTTAAAGGTGTAAGGGGAACTAGGACACCGTTCCCTTACGGAGCACGGAGCACGGAGCACGGAGCACGACAGCACGCTCTCTTCGCTCTGGTTACTAAGTACAAGGAGGAGTAAGAATGCTACGAACTAATCGCGACAAGTTGGTCTGCATCAGTGTACAGGGGGAGATAACTCACCCTAAGAGCACAGCGCCCTACCGCATCACTACGGAAGGGAATCCCGTTGTTCTGCCCGGTACGGGTGGCATTACCTACAGCCACAAAATCGGTGACAACTGCATGGACCTAGCAGGCGACCACGTGGAGCCGGGCGTAACCACGCAGCGCAGTGTCGAAACCGAAAACAGCGGCTTTAACACGCTTGCCTGTGTGGGAAATACTGCTAAAGTGGTAAGCGGCGACGCCAAAGGTGCGCGCGGCATAGTAACTGGCATGCACGGCGGCTCGGAGCACGTGCTAATCTATTTTGACCAAGGCACGCTGGAGCAGTTGGCGATTGGCGACAAGATTCTCGTCAAGGCCTGCGGGCAGGGCCTGCGTCTATTAGATTTTCCTATGATTAAAGTCATGAATCTTGACCCCGATTTGCTAGGAAAGATGGGCCTTAAAGTAGCGGATGACGGTGTGCTGGAAGTGCCTGTGGCCGTGCAGGTGCCTGCGTACCTAATGGGTTCGGGACTTGGGAGCGTCACAGCCTACCGTGGAGACTACGACATTTCGACGCATGACCAAGCAGCCTATGAGGCGTACAACTTAGGGAAGCTCCGCTTTGGCGACATAGTTGCCTTAATGGACTGCGACACCACCTACGGCAGGGGATACTTAGCAGGCGCGGTTACTATCGGCGTCGTCGTGCACTCAAACTGCGTCCTGTCTGGGCACGGACCCGGAGTAAGCACGCTTCTGACGTGTAAAGAAGCGACAATTCGTCCGGTCCTTGCAGAGAGAGCTAACATTGCAGACTACTTAGGCGTATAGGAGAGAGAGCAGTGCAGGAAACCGCCACCTGTCTAAAGTTCTGGGCCGGGCTCACAAATATCGGGGGGACAGTCATCTCCGTGGAGCACGGCCCTTACCGCTTGGTGTTTGATTTTGGCTTAAGCTACGCCCCGGGAAACATCGCGAGCGACAAACAAGTACGTTTGCGCCCCGGACGACTCGTACACGACTACCTGTGCCTAGATATGGTCGCGCCCTTACCCGGCGTCTACCGCAGTAAGGATCTCTACGATTCCCCGCACATCTTATCGGCGGCGGAGAGCCCATGGCAGACAATTGTCCTCATCTCCCATTTGCACCTTGACCATATGGGTGCAATGGGATTAGTTGACGAGAGCATCCCGATTTATCTTACCGCAGAGTCCTTGGAACTGTACCAAGCGCTCAGTGCGATTGGCGAGGGCGTGGACGGCGCGAGGGAATATAGCGCCTGTCAGTTTGGTGTACCCCTAACGCACGGCCCTTTCGTAGTTACACCGCTTCGCGTGGACCACGACATCAGTGGCGCGTGTTCGTTTCACATTCGCACACCCCATGGCAACCTCCTCTACACGGGGGATTATCGCCTCTACGGCACAGTGCCGCCTATATCGCCGCATTGGCTCAAGCAGGCCGAGGGTCTGGGGGTGGATGTGCTTATTTCCGAGGGGACGACATTGCGTGCGCCTGCAGAAGGAGAGAGCGTAAGAATCGCGGGAGACGGTACCTTGCCTGATACACTGACGACAGAAGACATGCTGCCGGAGAAACTGCGCATAATCCTAAGCAACACAGAGCTGGCATTCTTTAATATTTACCACCGCAATTTGCGGCGACTTGCCATGATTCTTGATGCCGGCAAGGCCACCGCTCGCACCGTGGTCTTGGAGCCCGAAACTGCGTATCTGGCACGTATGCTACTAGCACGCGGGGATTTTCTTGAGACTACGGAAGTCTCTGCGTCTCTAGTCAGGGAAAACCCGGCGCAGTATCTAATTCAGAACAGCTACCGCAACTGCCTCGCACTACTAGACTACGCTGGTCTTGGCGGCAGCTACCTGCATTCAAATGGTACGCCGCTCGGCGAATTCGACCCGGCTTACGCGAGGCTTCGCGCACTTATTGACAGATGCGGGCTCGCATTTCACTATGTCGGCGCTACCGGACACGCCATCCCCGAGCACCTGCAGTACGTGGCGGATACCTTAGCGCCCAAGGTGCTGGTGCCTTTGCACAGCTTCTGTCCAGAGAGGCTTACGGCTGCCAAAGGGCAGCGCATACTGCCTGAGCGCGGCACAGCTTATCGCCTAGACGAAGGGTTGTTACACGTTGTGCCGCTGGCTTAACGCAAAGTTAACGTATTTTTTACGTTTTTTTGCCGCGGACAAGCTATAATATTGGTGTCGATGTGAGTCTGTAACCCCGGATTCACGTACATAGCACTATATTTATTAGGGAGGAAATGCTTTGCGAAAAATCATCATCCTTGTGGCGCTGGTCGCTCTCCTGTTACCCCTTGCGGAACTAGGTGAGGTATCTGCGCAAGCACATCCCATCAGAATCACCCTTAACGGCAGGCAGCTAGCAACCGATGTTGCCCCGATTATTCGCAACGGGCGCACGCTCGTACCCTTCCGCGCGATTTTTGAAGCGCTCGGAGCTAGAGTCACCTGGGACGAAGCAACTAACACTGTGGCCGGTTACAGGGGTCGTCAAGCCATTATTCTGGAGCTAGGCAGCACTACCGCCTGGGTAAACGGCCCTGCGGTAAGGCTCGACGTCGCTCCACAGGCAGTGAACGGGCGTACAATGGTACCGCTGCGTTTTGTTGCCGAGCGTTTGGGCGCACAGGTAGAATGGGTTGACGCTACTCGCACCGTGGCAATTAATGCTACCTTGCCGGTATTGCCACAGGTAGGCGGGACGATTACGCATGGCCGTATTGCCGATGCCACCATCCTAAATCCCATCCTTGCTAACGACGTAGACTCCAATTTCACCTTAGCCCGCACTAACGTCGGCGTAATTCGTCGCGATGAGAACGGTGAGTTAATCAACGCACTTGCCGACAGATGGCAATGGAACGCGCAGACGCGCACCTGGCGTTTTTGGCTTCGTCCAGGTCTGGTTTGGCACGACGGGCGCCCACTGACCGCTAGAGATGTGAAGTTCACAATCGATGCCATCTTGCACCCCGATTATACCGGGCGCCGCCGGGGGGACTTTGTTTCGGTATCTAATGTTACCGTGGTCAGCGACCACATCGTCGACATCACTCTCTCTACGGAAGATGCCACCTTCCTTGGCCGGATGACCATGGGCCTTATTCCGCAGCACGTGTTTGAAGGCACGGCTATTCGTGACATGGCTGCGCACAGCTATAGCCAAAATCCTATCGGTGCCGGACCCTACAGGTTTGTACGCTGGGTTCGCGGTCAGTTTATTGAGCTTGCTCGCAACCCGAACTGGCACCTAGACGGGCCCTTTATTGAGCGTGTTGTGATTAGGGCCTACCCCGACTCTAACGTGCTGCATGCCGCTTGGGAAGCAGGCGACATCGATTGGGGCGCAGCCGTACCTAGCGACATTATCCCCGCAGTTCTCAATCGCATGCGCGACCGGGCTAGATTCTTTGAAATCCCGGCTATCTTTGGTTACGATTACGTGGGGCTTAATCTCACCAATCCAATGCTCGCTGATATTCGTGTGCGCCAGGCCCTCATGTACGGCATTGACCGCCCGGCCATTGTGAGGACTGTCTTTGACGGCCGCGCCAATGTGGTGCACGGGCACTTGGTTCCCTCGCACTGGGCACATAACCCCAATCTCTACACCTATCCGCATAATCGCTTAAAGGCAATCGACCTCTTGCGCCAGGCCGGCTTTACCACCGTAGGTCGCGACGGCATACGTACTAACGCCGCCGGACAACGCCTGTCCTTCCGCTTTCTTATCCGCACAGGTATCCCCGAGCGCCATGACACACTGGCGATGTTACAGAGCTACTGGCGTCTCATTGGGATTGAGATTATCCCCGAAGTTCTAGAATGGTCAGTTCTCGTGGAAAGGCTTAACACCGTAAACTTCGACATGAACATCATGGGCTGGAGCTTTGCCGAAGACCCCGATTCGTTCACAATCTTCCACTCGAGTCAAGGAAGAGATCCGGCCACGGGCCGCAATGTTGGCATGAACAATATGCAGCTTAATGATGCCGAAGTCGACCGCCTGATTATGCTTGGCCGAACCACCATAGACGAAACTGCGCGCCGAGCGATTTACCAGCAGCTCGAGGTGCGTTTGAATGAAGTGCTGCCATACGTGTTCCTACACTCCCGCAATGGGATTGTCGGCGTCCACAACCGCATTCAAGGAGGCGTCGTCGGTTCTCGCGGCCTAACCTTCCCCGAAACTTTATTTATTGCTCCCGGTAGATAAGCCTATCAGATGCAGACAAAGGGCTGTCCCCGCTAGGCGAGGACAGCCCTTTCGTTCGACAACTAGACAACTATGCCTAGGAAGTATGCGGCGACCGCAAAGTAAATCAGGAGTCCGACCACGTCGACCATCGTCGTAATAAATGGACTAGAGAGGATGGAGGGGTCAATCTTGATTCGCCTAAGCACTAGAGGGAGCAACGCTCCGGTAAGTACAGCCAGCAAAATTACCAGGAGTAAAGACAAGGACACGGTCATGGCCAGGGTAACGGATTCGCCCATCATCAGCGCGCGGCCGTAACCGATTAGACCGATAGTAGTACCGAGCATCAGACCCATGGCAAGTTCGGTGGTGGCGATTTTCAGCCAGTGGCGGTAGTCAATCTCACCGATGGCCATGCCGCGTATGACTAGCGTGGCGGCTTGCGTCCCCGCATTGCCTCCGGCCGCAATCAACATCGGGATGAAAAAGTTTAGGCCCATCATAGTCTCGAGGACAACCTCATAGCGCTGCATAATGGCGCTAGTGACCGCTAGGAGAAGTGCTAGAGCTACTAACCATTTGACGCGCTTTGTGTACATAGATAGAATGGGGACGCTCAAGTAGGGTTCTTCTAACGGTTGGCTACCACCTAGCATGGAGATATCTTCAGTGGCCTCTTCGCTAAGGACATCGAGCACGTCGTCAATCGTGACGAGGCCGAGAATGTTGCAGTGTTGGTCAACTACGGGTAAGGCCAGGAAGTCGTACTTACTGAGTAACCGCGCAACTTCCTCCTGGTCGGTGGCAGGGGACACCGTAATCACGTTGTCTTCCATTATTTCCTTAAGCGTCGCCTGAGGAGGGGCGAGGATAAGCTCGCGCAGGCTAACCACACCTACGAGCGTGTGCTGCAGTGTCACATAGACATAGTAGACGCTTTCACTGCTTGAAGCGTTTTCGCGGATTGCGGCAATGGCATCGTCTACGGTGCGGTCCTGTTCGAGCGCAAGATACTCTTTGATCATCAAGCCGCCAGCGCTACTCTCCGGGTAGACGAGCAGCTCGCGAATCTCCTGTGCATCCTTATGCGGCATGAGGCTCAGGACGGCCTTGGCCTGCTCAGGGTGGAGCTCGCCCACGAAGTCGGCGATGTCGTCCGAATACATCTCGCCAAGTATCTGTTTGGCTCTGGATGTCCCCAAGGCGTTGAGCAGAGGTTTCTGGTCGCGCGGTTCAAGGTGCTCAAACACCCGCGCACCCAAATCCGACGATAGGCGGGCGAAAACAGCGATGCGGTCGTCCTGTTCTAGAAGTAAAATAATCTCCGCTATATCCGCCGGCAGGAGGTCGGCAAGCAAAGTGTCTAGTTCAGGCGAGGCAATTAGCGCCTTAATCTCTGTGAGTGTGATGTGTTGTTGCCATGTCAAAATAAACCCTCCTTAGTCAGTTTCGGAGGGTCCAGTACCGCTAGCGGCGGTTAGTGGACCCCAAATGTTACGCAGGCCTTCAGGCCAACTACCGTCTCCGTCCACCGAACCACCACCTTTCGCTAACCCAGTATAGCACCATCATGCGGAGTCGGCTAGACAAGTGACAAGCCGTGTGATAAAAATATGTATACGACAGGAGGATTTATCTGTGCACATACTTGTCACTAACGACGACGGCATTCTTGCCCCCGGTATTCGCGCTCTGTCAGCCGCGCTTTCCCGCCTAGGTGATGTTACTATCGTCGCGCCGGATCGTGAACGCAGCGCCACCGGCCACGCCATTACTGTTCACTCTCCGCTGCGCGTCAAGCATATTACAGGTCTCCCCGCTACGGCCGCCTATGCCGTCAATGGGACGCCCGCCGACTGCGTAAAACTAGCACTTGAAGGCCTTAAGATTGAGAAGCCTGACTTAGTGGTGTCTGGCGTTAATCGCGGCCCCAATCTAGGTACCGATGTATTGTATTCGGGTACGGTCTCAGCGGCGATTGAGGCCGCGCTGCTTGGGTTACCTGCCATTGCTGTCTCCCTGGCTGATTTCCGCGAGACTGACTACGAAGACGCGGCCGACTTTGCTGCGCAAATAGCCGCGCGTTGGCAGCATAGGCGTCTCCCGCCTGACACTTTGCTCAACGTGAATTGGCCGCGTGAGCGAGCACGCGGCGTAAAGATTACTTTTCTTGGCCAGAGAAGGTACGAAAACATCTTCGATTTGCGCACCGACCCTTGGGGACGCGAGTATTATTGGCTAGGCGGAGCCGCCATCAACGACGAGACCCCGGAAAGTGACGTGTGGGCCGTCGAAAACGGTTATGCGTCTGTAACACCCATACACTTTGACCTGACAAACTATCGCCTAATCTCCGAAGTGGAGAGCTGGAAAATAGGCCTTGAGTAATGAGGAACGAGCCCGTGGCATAACGCCACGGGCTGTTGACTTTTTGCGGGGGTTATTTGCCACGCTTCACATGTCGGTGGTGCGGTGGTCGCTGTTGCTTAACTGCGTTGCGCCTGCAGTCGGTGCAGTCGCTCTGTTCGATTACCCCTAGCTCCTCGGCCACTTCAAACTTGAACTTCTCAACTGCGTCCTTGGTATGGGAGTCCTTGCCCTTCACGTCTGTCACCTCGATTCGCTTTAGTGTGTGTAGTGACGCGCGCGATAATACTTTCGTGAGCAGGAAGTTTGACCTAGGTGTCGAATAGAGACGGGGGACGCAGTGACGCACAAGAAGGAGGGGGCATTCTGGACACCAAGGAATTTCTCAAACGGATGGTTGAAGCAACGGGAGTTTCAGGCTATGAAGACTCGGTGGGGAATATCATCCGCGAAGTCTTAGGTACAGCGGCAGACGAGGTTACAGGCGACACTCTCGGTAACGTCATAGCCCTAAAGCGAGGAGAGGGCGAGAACCGACCAAAAGTTATGCTGGCTTCACACATGGACGAGATTGGGCTGATGGTCACCAAAATTGAGGAAAAGGGCTTCTTGCGTTTCACCTCCATTGGCGGTGTAGATCAGCGCACGTTGGTGGCACAAGAAGTACGGGTGCACGGCCGGCGAGATTTAATCGGCATTATCGGCATGAAGCCGCCTCACCTCCTGACCCCTGAGGAAGGCAATGCCGCGATTAAGATGCAGGATATGGTGATAGACCTTGGCCTCACGGAACCGGAGGTCAAGGAGGCGATTGCGGTTGGCGACTTAGTCACGATTAACCGCAATTTTATCTCGCTCAGCGGCGATTTCGCAGCCGCGAAAGCAATGGATGACCGCGCGGCTGTGGCAGCTATGCACTATTGTCTGCTTGAGCTTAAGCGCATGCGCCACACCGCCGATGTCTACGCTGTCGCTACCGTACAGGAGGAGGTAGGCGCAAGGGGAGCCCTAGTGAGCTCTTACCACATTATGCCAGACATCGGGATAGCCATAGACGTTTGCCATGGCGAGATGCCCGGCGTACCGGAACAAGACACTGCCCCGCTAGGCAAGGGGCCGAATCTGGCCCTAGGCGCTAACATTCACCCGAAGCTATTTGAGAGACTGTCTGAGCTCGCGCGGGAGCACAACATTCCTTTTACACTTGACCCTGTCCCGGGTCCTACGGGCACGGACGCGTGGGTAATGCAGGTGACACGCTCCGGCATTCCCACCGCACTGGTGTCGCTGCCGCTTAGATATATGCATACGTCAGTGGAAACGTTGTCAATTGGGGATATAAAGCTCGTCGGCCGTTTACTGGCCCTCTTTGTGGCTAGCGTCGACCGGGAGTTCGTGGAGGGGCTACTATGTTATTAAAGAGGCTGTCTGAAGCTTTCGGCCCCTCGGGCTCTGAGGGGGAAGTGCGCGACATACTAGTTAAGGAACTAGCGAACGTTGTGCCGAGCTGGCAACGCGACGCGCTAGGCAACCTCATTGCGCTTAAGCCCGGTGCGCGTGGGCCAAAGGTGATGCTAGCCGCACATATGGACGAGTGCGGCCTGATGATTAGTTCTATAGACAAATCCGGCTTGTTGCGGTTTCGTAAAGTAGGCGGCCTGGACGACCGTGTCTTAGTTTCCAAGCACGTTGTCGTCGGCAGCAAGCGCGTTGCGGGCGTAATCGGCGCTAAGGCCATTCATCTACAGAAACCCGAGGAGCGCAATCAGGTAATTCCGCTAAGCGGACTCTATATTGATATCGGAGCCAAGAGCAAAGAAGAGGCTGAGAAGCTGGTCAAACTAGGCGACTATGCCGTCTTTGCGACGGAGTTCGGCCACCTCAGTGATACGGTTGTGAAGGGCAAATCTTTTGACGACCGCGCGGGCTGTGCCGTGTTAGCTGAAGTCCTGAGTGAGGATTACGCCTTTACGCTCTACGGTGCCTTTACGGTGCAGGAGGAGATAGGGCTCCGCGGCGCGGGGGTAGCCGCTTACGCGCTAGAGCCGGATATGGCGATAGTGCTCGAAGGTACAACCTGCAATGACTTGCCTGGCAGTGAAGAGCATGGCTATTGCACCAGCCTCGGGGGAGGCCCCGCCATTACGGTTATGGATGCTTCGGTAGTTTGCGATAGACGCATGATTGCGGAGCTCGAGCGACTAGCGCGAGAAAACGACATCCCCGTGCAGTTTAAGCGCTCCATTACCGGTGGCAGCGACGCGGGACGCATTAACCAAACTAAAGCTGGTATCCCTGTTGTAGTTGTCTCCGTGCCCTGTAGGTATATTCATTCGCCTGTGTCTATGCTGAGTCTTAAAGACTTCGAGGCGACCATAAAGCTAGTCAAGCTGTTTCTCAGGAGTATCGAAGGAGGTTTTCTGCTATGAAGGATCTTATTAAGCAGGTCGTAGAGTGCTACGGACCGGCGGGTAACGAAAAAGCCATCCGGGAACTTATCACGGGCATTGTTGCCCCATATGTTGACGAAATCCGCGTGGACAACTTAGGCAACCTTATTGCCTTGAAAAAAGGCGGTGAAAAGAAGCTGATGTTTGCCGCGCATATGGACGAAATCGGGGTAATGGTCACCCATGTGGACAAGCATGGCTTCTTGCGCTTTTATCCCGTCGGCGGTGTTTCCCCGCTGACGATGCTTGGCAACCGCATAGTGTTTGAGAACGGCACGATTGGCGTCATAGGCTGCGAGAAACTAGAAGCGCAGAAAGACCTGACGCTTAACAAAATGTTTGTAGATATCGGGGCAAGCACCAAAGAAGAGGCGGAGGCCAAAGTGCGCATCGGCGACTTAGGCGCAGTATCGCGTGAGTTTGTGGACTTAGGGCCGCGTCTAGTGTCTAAAGCGATGGACGCGCGCATCGCCTGTGCTATCTTAATTGAAGCGCTCAGGACAGTAGCTAATCCGGCGCACGACATTTACGCTGTCTTCACGACGCAGGAGGAGCTAGGACTCAGAGGCGCAAGAGTTGCCGCTTACAGCATTGCTCCCGATGTCGGTATCGCTTTGGATGTAACTCGCACAGGCGACACGCCGACATCCATCACTATGGACGTGTCGCTTGGCAAAGGTCCGGCGGTGAAAATTCGCGATTCTAGTGTGCTTTGTACGCCTGCGGTTAGGCGGTATATGGAACAAGTGGCCAAGGACAACGATATACCGTTCCAGCTCGAGGTACTGGAGGCAGGCGGAACCGACGCCGGCGCTATCCAACTCACGCAAGGCGGCATTCCGGCCGGAGTGATGTCTATTCCTTGCCGCTATGTGCATACCGCCAGCGAAATGGTTGATTACAGAGACGTCGAAAACGGTGTAAGGCTAGTTAAGGCCTTGATGGAAACGAAGTACACGGGGTAACACTTGTACTCTCTCCTGCATAGCATGAGGGCATGGGAGAGTGGTTACCATGTGGGATGACCCACGGCGCGTCTTAGGTGTGGAGCCCACGGCTTCGCCGGCTGAGGTCAGGCGAGCGTATCGGCTGTTAGTGAGGCAACACCATCCGGATGCCGGAGGCAGCGCGGAGCAGTTCAAGCAGATTCATGCAGCATACATTAGACTTATCTCCGCCACCAACCCGCCCGCCGCTACGGGAACGGAAAGCGGCAGTCTGCGCGTTGTCTATGGCACCCGGTCGTATACCCCGGGCTACCTAGTGTGGCGCAGGCTGCTCCGGCCAAAAATCATCTGGACGCGCGGGCGAATACGCCTAGCTGTGCCTCTGGTGTTGGCGGCGGCGTTGCCCGCCATTGGGTGGAGTATCAACCCTACGGCAACCGTGCTGTGTGGCGCGGGGTTCGTAGTCTCAGGACAGATTCGGTTAAGTGGCTTCTAGCATAATGCCTCCTAGGTCAAGGAGGCATTTTTTGCGCCACAAGAGGAAGATTGCCGGCGGATAAAGAATAACTCTAGATGGTTCGTATTATGCTGTAGATGTCGGTGAGAGGGGTGCACCATGGAGTTAAGAGAAGAAGAAAGAAGAGCGGTCGCGGGCGCACGTATTGCTCTGCCCAAGGTAGTAGCACTGTGCCTAGTGTTTCTCGTAGTAGGGCTGTTTTTGGGAGCCACCAGCCAATTTATCATGGGGCCGGTAGGGGCGACTATTTTGTCACGCCTCGGCTTACCTGTTGACCCCAACGTCGCGCGCCTTTTGGCTGTGCAGAACTTGGTCTTGGACACGCACCTTAACCCTAGATTAGACCCGAACGAGATGATGGAGAACGCGGTACGCGGACTGCTCAGCCGCGTAGATGGCGGGCTGACGCGTTACGAAAACCCCGAAGAAGCAAGGCGAACCGCCGAACGTGCCACAGGTGAGTTTACCGGCATCGGCGTTACGGTTCGCATGGTGGAAGAGCAGGTGCAAATAGAGTCTGTATTTCGCGGCACACCTGCGCAAGGCGCGGGGCTCCTGCCGCGCGACATTATCGTCTCAGTCGACGACCAGACATTAAGAGGCTTAACTCTGCATGAGGTGACAGACCGCATTAAAGGACCTGCCGGCACAAACGTTACGCTGACGATTTTTCGGCCAGCGCTTGGGCGAACTATGGACGTCACGATAACGCGCGCGCGGATTGTGGTCCCGGTAGTTTCTTATGAGGTAGTGGAACCGGGGATTGCACACGTAATTCTTACGCAGTTTACCACTACAGCTACGGAACAGATGCGGACGACCCTAACCGCCCTCGAACAGCAGGGGATAAAGCACTTGTTGCTGGACTTGCGGTTTAATCCGGGTGGATTTACGCATGTTGCCGAAGACATCGCCAGTTTCTTTCTCGGTCCGGATTATGTAGTGTATCAGACAATTGACCGCGAGGGCGTCGTGCGGCAAACAAAAACCCGTGGCGAACGCATCTACACGGGCCGCATCACTGTGCTTATTAACCAAGGCAGTGCCTCTGCTTCGGAGCTCTTGACCGGAGCGCTGCGCGATCACCTGCATACGCCTGTGCTAGGCGTCACCAGCTTTGGCAAGGGTACGATTCAACAAGGATATCCTTTGGGGGATGGCTCGCGAGTATGGGTAACGGTGCAGGGCTACAAAACTCCTGCCGGTACAGTCATCGACGGCAAAGGAATTACCGCAGACGTGGTTATAGAACAGCCCGACCCGGCCGCCCCGGAGGATGTGCAGTTAGCGCGCGCGCTACAGCACATTCGAGATAATCTCTTACGCTGATGCGCGGGAAAGGACGGTCATAAATGCCAAGTCTCGAATTCCTGATTATCGCAGTCGCCGCTTACCTGCTGGGCGCATTCCCTACTGCCTTGGTCGTCGGCAAATTCCGCAACATTGACATCACCAAACACGGTAGCGGCAATATCGGCGGTACTAACGCCATGCGCGTCATGGGGGCAGGGCCGGGGCTAGCGGTAATGGCCATAGATATACTCAAAGCGGCCTTACCGACCTATGTAGCCGCGCATGTTATCCCTCTTGAGACATGGCAGGTCATGACGGTTGCTCTCGCGACCGTCATCGGACACAACTGGTCCGTGTACATTGGGTTTAGGGGAGGGAAGGGCATAGCTTGCACGATTGGCGCATGCGCTGTGCTGTTTCCGGCCGTGTTGCTGACGGGTTTTGCTGTGTTTGCCCTGACCATAGCCATCACCAAGTACGTGTCCCTTGGCTCCATCCTGATGATGACGGCTTTGCCCATTCTCCTGTGGTTGTGGAACTACGGCCTAGAGTATATTTTGTTTGCGCTTTTGATACTGGTCATAGGCACGTACCGCCATCGCTCGAACATCAAACGGCTCGTTACAGGAACGGAGAGCAAGATTTGGGGCAAAAAAAACAGAGGGGGTTAACATCCCCTCTTTACTGCAGTTGCGACAACTCCGGCTGGCCGAAGATGATCAATTCACCCTCGTTTACGACCGTACAGGGAATACCTACACGGCCTTCTTTTCGTACGTCGGCAAACTCAGCGCGATGGTCGCGGTACTTAAGAAACGCTTTCAAATTAGCCATGCCGGCCGTAATATCTACGTATTGGAATGGTATGTTGTGATGTGAAAGAAACTCTTTCACGGGAGCACAGCCGGGTCAATGCTGACTGCCAAAGAGAACGATATTTTTCATGTCTAACCTCCCTACAGCGTGTGTGCGCAAAACGCCTTCCCATGGAAGGCGCCAGATTGCAGTATTATGGCAGGGGCAGAGGGACTCGAACCCACAACCAACGGTTTTGGAGACCGCTACTCTACCAATTGAGCTATACCCCTGCGACAAAACAATTATACGCGAGTGCGGCGTCTCGGTCAAGCGAAATCTCGGCTGTCTATTACATAAATTTACAACTTGTGAAGGTGCAGCGCGACTGGTAAAATTGACGTGGACTTATTGTTATTATCGCAAAGGAGGAGTCGTGTGAGCCAGATAATCTACCTCGATGGGCAGTTCGTGACGCGCGAGGAAGCAAAGGTTTCGGTGTATGACCATGGTTTGCTTTACGGCGACGGCATCTTTGAAGGGTTGCGGGTGTACAACGGGCGTATCTTTAAGCTAGAGGAACATATCGACCGACTTTACGAATCGGCCAAGGCAATTATGCTTACTATTCCTATGAACAAACAACAGATGAGCGACGCACATGTCGAGACTGTGCGGCGGAACAACATGCGCGATGTGTACATAAGGACCCTTGTAACCCGTGGCGTAGGAAGCCTAGGCATTGACCCGCGTTCCTGCGCGCGCGCTAGTGTGATTATTATTGTCGACAAGATTTCACTTTACCCCACCGAGTTCTACCAGAAGGGGATTGAGGTTGTCACCGTAGCAACCAGGCGTACTGCTATCGACGCGCTAAGTCCGCGCGTGAAGTCACTTAACTACCTAGGCAACGTCATGGCTAAAATCGAGGTCAACCGCGCCGGGGCATTCGGCGGAATTATGCTTAACAACGAGGGCTACGTTACAGAAGGAACTGCTGACAATATTTTCGTGGTAAAAACTGGCGTTCTGTATACACCGCCGACGCACGTAGGGATTCTCCAAGGCATCACACGGGACACGATCATGGAGTTGGCGGCGCGCGACGGCTACACAGTGCGAGAGCAAGTTATGACTCGCCACGACCTCTATGTGGCCGACGAAATCTTCTTTACCGGTAGCGGCGCTGAAGTTATCCCTGTCATTAACGTAGATGGCCGCAGCATCGGCGACGGCAAACCAGGCGCAATAACTTGGCACTTTATTAACGCCTATCGCACGCTCGTCAACTCAACCGGGCAGCCGGTTTTCTAGGGCCGAGAGTACAGCAACGACAAGGGACAGCCATTAGGCTGTCCCTTTAACTGATGGTTGCTCTATGCGGCGGGCGGGATGACCAGGCGTTGTCCAGGCAGAATGAGGTGAGGGTTCTTTAGCCTGTTGTGGCGAGCTAACACTTCCCAAGTGGTGTTGTGTTTAGCGGCGATTCGCCATAGCACATCTCCAGGTTGGACCACATGGATTACCGGCTCCACAGGCTGTGCGGTGGGTGGCACGGATGGGGTAGGCGGGGTCTCTGGTTTGGGCTCTGTTGGCGGAAGCATCACTACGGTCGGCATGGGGGCCAAAGTTATGCGTCCCTCGATAGCGGCCGACACTGTGCCCCCGAGCGCAGCTATGTGCTCAACTAAGGCTTCCTCTAGTGACATCATGACGGCATGTACGGGAACAGCGGCCAATAGGGCGTACCCATCGCCGCCCGCGGCCAAGAAGTCGTTCGTGGCCATAGTGTACTCTTTATCTGGTTGGAGGACTTGCCCTTTCACCTTCACGGAGTGAATGCGCTTACCTGCTTCGCGCGTAGAGTCAATTGAGTATGTCAGGCCTGCTACTTGCAGGAAGCCGCCGTTTTGTGCCGGCAACAGTCTAGCGCTAATCTCAAGCAGTTCTAAGACTTGCGCACCTCTGATCTTCTGAGTCACAACCAAGTTGCCAAAGGGCAGTACGTCAAACACGTGACGGCGCGTAACCTGCCCGGCAGGAATGCTCGCGCGAATGCCGCCGCCATTTGTCACTGCGAAATCGGCACCGGTAACGCGCAGCATCGCGTCAGTCACGAGGTTCCCGAGATTGCTTTCGGCGGTGCGAACTACTGCGCGGTCGCCCTCGAGCCGCACGGTGGTGCTGCCGATGACCTGCGCGTGAATAGCATTCACCTGCTGGTTGTAGCGATTGATTACTTCTAGCACGCGGGCGTCTTGGGCCACGGCCGTGGATTGGGTGGCCTCAATCAAGCCGTTAGACATGCGCACGCCGCTCTGGTCAAACACAACGTCGACACGCCCTAAGTGATTGCCAAACTCACCGGCTTGCACAATGAGGGTGCGCCCTACTTGCATGGCACCAAAATCGTGGCTGTGGCCGTCAATGATTAGGTCAATGCCTTGAACGTCGCGGGCGAGGGCGCGGCTGGTATAGTCGCCGTCTTGCCCAAGATGGGCTAGCACAACGATGAGGTCAGCTTGGGCTCGCAGCGAACTCACCAAACGGCTGATGCTTTCGGCGGGGTTGCGAAAGGTGAGGCCGACTACATTGCGCGGGTGGGTCTTGTAAGCAGTCTCCGGCGTAGCTATGCCAATAATGGCGATGCGTCTACCGCCCACAGTTCTGACTACGTGTGATGGGAGGGTGCTGCCCTCGATGTTCGCGGCAAGCAGGGGGAACCTAGCCATGCCGGCAAGCTCAAGTAGGCGTTCCTGGCCAAAGTTGAAGTCATGGTTACCTGGGACCATCGCGTCGTACTGCATGACGTTCATGATATCGACGATAGCTTGTCCCGTAGACAAATTGGCGATGGATTGCCCGTGAAAGGCGTCGCCCGCCTCAAGCAAGAGAACATTGGGATTGGCCGCGCGTTCTGCCTGCACAAGCGTCGCTATGCGCGCGTACCCGAGGGTGGTGGCTGAAGAAGCAACCCGAGCGTGAATGTCGTTGGTGTAGAAGATAGTGACAGTTGTGGGCGCCGAGGCCGCCGTAATTCCGCTGAACAACGACAGAACAAGCACTGTAGCCGTTAGCAGCGCGACCAGGCGTCGGGAAAATATGGATGATTTCATGACTGACCTCCTCTATGTAGATTGATGTGCGGCTACTTAGATAATAGTACAGCTGCGACGGTTTGTCATGTGGATTGGGAGTTTAATGTGCAGGAATGTGCAGGGAAAGAGAGAAGGTTTATCGAGAATCGAACGATTCAAGTCGACGTCACATGAAAGGAATAACGAACATGCGGCATGTTACCTCACGCTTAGCTTGGCGAGGGGCGGCCTGGCTCTTGCTGACGGCATTAGCTTTGACGGTCATTTTAGTAGCCGCCTGCATGCGTGCAGACGCCGGGGCGGTGAACGTCGTGTCTGTTACCGATGGAGACACAATCAGAGTCGTACTGCAGGGCAGGGAAGAACCCGTGCGGTTAATAGGAATCGATACGCCAGAGCTCAGACCACGGCCTACGCCATTTGCACGCCAGGCACATGCCCATTTGCGGGAGCTTCTTTCACGACGCAGGGTTTGGCTGGAGTTTGATGCCACCGAGCGGGATAGATACGGGCGAGTGCTCGCCTACGTATGGCTTATACCGCCAGGGGCAGCAAGAGACCCGCGTGTAGATATGGTTAATGCGGCGATGGTACTGGCCGGGTGGGCGGAAGCGCTGGAAGTGCGGCCGAACACTAAGTATGCCGCGCTCTTTGTCGCGCTGCAAAATGAAGCGAAAGCCGCGCGCCGAGGACGGTGGCGGGACACGCGCTAGGGCAGGGAGGTTTCTAGCACTATACAGCGAGGTAGAGTATAATCTATCTGCAAAACAACCTGAGAGGGGCAGTTGCGTGTTTAAGAATGAGACTTCCGCTGCAGTTACCATTGAGCTTGACCGGGTGCTACCGCAGTATCCGGAGTTTGTGTCGGGCATTCGTCGCGCGCCACACCGCGGCTTTAGCTTAAGCCAAAGCATGACGGAGACCGCCCTGAAGAACGCTCTGCGCTATGTGCCGAAGGAGTGGCACGAGGCACTTGCGCCCGAGTTCCTAGACGAACTTATCTCACGCGGTCGAATTTATGGCTACCGCTTTAGACCCGTAGGCGCAATTAAAGCTAAGCCTGTTCACGAGTACAAAGGCAAATGCCTTGAGGGCAAGGCCTTTCAGGTGATGATTGACAATAACCTCGATTTTGACGTCGCGCTTTACCCCTACGAACTCGTTACCTACGGCGAGACGGGTCGGGTATGTCAAAACTGGATGCAGTATCGCCTTATAAAGAAGTATCTAGAAGTCTTAACGCAAGATCAAACGCTAGTCATTGAGTCCGGTCACCCGTTAGGCTTGTTCCGGTCGCGACCGGAGGCGCCTCGCGTGATTATAACTAACGCTTTAATGGTCGGCATGTTCGATAACGAACGCGACTGGGACATCGCCGAGCAGATGGGTGTCGCCAACTACGGTCAAATGACCGCCGGCGGCTGGATGTATATCGGACCGCAGGGTATCGTGCATGGCACGTTTAACACTTTGCTTAACGCGGGCCGCTTAAAGCTTGGCTTAAAGCCCGAGCAGGACCTCCGCGGCGTGATGTTTGTTTCGTCGGGACTCGGAGGCATGAGCGGTGCACAGCCGAAGGCAATGGAGATTGCGGGTGGGGTAGCCGTTATCGCCGAGGTAGACTACTCGCGCATTGAGACCAGGCACAGCCAGGGTTGGGTCGGAAAAGTCACTGGGGACTTAAGCGAGGTATTTGCGTGGGCAGGGGAGGCACTGCGCGAGGGGAGGCCGCTCTCGGTCGCCTACCACGGCAATATTGTCGACTTGCTGGCGTATGCGGTCGAGAACGACATAAAGATTGACCTGCTTTCCGACCAAACTTCGCTCCATGCGGTAGGGGGATACTGCCCGCAGGGGATAACCTTTGCCGAGCGTACGGCGATGCTTCGCGACGACCGCACGCGCTTTCTTAAGCTAGTAGATGAGAGCCTGCGTCAACATTATCGGCTGGTTAAGGCCCTAGTCGAGCGGGGAACGTATTTCTTCGATTACGGCAATTCGTTCCTTAAAGCCGTATTTGATGCCGGCGTGAAGGAGATATCGCGCAATGGCCGGGACGAAAAAGAGGGGTTTGTCTTCCCGTCCTACGTAGAAGACATCATGGGCCCCGAGCTTTTTGATTTCGGCTATGGGCCGTTTAGGTGGGTGTGCTTAAGCGGCGATCCTCTGGACTTAGAAAAGACAGATGCGGCGGCTATGGCCTGCATTGACCCCAAACGGCGGGCGCAAGACCGCGACAACTATAATTGGATTCGCGATGCAGCCAAGAACAAGCTAGTTGTTGGCACAAAAGCGCGCATCCTGTACCAAGACGCCGGTGGGCGCCTGCGCATTGCGCTTAAGTTTAACGAAATGGTGCGCAAGGGCGAAGTAGGCCCGATTATGCTCGGGCGCGACCACCACGACACAGCCGGCACGGATTCGCCGTTTAGAGAAACTGCCAATATTAGGGATGGCAGCAACGTGATGGCCGACATGGCCACGCAGTGCTTTGCCGGGAACGCGGCGCGCGGCATGAGCTTGGTGGCGCTGCATAACGGCGGCGGTGTGGGCATCGGCAAGGCCATTAACGGCGGCTTTGGCATGGTGCTTGACGGTAGCGCGCGCGTAGACGCCATTTTGCGTGCGGCGATGCCCTGGGACGTTATGGGCGGCGTAGCGCGCCGCGCGTGGGCGCGTAACCCTAATTCCATCGCCACATGTCAAGCCTATAACGCAGAGAACGCCGGCACCGACCATATTACACTGCCGCATGTAGCGGACGACGACCTGGTTGCGCGGCTGGTGCAGACGGAGTTTGCAAAGCGTTAGGCGTGACGTAGAGGCAATCATGAATCGTGAATCGTGAACTTGGGGCCTTCCGCTTTACGCTGAGACCGTGAGCCGTAAGCGGTCAGCTGTAAGCTGTGAGCCGGGAGCTAGGAGCTCCCCCCTCGACGCTAGTTAACATAATATATCTTATACGACTCAAGGACATGCCAAAAAAGAGAGTCCTTAGGTGTTATCCTGAGGACTCTGTTGCGCGTAAGTTGAGCTGTGAGCAAGCAGAACGAGGTAAAACGAGGTAAAAGGTGGTAAGGTCAAAGGGGAACCGGTCACTACAGCGACACCGCACTACTGAGCACGGAGCACGAAGCACGGAGCACGTCCTTCTCTACCGCGAGCATGGAGCCGTCAGCACTCTCCACAAAGTGCCAAGTGCTAAGTGCTAAGTGCTGCCCTCTACCAGGAGCCAGCTCTCTCCACGCAGTGCTAAGTGCCAAGTGCCAAGTGCTAAGTGCACTCCTTAGCAAATGGTATCCGCTTGCCACCGCAGGTAGTTGGCGAAGCGCTGGCGCGATTCGCGCTCAGCCTGGGCAAGCAGGGCTTCTTTGATGTGTTCGGGTTGCTGATTAAGTGCCATGAAGCGCGTCTCCCCGAGGAGAAACTCGCGGAAGTTCCAGGTCGGCTTGCTAAAGTCGAGTACGAACGGATTCTTGTTTTCGTCAGCGAGTAGTGGATTGTAGCGGTACAGCGGCCAGTAACCGCACTCCACAGCCTTCTTGCCCTCAAGCTGGCTCTTCGCCATATCAATACCATGCGCAATGCAAGGCGCATAGGCAATGACTAGTGACGGACCGGGGTACTGTTCGGCTTCCAGCATAGCCTTTAGGGTCTGGTTGCGGTTCGCCCCGCTGCAAATGGAGGCTACATAGACATAGCCGTAGCCCATCATCATGCGGCCTAGGTCTTTCTTGTGTGTGCGCTTGCCGCCGGTGGCGAATTTGGCGATTGCGCCGGTAGGCGTAGCTTTTGAGGACTGTCCGCCAGTGTTGCTGTACACTTCTGTATCGAGCACGAGCACGTTGATATCGACATTAGAGGCCAAGACATGGTCAAGTCCGCCAAAGCCGATATCGTAAGCCCAACCGTCGCCACCGATAACCCATATGGATTTCTTTGTAAGATACGGCGAAAGCTCCTCTACTTCCCGCAGTGTCGCAACAAGGCCATCGTTTGCCGCACCTAATGCAGACGGCAGCAGGGCGCGTATGCGGTCCCCCTGCTTCCGCGATTCGTCGGCGTCCTGTTTGCCTGCTACCCAAGCTGTGCAGGCCTCGCGCAGTTCATCGCTTAACGCGCTCTCCCCCGCTAGCGTCGAGAGCAGTTCGGCCAACTTCTCACGCTTTTGCGCCACCGCTAAAGCCATACCGTAGCCAAACTCAGCATTATCTTCAAAGAGCGAGTTAGCCCAGGCCGGACCATGCCCTGCGGTATTGGTGGTGAAGGGGCATGACGGTGCGCTGCCGCCATAGATTGAGCTGCAGCCCGTGGCGTTTGCGATCATCATGCGGTCGCCAAAGAGCTGGGTTAAGAGCTTAATATAGGGCGTTTCACCGCAACCCGCGCAGGCTCCCGAGTATTCAAAGAGAGGCTGCTTAAACTGGCTATTCATCACGGTGGTTGGCTTTACGTCGATGTTTGGTTCGGGCAATGCGGTGAGAAACTCAAACTTCTCTAGCTCAACTTGCCCTACCCTCTCGAGTGGGGTGAGAGTCAGCGACTTCACCTTGGTGGGGCATACGTCCACGCAGTTGCCGCAACCCGTGCAATCAAGCGGTGACACTTGCATAAAGTACTCAAAACCCGCCAGCTCTTTATTGGTAGCAGGCTTGCCAACTAGAGCCTCCGGTGCGGTTTGCACTTCGGCGGGCTGCGCTAGATAAGGCCTAATTGCCGCATGTGGGCAGACAAAAGCGCACTGGTTGCACTGAATGCAGGTCTCGGGATTCCAGACCGGCACTTCTAATGCGATGCCGCGCTTCTCGTGCTGCGAAGTGCCCAACGGAAACACTCCGTCGTCGCTAAAGGCACTGACAGGGAGCTCGTCTCCACGTAGAGCCGTCATGGGGCGAAGAATGTCAGAGATAAAGGGCGGCTCTGTCTTGCCTGTTTCCTTGGCTTCTGGTTCTGTATCTGCCCAAGTTGCGGGGTAATCGATGCGTGTCAGGGCGGATAGCGCGCGTTCTACGGCAGCAAAGTTTTGCTCCACAACGGCTTCACCCTTTTTGCCATAGGTCTTCTTAATGGCTTCTTTGATGAGTTGTGTGGCATACGTGCTGTCCATAACCTTAGTCAGGGCAAAGAAGGCTACCTGCATAATTGTGTTGATGCGGCCCCCCTGCCCCACTTCGCGCGCAATCTTGGCAGCGTCAAGGTTATAGAACTTGAGCTCGCGTGCGGCAATTGTGTGGCGGAGAGAAGCCGGGAGTTTCATATCCATCTCTTCTGTCGTCCAAGGCGAGTTAAGCAAGAAAGTGCCGCCCCTCTTTATCCCCTGAAGCAAATCGTACCGCCCGACAAACGAGGGGTGATGGCAGGCAATAAAGTCAGCCTCGCCAACAAGATACGGACTTTTGATGGGGCTACTGCCGAAGCGCAAGTGCGAGACAGTAATCCCGCCGGACTTCTTGGAGTCATATACGAAGTAGCCCTGGGCGTAAAGGTCGGTATGATCACCGATAATCTTAATAGAGTTTTTATTGGCACCGACAGTGCCGTCCGCGCCTAGGCCAAAAAACTTGCAGCGATAGACATCTGGCGGCGTGGTATCGATGTGGTCGGTCACCGGCAGCGAGGTGAAAGTGACGTCGTCGTTTATTCCTACGGTAAAGTGATTCTTAGGGGAGTTCAGCCTGAGGTTGTCGAACACCGCTTTGACCATAGAAGGGGTGAACTCCTTGAGCCCGAGGCCAAACCGTCCCCCGATAATGGTCTTGGCCATGCCTAGTTCCGAGTACACAGTACAAACGTCCTGGTACAGCGGCTCGCCAAGTGACCCGGGCTCCTTGGTGCGATCAAGCACGGCTAGATGGGTGACGCTCGCCGGTACTACTTTTAAGAAGTGCTCAGTACTAAAGGGTCGATACAGACGTACCTTAACGACGCCTAGCTTTTCGCCGCGAGCGTTCAGGTAGTTAACTGTCTCTTCTACCGTCTCGGCACCCGAACCCATAATGACTATAACGTGCGTCGCGTCTGGCGCACCTACGTAGTCAAAAGGCTGATGGTGACGCCCTGTCAGCTCACCTACTTGACGCATCACATCTGCAACAATGTTCGGAGCCGCCAAGTAGTACTTGTTACTCGCCTCGCGACCCTGAAAGTAGATGTCTGGGTTTTGAGCAGTGCCGCGCTGCTTCGGAAACTCAGGATTCTGGGCCCGGTCACGGAAGTCACGCACCGCTTCCATGTCTACTAGGCTCCGCATTTCCTCATAGCTAATCTCGCTCACCTTCTGAACCTCATGCGAGGTGCGGAAGCCGTCAAAAAAGTGCAGGAAAGGTACCTTGGTCCGGAGTGTTGCTAGGTGCGCAACTAAGGCCAAGTCCATAGTCTCCTGGACAGAAGCTGAAGCTAACATGGCAAAACCCGTGTGTCTAGTCGACATCACGTCCGAATGATCGCCATAGATTGAGAGGGCATGCGTAGCTAAGGCTCGCGCCGATACGTGGAAAACCGTGGGCAAGAGCTCGCCCGCAATCTTGTACATGTTCGGTATCATCAACAAGAGCCCCTGTGATGCGGTAAAGGTCGTCGTCAACCCGCCCGCGACCAAAGAGCCATGCACCGCCCCCGCCGCTCCCGCTTCGGACTGCAGCTCTGTTACTGACACAGTTTGCCCCCACATGTTTTTCTTGCCGCCCGCCGCCCATTCATCGGCCATTTCGCCCATGTTAGACGAAGGCGTGATGGGGTAAATGGCAGCTACATCGCTGAAAGCATAGGCGACATGTGCAGCCGCTGTGTTGCCGTCAATAGTAACTTTACGACTAACCATAGTGTATATCCCCTTTTCCGTGAGTGCGTAAGTATCGCACTCTATGCATACAGTATACAATATTCTCCTTCGTTTTGTCATTACCCAAGCACATCTTTCGCAAATAGAAACTTCGGCTCATGCAGGTCTTACGACAATGTTGACCAGGCTACCCTTGATCACAATGACTTTTTGCACCACCATGTCTGATAGAAAGGGCGCGGCTTTTTCCGCTGTGAGGGCTGTGGCCTTGATCGTTTCCTCGTCGGCGTCGCTGGCCACGCGGATTTTGTCTCGGATGCGGCCGTTTACTTGTACCGCAAGCTCGACGGTGTCCTTGACTAGAGCGGACTCCAGATGTACTGGCCAAGGTTGTCGATGGACTGACTCGACGTACCCAAGTTGTGACCACAGCTCCTCGGCGAGATGCGGCGCAAAAGGCGCTAAGAGGCGGACAAAGGTGGCGAACGATTCGTGTATGAACTGCCCGTGCTTAGTCGGAGCCTCGGCATCGTAGCGGTTAAAGGCGTTAAGTAGCTCCATCAGGCGCGAAATACACGTGTTGAAGCCGAAGGCTTCTACGTCGCGGGTGATGCTTTTAACTGCATGGTGAAGCACGTACTCCACCTCGCGCTCGGCTGGCCCTAGCGCTCCTCCGCTCACGTCCCATCTCTCACCTCTTGGCTCTCGCTGCATATCCCCCACCCTGTCGGCAAAGCGCTCCACACGTTCCACGAAACGCGCCACCGCCTTAATGCCTTCCTCGCTCCAAGGGCCTCCTTCGAGGTAGTTAAAGCCAAACTGGAGATACAGCCGGAAGACATCCGAGCCATAGGAGTCAATATATGAATCAGGCGATACGGTGTTCCCCTTGGATTTGCTCATCTTCTCGCCGTCTGCACCTAGGATGATGCCTTGGTGCGTCAGGGCCTTGAACGGCTCCGTGAAGTTGACATAGCCCATGTCGTGGAGAGCGTGGGTGATAAAACGCGCATAGAGTAAGTGCATTACCGCGTGCTCCGGCCCGCCTACATACATGTCCACAGGAAGCATCTGGTTAATCCAATTTGGATCCCAGGCCGCCGCGACATTTTTGTTGTCGGGATAGCGCAAGAAGTACCAGGACGAGCAGACAAACGTGTCTAAGGTGTCGGTGTCGCGTCTTGCTTCCCCACCGCACTCGGGGCATTTCGTCCGGATAAAGTCCTCGGATTTAGACAGGGGTGACTTCCCGTCTGGGGTAAAATCTACGTTATACGGCAGCAACACGGGTAACTGCTCTTCGGGTACAGGCACCATACCGCACCTGTCGCAATACACGATGGGAATAGGCGCGCCCCAGTAGCGCTGGCGCGACACCAGCCAGTCGCGCAGGCGGTAGTTGACAGTCTCCGAGGCGTGGCCTGTTGCCTGCAAATGCTCCACGACTTTCGTTCGCGCTTGTGCGGAAGTAAGGCCGTTAAACTCGCGGCTATTGACGAGTACCCCATCCTCCACGAACGGCAAAGAATCGTCTAGGTCAGCATTTGTAGCCCCAATTACGCGCGGGATAGCTAGTCCGTACTGCTTGGCAAAGGCAAAATCGCGCGTGTCATGCCCGGGTACCGCCATTACGGCACCGGTACCATAGCTAGCTAATACATAGTCGGCTATCCAAATCGGCAGGCGTTCTCCTGTTATTGGGTGAAGCGCATACGCCCCAATAAATACGCCGCTCTTGGCGTGGGCTGTGGAAAGGCGTTCGATTTCGCTTTGTCTGTTAACGTACTCGCGATAGGTTTCTACGCTTCCCCGGTATGCGGGCAAAGTGAGCTCATCGACCAGGGCGAGTTCCGGAGCTAACACTAGGTACGTGCAGCCGAGAAGCGTGTCGGCACGGGTAGTAAAAACAGGGATTGCCGCTGTGCTGTTCTCGACCGCAAAGCGTATGGTTGCCCCTATGCTCTTGCCTATCCAGTTCCTCTGCATGGTCTTGGTCTTCTCAGGCCAGCGCAGTTCATCAAGCCCTGCCAAAAGTTGATCAGCGTAGGCAGTAATCTTAAAGAACCACTGCGTCAAGTTCTTTTTCGTCACTTCTGTTTGGCACCGCTCGCAATGTGCCCCGTCTACCTGTTCATTGGCCAGTGATGTGTTACAGCTCGGGCACCAGTTGACGGGGGCTTCTTTGCGGTAGCTTAGGCCGCGCTCATAGAGTTTAAGGAATAACCACTGCGTCCACTTGTAGTAATCCGGCTCGCAGGTGACAACCTCGTAATCCCAGTCAAACATCGCACCCATGGTCCTTAGTTGTTGGCGCATCGTCTGGATGTTGCTCAGCGTGGAATCACGGGGATGCACACCGGTCTTGATGGCGTAGTTCTCTGCCGGCAATCCAAAGGCATCAAAGCCCATCGGCTCAAACACTTCAAAGCCCTGCATGCGTTTGGCGCGCGCCCAGGAATCTGTTAGGCCAAAATTCCACCAGTGGCCTACATGCAGTTTTGCGCCCGAGGGGTACGAGAACATCTCCAAGCAGTAGAGCTTCTTCCCTACATTCTCGCGGCTAAAGCGATAGATACCTGTCTCTTCCCACTTTTGCTGCCACTTAGCGTCAATGTGCTTGCCATACTTCGCCATACACTCATCTCCTTAAGTAAAAAAGCCTTTCATCTCTAGAAGAGACGAAAGGCTGTGCTTCCGTGGTACCACTCTTGTTGATGCTAGCGCACCCACTTTACGGCCAATAACGGTGCCAACCGGTGCCAACTCAAAGGCGAGTTTCAGGTCGCTCTGCCACTGCCTTGCACCGACCGGCAGCTCTCTTTGGCTTCCTTACCCTACTGCTCCTTGTCACTGTTGTTGTTCACAACATTAGCATGAGAGATAAGGCGTGTCAAGCCTCGCATGCGGGTAAAATTGCTCATCCCAACTGACGGGATAGTCGCGCTGCTCCGCATGTCCTACGGGCGACTTTACTACGTCAGGAATTAGCGCGCTGTCATCATGGGCTGCAGGGTCAAAGGTGTCGGGGAATGGCCATTCGTGGTAATCAGGGTACACGAACTCGTGCATGTGGCGGCGAGTATAGGGGATGCTCCGATCTGCTGCAGGCATGGCTGTGCACCTCCGCAGATTAATGTGCTACTTGCATAGGTTCCCCCCGGCATGGGAGTTTATGCTGAGCTAGCGGATTGGCAGGCGCAGTACCTGCCCCGGATGGATGTTCGCAGACGCGAGGCCGTTTAGTTTTCTGATCTGGTGAATATAGGCTCTCGGGTCAAGCTGCGGTGGGCCGAATCTCGCCGCAATAGCCCACAGTGTGTCGCCTTGCTCTACTACGTACTCGAGATGGCGGGCTGGGTGGAATGCGGCGGTGCTGTTTACGTAAAGATCTGCAAGCCCCGACAATGCTAGTACAACAACGGCTGCGACGATTAAAATACGCACACCTGTTCCCTCCGAACATAAGTTCTAGGTCAAATATACATACATATGTTCGCGTTGTCAAGCGGTCGAAGGAAAAATACAAACGCGTGTTTGACCTATATGACACAATATGCTATACTCATGCCAATGTAGCGGAGGACGGTGACTTGCGATGAAGAACGGTCTCACTAAGCGCCAGCTAGAAATCCTCGAGTTCATCAAGCACGAGGTGCGCGTCAAAGGCTACCCGCCCTCCGTGCGCGAGATTGGCTTGGCGGTGGGACTTAACTCCAGCGCTACTGTCCATAGCCACCTCGCTCGCCTTGAGTCGAAAGGGTTTATTCGCCGCGACCCCACCAAACCGCGCGCAATTGAAGTGCTCGATGGAGCACCTTTTGTCTCCCCGCCCTCTTCTACCGTAGCGCTTCCTATCGTCGGTCGCGTAACCGCAGGCGAGCCAATTCTCGCAGTGGAAAATGTGGAAGACTACTTTACCCTTGCGCCGCAGTACGTCCCCTCAGGCGACATCTTTATGCTCACTGTCCGCGGGGAATCTATGGTAGGGGCAGGCATACTCGACGGAGATATGGTCCTCGTACGCAAGCAAAGCGTCGCGCAAAACGGAGAGATGGTCGTAGCGTTACTAGAAGACGAGGCCACCGTCAAGACCTATTACCGCGAACACAGCCGCATTCGGCTACAGCCAGAGAATCCCACCATGGAGGCCCTCTACTGCACTGATGTCACTATCTTAGGCAAAGTAGTAGGTCTGTATCGGGTGTTTTAGAAGTCATATAGCAAGGGCTGCCCACGTAAGGCAGCCCTTTGTGTCGTTTTGCGCTTGTCCTCTACTTATCGGCCTGTTCACCGCTTAGGTACAGCGCCCTGCCTGCGGCAAATCGAGCGACCGGCACTCGATAAGGCGAGCAACTGACGTAGTCTAGTCCAAGCTCGCTGCAGAAGGCAATGCTAGTTGCCTCGCCGCCGTGTTCGCCGCAAATGCCAATCTTCAGGCTCGGTCTCGCGGCGCGGCCTTCACTTGCCGCCAGTCGCATCAGTCTTCCTACCCCTTCCCTGTCCAGCACGGCAAAGGGATTGTGGGCAAGTATGTCCTGGGCCAAGTACGCCTGCAGGAACTTCCCTTCTACGTCGTCGCGGCTAAAGCCAAACGTCGTCTGCGTGAGGTCATTGGTGCCAAAGGAGAAGAAGTCCGCATGCTTCGCTAGTTCACCGGCGACAAGACACGCCCGCGGAATCTCAATCATGGTTCCTATGGCTACAGCAAAACGCTGGCCGCGCCGCTTCTCTACTATTTCCCACGTGTTTTCTACCAATCGGCGGGTCACTATAAGCTCGCGATGATGCCCGACAAGCGGAATCATAATCTCCGGCCTCGGGTCGAGACCCTCCTTGAGAAGGTCAAACACTGCCTCGGCGATAGCTTCTACCTGCATGGCATAGACGCTAGGTGCGGTTATGCCGAGGCGACACCCGCGATGCCCTAACATGGGATTAGACTCATGCAGCTGATCCACAACGCGTAAGGCACGTTCTGCCTTAACGCGGGCGGCATGTGTGGTCGCCCGCGCGACTTCAGCCTGTAACTCATGCCGGGCGGGTAGAAACTCATGTAAAGGAGGGTCAAGCAACCTTATCGTAACCGGATAGCCGTTCATAGCCTTGAGAATGCCGTAGAAGTCGCTTCGCTGCATAGGCAAGAGCTTTTGTAGCGCGTAGTGCCTGTCCTCCTCGTGCTCGGCCATAATCATGGCTTGCATGATTGGCAACCGATCCGCTTCCATAAACATATGCTCTGTCCGGCACAGGCCAATGCCTTTCGCGCCGAAGCTGCGAGCTAAGGCCGCGTCATGGGGGTTGTCTGCGTTCGCGCGTACCGAGAGTCGTGCGGCGTCATCCGCCATACTGAGCACGTGCGCAAACTCCCGTCCCGGCTCCGGCTCCACTAAAGGAACGGCTCCTAGGAACACTCTGCCGTTTTGGCCGTCGAGGGATATAATGTCGCCTTCGGACAACTGATGTTCACCTATATAGGCTTTGCGCGTGGATAGGTCAATGCGCACTGCCTCCGCCCCGCACACGCAAGGCTTCCCCATGCCGCGCGCCACTACGGCTGCGTGGCTGGTCATGCCGCCTCGCGTGGTTACAATCCCTTCACTGGCGATAATGCCTTGAATATCGTCAGGGGATGTCTCAGGCCGCAGCAAGATTGTTTTGCGTCCCGCTCGCGTCAGACGCAGCGCGCCTTCGTTGTCAAAGACGATAGAACCAGTGGCTGCACCGGGTGAGGCAGGCAAGCCGCGCGTAAGTTCATTTAGCGGTTGCCTGTAATCCACCGCGCGGTGAAGCATCAGCTCGATGTGCTCCGGTGTCACGCGCAGCAAGGCTTCTTGCTGTGAAATTAGTCCTTCCGCCAACATCTCCACAGCCATGCGGACTGCGGCGGCGGCGCTGCGCTTGCCCGCGCGTGTCTGCAACAGGTAAAGCTTGCCGCGCTCCACCGTGAACTCGATGTCTTGCATGTCCCGGTAGTGGGCTTCCAGTTGGTTCGCTACTCGCTGTAGCTGTGCGTACGCCTCAGGCAAGATGTCTCCCATCACCGACACGCGCTCGGGAGTACGTGTGCCGGAGACTACATCTTCACCTTGCGCCGAAGCCAAATACTCGCCAAACAACTCCTTGGCTCCGGTAGATGGATTGCGAGTAAAGCAAACGCCGGTGCCCGAAGTCAAGCCGAGATTGCCAAACACCATCGCTTGTACGTTGACGGCGGTACCCGCCGCGTCTCCGATACTATGTAGTTTGCGATACACTTTAGCCCGTGGGTTCTCCCAACTCTCAAACACAGCTTGTACTGCTCCGAGCAACTGCTCCCACGGCGACTCCGGGAAGGGACGCTCGGCTTGCCGCGCTACAATCTCCCTATACTCCGCAATAATTCGCGTGAGGGCTTCGGCACTGAGCTCATGGTCGTGGAACACACGCTCGTGTCGCTTTACCTCCTCTAAGCAGTCGGCAAAGTGGTGATGCGGCACCTTAAGCACAATTTCTGCATATTTTTCGATAAAGCGGCGATAGCAGTCTAGTGCGAACACGGGCGTTGTCAATTGACTCAGGCCGCTTACGACCTCATCATTAAGGCCTAGATTAAGAATGGTGTCCATCATGCCAGGCATAGAATACGCCGCACCGGAGCGCACAGAGACCAGCAAGGGATTTGCGGGGCTCCCAAAGGTTTTGCCCGTCTGTTCCTGCAGCCTTGTCATAGCTCGCGCTATCCCTTGTACAGTGTCATCCGCTAACGCGCCGCGCGCAAAATACTCCGCACAGGCTGCAGTCGTCACCGTAAACCCTGGCGGGACGGGTAACCCGACGCGAGTCATTTCGGCTAACCCCGCGCCTTTACCGCCAAGCAGCCCCCGCATGTCTTTGCTGCCTTCCTCAAAGAAAGAGATCTTTTTCTCCTGCATCCTCCGGCCTCCCATTCTTAACTCGAGTTTCTTGGCAAAAGTGTAGGCAGGGCGTGAGCTAACGCTACTTTAATGTGCGCGTAACTTAGCCCGCCTTGGACATAAGCTGTTAAAGGCTCGCGCAAAGGCGCGTCTGCGGACAGCTCGCTGGATGCGCCTAGCACAAAAGTGCCTGCAGCCATCACAACATCGCAGTCGTAGCCGGGTAACTTACCCGGCAAAGGCTTGACGTGAGCGTCTATGGGCGAGGCGGACTGGATGCGCTGGCAAAACTCAATCAGGCTCTCGCAAGAGGGCATTCTCACAGCCTGAATGATGTCCCCGCGTGGCTCTAGCGGGCCGGGGGAAGTGTCAAGCCCGAGCAACTCGCAAGCCTGGGCTAGGAGTGAGGCTCCCTTAAGGCAGGCACTAACTACTGCCGGAGCCAGAAACAGCCCCTGCAGGAAACCACGGTTCATGCCAAAGGACGCGCCTACTTGCCCGGCAATACCCGGAGCGTACAAGCGTTCGGCAGCAAGTCGCACGAGGCGGTCTCGCCCGACTATGTATCCGCCTGTTAAGGCTAAGCCCCCGCCGGGGTTCTTAATCAAAGACCCCACGGTGAGGTCTGCGCCTAGGTGACCCGGTTCGGTTGTATTGACGAACTCGCCATAGCAGTTGTCGACCAAACAGACAATATCCTTGTCGTAGGCTTTAACTACCTCGACAATGCGGGCGAGTTCCGCTAAGCTAAGTGCTTTGCGCCAGTGGTAGCCTCGACTGCGTTGGATGTGCACTAGGCGTGTCTGGCGCGTAAGCGCGCTCGCGAGGGCCGGCATGTCAACCGCTCCGTCCGCAAGTAGCGGGACGACGCGGCAGTTAATACCCCAAGCTCTAAGGGAACTTTGCCCGGCATCTTTGTGGCCAATAACGGGTCCGAGTGTGTCGTAGGGTTCGCCTGTCGCCACAACGAGTTCATCCCCCGGGCGCAGCACACCAAACAATGCACAAGCCAAAGCGTGAGTGCCTGAGGCAAACTGGGCTCGAACGAGCGAGCTTTCACCTGCAAACAAGTCCGAGTAGATATGTTCGATTACTTCACGGCCCGAGTCTCCATAACCGTAGCCGTTAGAGCCGTGAAGGTGAAAGTCGGAAACCCTGTGTCGGCGAAAAGCGTCTAGTACGCGCGCCTGATTAGCTACCGCGCAATCGTCAAACTCGCGAAACTTCACTGCCAGCAGCTCTTCCGCATGCGTCAGCAACTCCGAAACGTATGTCATGCCTTGCTTAACTCGGCCTCCACCTTATTTATGTACCGTTGTAACGCGTCGACGACGACCTCTGTGCCAAGTTCGGTGTGGTTAGTAGCTACTACATCACCCTTGGTGTGCAAAAATCCAAGCAGGTCGCCGCGGGTAAAGGGGATGACGAAGCGGGCTCGCATGGGTTTGTCGCTTAAGCCCTCGGAGATAGCGGCTGTTAAGAGGGAGAGGTTGGTGCGGTGCAAAGCAGAGATAGGAACGGTGCGGCCTAACTCAGGCAGCGCAGGCAGCTCCGTCACGGCATCCATCTTATTGAGAGCCGTAACCATAGGTTTATCGGCAGCGCCTAGCTCAGTCAGCACGGCCTGCACGGTCTGCGCCTGTTCGAGGGCTTTAGTGTGCGAGATGTCGACTACGTGGAGTAGCAGGTCTGCCTGTCGCACCTCCGCGAGCGTAGCCCGGAAGGCCTTGATTAACTGGTGCGGTAGCTTTCTAATGAAACCCACGGTGTCTACCACCATGACGGTACGCCCGTCAGGCAGTGTCAGCTCGCGCGCCATCGGGTCAAGCGTGGCGAAAAGCTTATTCTCTACCAAGGCTCCACCTTCTGTGAGGGCGTTCTGCAGGCTTGACTTTCCGGCATTCGTGTAGCCGACAAGCGCTACCGTGGGAACACCGCGCGCAATGCGTTGGTCTCTCGCTAGGCTGCGGTGCTGTTCGAGCTCTTCAACCTGTCGTTTTAAGTCCGCCATACGCGACTTGATTCTGCGCCGGTCGTATTCTAGTTTTGTTTCTCCGGGGCCGCGCGTGCGTATGCCGCGCGCTGACGCTCCAAGGCCGGACATTTCCACGCCCCTGCCGCGGAGCCTCGGCAACAGATAAGCCAGCTGCGCCAGCTCAACCTGCATCTTCCCCTCGGCAGAGGTGGCTCTGGCAGCGAAAATCTCCAAAATGACATGCGTGCGGTCAAGCACCTTAAGGCCGAGTTCTCTCTCTAAGTTGCGTTGCTGCGACGGGGACAGCTCATCGTCACAGATAGCCATCGTGCCGCCTAAGGACAGGCAGAGCGCCTTTAGCTCCTTAACCTTTCCACTGCCCAAAAAGAACGCCGGGTCTGGGTGCGGCTTAACCTGTACCATTCTTCCCAGCACCTCGGCCCCTGCCGACTCAACAAGGGCTCCAAGTTCATCTAAGTACCCATCTGTCTCTCCCGTATAATCCTTTGTCGCTGTAAAGAGCACAGCTCTTTCCCGTTCTGCTTGCTGCACTTCGTGCATAGGTGACACCTCCAATGAACACAGCCCGCGCCGGCGCGCGGGCTCTCGTTAGTCTAGTTTACTTCCCCTACGGTCATGGAGACCGCACGAGCCGGTTGAACGGTCGAGACCGCATGCTTATAGACGAGCTGCTGCCTTCCGTCAGCATCTACCATGATAATAGTGAAGTTGTCAAACCCTTTAACGATTCCTTTTAGCTGATAGCCGTTTACCAGGAAAACAGTCACAGGCATGTTCTCTTTGCGAACTTGATTGAGAAACGTGTCCTGTAGGTTCAGAATCGTCTTGGACAAGGCTAGCCCCCCTAACTCCGTATGTCTCATTTTATTACAATCCAAAGCGGTGCGCAAGAATTGCCACAATTTCAGCTTGAGCCTTTGCTTCATCGCGCGCATCAATCCACCGTATGCGGGCATCGGCTCTAAACCACGTCAGTTGCCGTTTGGCGTAACGGCGCGTCTCTCGTTTTAGCGTTTCTTTCGCTTCCTCTAATGAACAACGGCCAAGCAGATAGGGGATGATTTCTTTGTACCCTAGTGCTTGGTGCGCCACAAAGCTTAGGCCGCGCTCTAGTAGTGTCCTCACCTCATCTATTAACCCCTGGGCAATCATGGCTTCCACGCGCTCTTCGATGCGTGCGTACAACTCGTCGCGCGGCCGTTCAAGGCCGATGAGCACGGCATCGTAGACGGCTTGGCGGGCATCCTTCTGCGATTCCCAAAAACTCAAAGGGCGACCCGTGGTTTGAAACACCTCTAGCGCGCGTATTATCCGCCGCTCGTCGTTTACGTGAATGCGACCGGCGACGGGTGGGTCAACCTCTAGTAGACGCGCGTAAAGTGCCGAAAGTCCGGCTTCCTTGGCTTCGCGGCGCAGTGCATCCCGTATGCCCCAGTCATTACTAATCGTGACAAAATTGTAATCGTCGATGGCGGCGCGGATATACATGCCTGTTCCACCCGAAAAAATGGGGAGCCTTCCCCTGCCGGAAATGTCCGCTACCGCCGCACGCGCGAGGTGCTGGTAATCCGCTGCGCTAAAAGCCTCGCCGGGTTCGCGCACATCGAGGAGGTGGTGTGGAACGCGTGCTCGCTCGGCCGATGTAGGCTTAGCAGTGCCTATGTCCATTCCCTTATACACCTGCATAGAGTCAGCTGAAATAATCTCCCCGCCTAGGCTATCTGCCAGGCTCAGAGTAAGCGCGGTCTTACCGACGGCCGTCGGTCCCACAATGGCGAGTACGCGAGCCTTCACGCACATTACCTCGCACTGGGGTGAAAAAGCCGGAAGAGCTCGTCACCCGTGTATTCAATCTCCACAGGGCGGCCGTGTGGACAGGTCACACTGCGGTCAGTAGCATAGAGCCTGTCTAGTAGCTCCACCATTTCCGCGGGTGTGAGCTTCGTATTGGCCTTAATGGCAGCGCGGCAGGCTAGCGCCTGGGCCATTCTAACCTCTCGGTCAAGCTTCGCTTTGTCCTCGTCTAAGTCGGTTAGGAGCTCGCGCAAAGCCTGCTCATCAAAGTAGCCGCGATACACGGCGGGGAAGCTGCGCACGAGGTAAGTGTTGCCGCCAAAGGGCTCGCAAGTAATGCCGACCGCGTTGAGGGCGGCGAGGCGTTCTTCGGATACGACTGCCGTGCCTAGGTCGACAGCAATCGGAATGGCTAGAGAAAGCACCTCTAGAGTCGCCTTTTGCAGGAGCTCCTCAAACAGAATACGCTCATGCGCCGCGTGTTGGTCTACAATTACCAACTTGCCATCTCTCTCGACGAGCAAATAGCTCTGTAGCACTTGCCCCAAACAGCGATACGGCACGCGCGGTAAATAGGTCACCTGAGCCGGTGACTCTGCGGCAGAAGGCATAAAACTAACGGGAGTCAACGCAAGCGGAGCGTCTTCATGCGCGACCAAGCCCGAGGCTTTCATCGGCGGAGTTGTCAGGGCCTGCGAGCTCACTTTGCTTATGGCCAGAACTTTGCTCTTGAGCAAAGATATTGCTGCGGAGACCACGGCACGCTCGTCCCTAAACCTTACTTCTGTTTTGGCGGGGTGTACATTGACGTCCACTTCGCGCGGGTCCATGGTGATATGCAGTATCGCCACAGGAAAGCGCTTCGGAGGTGTGAGCGTGCGATAGGCCTCGTCTAGGGCAAAGGCGAGCCCGCGATGCTCGATGCACCGCCCGTTAAGGAAGAAGTACTGCCAACCGCGATTGTGGCGCGTTAGGGTGGGCCGCGCCAGCACACCAGAGAGAGATATATATCTGCCTCCCGCCTCGTCAAAAGCCCATAGGTGTCTCGCTGCCTCACTGCCAATTACAGCCGCTGCGGCGTCTAGCAGGCTGTTGGTGCCGGGGGACTGCAAAACCATACGCCCATCCAAAAGAAGAGTGAAGCGTACGGCGGGATGCGAGAGGGCTAGGCGCTCCATGCTCTGCGCGATACGCTGCGCTTCCTGAGCGGCACTTTTCATAAACTTAAGCCTAGCTGGGGTATTAGCAAAAAGCTCTCGCACCTCGACAATTGTGCCCTGCGGCATACCCACCGCCTGCATGGCTTGTTGTTCGCCAGCCTGACACACCAAAAGTTGCCCATGCTCGGCTTCTCGCCTGCGGCTTTTTATGGACAAGTGGCTGACCGCGGCAATACTTGGCAGCGCCTCGCCGCGAAAGCCTAGGGTCGTCAGGTAGAAGAGGTCATTCAGGGTGCTTAGTTTGCTCGTCGCATGGCGCAATACAGAGACGGCGAGGTCGTCTTTGTCCATGCCGTGGCCATTGTCGGTCACTCTGATTAAGCGTAGACCGCCACCTAGAATTTCCACGGTGATATCAGTAGCTTCTGCATCGAGGGCATTCTCCACTAGCTCTTTGACAGCGGAAGCCGGTCTCTCCACCACCTCGCCGGCCGAGATTTGGTTTACTACATCGAGAGCTAAAACTCTAATTCCCATCAAGGCTTCACCTCACGGTCTGCTCGCTTGACGTCCGCCGTTTAAGCTCAAACAGGAAATTTAATGCCTGCAAGGGCGAAAGGAGTTCGGGGTTAAGCTGCTCTACTTCCCTGAACAGCTCTAGGGCAAGCTCCACCTTTGGGTCTTCTGTTGGCAGGGCGGCGGCGCTCTCTGCTACATAGTCAAAGAAGTTTGTCTGCTCGCGGGCTAGACGCCGCGTCTGTTCAAGTTCCTTTAGCAGGGCATACGCCTTTTCGGTGACGCGTCGGGGCAACCCAGCTAGCTCGGCCACGTGAATGCCGTAGCTCTTGCTGGCTTTCCCAGGAGTTACCCGGCGCAGAAAAGTAATCTCTCTGTTTTGCTCGAGAACGGCTACGGTGTAGTTGCGACAACGCTCGAGCTTGTCCGCAAGATTCGTTAGCTCATGATAATGGGTAGAGAAGAGCGTGCGTGCTCTCAGTTGGTCATGCACGTACTCCATAATCGCACGCGCTAAGGCCATGCCGTCGTACGTGCTAGTTCCACGCCCCACCTCATCGAACAGCAAGAGGCTGTTAGCAGTAGCTTCCCGCAAGGCCAATGCTGTCTCCGTCATTTCCACCATAAAGGTGCTTTGCCCACTGTATAAGTCGTCAGCCGCACCGACGCGGGTAAACACTCGGTCTGCGATGCCAATTACGGCGCGCGCGGCAGGGACGAAGCTGCCCATTTGCGCCATTAAGACGATTAGAGCGACCTGACGCATGTACGTCGATTTTCCGGCCATGTTCGGGCCGGTGATGATGGCCACTTCACCGTTGTCAAACTCGGTGTCGTTGGGCACAAAGGCGTGTGTGCCGACAAGACGCTCCACCACCGGATGACGTCCGGCGTTGATGACGATGGTGTTTCCACTTGTTACGCGCGGTCGCACATAGCGGTAGCGGCTCGCTGCCTCGGCTAAGGACTGCAGGGCGTCGAGCCTGGCCAGTTCGCGCGCTACTTGGACGATTGATTGGGCAGAAGAAGCTACGTTGCCGCAGAGCCCCGTAAACTCCTGCGCCTCAAGCGCTACCATGCGCTCTTCTGCCGTCAACACCGCACTCTCATGTTGTTTGAGTTCCTCGGTAATGTAGCGCTCCGCATTAGCTAACGTCTGCTTGCGGTGGTAATGTGCGGGGACATCGGCGAGGTTGCTTTTGGTTACCTCTAGATAATAGCCAAACACGCGGTTAAAGCCTACTTTAAGAGACTTAATGCCGGTCGTCGCCCGCTCCCTCGCCTCGAGTTCGGCGAGGTAGCCTTTCCCGTCCCTAGTTAGCTTGCGCAGCCGGTCTATCTCGGCGCTATATCCGTCGCGAATGATGCCGCCCTCACGCGCGGTCGGCGGAGGCTCGTCATTAAGCGCCTCAAGCAGCAGTTGCGTTAGACTCGGGTGAGGGTCAAGGCTGTGGCTGACCTCTTGCAGCAGGGGACAACGTGCGCCCGACAAGGCAGTGTTGACGTCTATTACGGCTGAAAGCGACTTAGCTATAGCTAGCAGTTCCCGTGGCGTAGCCGTGGCTGTAGCAATGCGGCTAAGCAGGCGTTCCAGGTCATAGACCAAGTCGAGAGCCGAGCGCAAGGCGTGGCGCATCTGCCCGCCTGTCAGCTCCTCTACGGCCTCCTGGCGGCGCAGAATCTCAGGTAGCCATGTCAGGGGCTGCTCAATCCATTGACGCAACAACCGCGCCCCCATGGAAGTGACGGTGTGGTCGAGCACCCAGAGCAAAGACCCAGCGCGGTCACCTTGGCGCATAGTCCGCGTTAGCTCGAGGTTGCGGCGCGTCACCGCGTCAAGCGCCATCACCTGCGTGCGCGCATTGAGACGAGGCGCAGTAAAGTGCCCAAAACTACTTATGCCAATCTGTTTGAGGTAATGTACGATTTCGCCGAGGGCCAAAGTCTCGGGCGGCGAAACGCCTTCACACGCCGTGAGTTCCCCACATAACACACGCGCTTCGGCGAGTTCTAAGCCGGCCTGAGGATGCCGCAAAGCCCCGCTAAACGCTAGCGCTTTGTCAATGCTAGGGGGTATTTCCTGACGCGGCACTAGCGCTTCCCGCGGCATTATGCGAAATAGCTCTTGCGCAGTGGACTCGGCAATGGCGCTCCCGCTATAGACATCGACCGAACCGGTGGTAAACTCCACCGCCACCAAAGCGAGGTTTTGGCCATCCTGTACCCAAGCCACGATGTAGTTTGACGTATCGGGCGCGCAATCTGCGTGTGTGCCCGGGGTAATCGTGCGCACGACCTCTCGCCTGACTAAGCCCTTAGCAGAACTCGGGTCTTCGGTCTGTTCACAAATCGCCACCGTGTGCCCTGCGGCGAGCAGCTTAGCCACATAGCTGTCGGCGGCGTGATAGGGTACGCCGCACATAGGCACCTTCCCGGCCGCGCCGCCCTCGCGCGCAGTCAGTGTAATCTCTAGGACGCGAGAAGCTAGCTTGGCATCTTCAAAAAACATCTCGTAGAAATCCCCGAGACGAAAGAACAGGACGGAATGCGGGTGCTCTGCTTTAATCTCGAGATACTGCTGCAACATGGGAGTGTAGCCGCTCATCGCCCTACCCCGACCCGCTCGCCCAATAGGCTAAACGTTTGCACCTTCGTTATGCGTACATCGAGGAGTTTGCCCACTAAGTCGGGCTCATTGTTTATGTGCACTAGTTTGTTGGTGCGTGTCCTGCCGGTTAACCTGTCCGGATTAGTCTTACTTGGTCCCTCCACGAGCACTTCCACCACTTGGTTGGCAAGTTTCTGGTTGCGCTCGAGAGCAATGGCGTTGGCTGTCTCTATCAACTGCTTGAGGCGCATGCTCTTTTCAGGCTTTTGGAGGTGCTCCGCGTAATCTGCTGCCGGCGTGCCGCTGCGCGCCGAGTAGGCGAAGGCAAAGACAGAGTCAAAGCCAACTTCCCGCACCAGTGCCAAAGTATCGGCAAAGTCTTGCTCTGTCTCGCCCGGAAACCCGACGATGATGTCGGTAGTAATGGCCGCATGGGGGACTCTGCTCCGGAGTCTTTGCACGAGGGCTAAGTATGCTTCACGCGTGTAACCTCGGTTCATTCTGGCCAAAACGGCATTGCTGCCGCTTTGGACAGGTAGGTGAAAGTGCTCGCAAACAGCCGGCGTGTTGGCAGCCGCAGCTATCAGCTTGTCGGAGAAGTCGCGTGGGTGTGAGGTCATAAAGCGCACGCGGGCGACACCGGGCACCTTGCCTATGGCGGTAAGCAGGTCAGCAAAATCTACCCTTACCAAAGGTGCGAGGTCGCGGCCATAGGAGTTTACGTTTTGACCGAGCAAGGTAACTTCACGGCAGCCATGCTCGGCGAGCGCGCGCACTTCCGCGACAATGGCGTCAAGCGAGCGGCTGCGTTCGCGCCCCCGCACGTAAGGCACAATGCAGTACGTGCAGTAGTTGTTGCAGCCGTACATAATCGTCACCCAGGCCTTAAGTCCATCCTGCCTTAAGCGCGGCAAGTCCTCGCGCACCTCACCTGCTTCATCTAAGACCGCTAGAACTTGACTTCCACCTGCCTGCACTTCCTCAAGTAGGCGCGGGAAGTCGGGCAAGTTATGCGTGCCAAAAATGAGGTCAAGGTAAGGGAACTTAGCGCGCAGGCTCTTCGCCACGTCGTCTTGTTGGGGCATACAGCCCGAAATGCCAATTATTAATGCGGGCTTCTCTTGTTTTAGTCGCGCCAGTTCCCCTAGTTTGCCGTACACTCTGCTTTCGGCATGCTCGCGTACACAGCAGGTTATGAGTAGGATAATGTCGGCTTCTGCCTCCGTCTTGGCCTCGCTGTACCCCATGTTGACGAGGAAACCTGCTAAGACCTCCGCATCTGCTTCATTCATTTGACACCCGAAAATGTGAAAGAAGTACTTCATGTTGGCCTCCATTGTGTGGAATCATGAATCATGAACTAGGGGTTGTCAGCGCGTGGCTGTGAGCTTTGAGCGGTGAGCTGTGAAGGGGGCAATCATGAATCAGCAATCTTGAATCATGAACTAGGGGTTGTCAGCGGAACCGGTCACCACTTGCGATACCGCTCTACTGGGCACTGAGCACTAGGCACTGGGCACTAGGCACTTCCCTCTACCAGCAGCCAAGAGCTAGGAGCCAGCACCTCCTCCGCTTTCTCCGCATCTACCTTCCCTGCTGTAACAGCTCCACAATGTCCCGCGCGGCATGGGGGCGAGCTAGCTCCCGCGCCATACGCGACATACACGAAAGCCTCACCTCATCGTAGATGAGGTCGGCAAGCTTCGGAGCTAAGGTCGATTCATCAAAGTGAATAGCCGCGAGGTTTTCCACGAGAAAAGTGGAATTTCGCCACTCTTGCCCGGGGATAGGTGACACAAAAACCAGTGGTACGGCCATGGCCAAAGCTTCGGCGCATGTTACCCCGCCCGGCTTGGTTACCAGCACATCCGCGGCGGCCATATAGACTTCGACGTTCTCGACGAAGCCTAAGACCATGACGGGATTGACAAAGCGAGCCGCCTTGAGCTCGCGCAACAAAGCCTCGTTGGTTCCGGCGAGTACAATTATCTGGCAATCGGCTAGTGAGCTATCTAGTAAGCGTACCATCTCTGACGGCGTTCCCATCCCGAGTCCCCCGCCCATGAGTAGCACCGTAGGCCTGTGGGAGAGGCCTAAGGCTAGACGCGCCTCACTTTTGCTGGGAGGAGTCGCGAACTGCGGGCGAATCGGGATGCCCAGTGGAGCGAGAGCTGCTTCCGGCACGCCAAGCTGGCGGATAAGTGGGACTAATTTGTGGGAAGCAAGTACATACGTGTCTATCGCCGGGTTAACCCAAGTATAGTGCACTGTGAAGTCGGTGACCGCCGCGACGAGACGCACGGGTGCGTTTAGCCTTAGTTTAAGCGCGGACAATAGCCCCGCTGGGAAGCTGTGCGTGCACAGTATCGCATCGGGGCGGTGTTGCGTTAAGAGTCGCTTAAACTTTCGGCACAAAAGTTTATTGATAACGGAAGTAAAGTCGTACAGCATCGGTTCTTCTGTCCACTGGTACAGCTTGCCGTAGACGCTCGGCGTATAGCGCAACATCTTTAAGTAGCTTTCCAATAGCACCTTCGAGAGAAAGGGACTGACAAAATCTAACCCGTCAATCAACTGCACGGTGTGGCCCTGACGTTTTGCCTCTTGGGCTAGTGCCTCTGCAACTTGATTATGGCCGTGACCTATGGACGCGGAAAACACCATTACGTTCATCTAGCGAACACCCACCTCGCTTGGTACTACCCTACCATCTTACCATATCGGTGGGCAATGCGGCAGGTGAGGGTGAACGAGTTAAATCGGTCGCGCAGGCAAGTCCCGGCTGGCGACAATGTCGACGCCTAACCCCAGTAGGTCCGGAAAGATGACTTGACCGACTTTGATGGGGGCGTCAACGATAATTTCGCTGAGAAGTTGTACACCTACGGGTACGCAGGCTTTAGGCAAAGAACCGGCGGATACTACCGGCAATAGCGGCAGTACGCCCCCTCTGACGCGCACCGTAGTCGTCAACATGCGCAACGGATTTGTAGACTCTGCATAAGCATAGCTCTTGCCTCGCTCGCAGATAAAGCCCTGCATGGAAGCGACTTGCCCGTCTGCGATGCATACCTCGCCGATGCAACCGATGGGGCAGACGATGCAGATTAGCTTGCGATTAGCGCTCATGCTTCTCTACCTCCCGCAGTGACACGCACAGCTCGTTAGCGCCCTCTGCCAGCGATAGCGCATTGACATCTACAGTAATCATTTCGCTTGGCTTGGCCACAGGGAATCTTCTCGTTAAGGGCGTCTGGTGTCCGGAGGTTACGGTCAGAGTGCATCGCTGTAGTGGAATTGTGGCACGCAAGTAGAGGCGTATTGTGTCTTCTGCTCCCGCTGGCAGTGCGATCTTCTGTGGTACGACGGTGCGCACTCCTTCACCTGCCCTGACGGATAACGTCTGACAAGTGGGCGGCATGTTGCCGGCCGCAAAATCGGCTGCTGCCCGGCCGGCTAACTCGCTCTCCTCCGAGACGAAATCTACTAAGTCATGGACGTGCAGGACATTACCTGCCGCAAATATGCCCGGTACTGAAGTGTGGCGAAACTGGTCGACAACCGGGCCCAAGGTAACGGGGTCAAACAGAACTCCTAACTCGCGTGATAGCTCGTTCTCGGGGATGAGGCCGACCGACAACAACAGGCAATCGCAATCCAAGGCGAACTCGCTTCCGGGTATGGGGCTCTTGTTCTCGTCTACCTTGGCTACCGTTACTCCGGTGACGCGGTCCTTGCCGTGCACTTCGGTTACGGTATGTGATAGGTACAGAGGTATATCGTAATCCTCAAGGCATTGTACGATGTTTCGCGTCAGGCCGTTGGAGTAGGGCATAATCTCAACTACCGCCAGTACCTTAGCACCCTCAAGTGTCAGTCGTCTGGCCATAATGAGGCCAATATCGCCCGACCCGAGCACCACTATTTTCTTGCCTGGGAGGTATCCCTCCATGTTAACGATGCGTTGCGCGGCACCGGCGGTAAAAACACCGGCCGGGCGACTGCCTGGGATGCGAATCGCCCCTCGCGTTCGCTCACGGCAGCCCATCGCCAGCACCACTGCGCGCGCAGCAACCTCCATAGGACCGTGCGCAGCACTTGAGACAAGTACCTGAAACCCAGGTCTAACCTGGCGCACCATCGTATCAAGATACACAGTGATCGCGGCATCAGCCAGTACCATATCAATGTAGCGCTGTGCGTAGGTCGGCCCCGTCAGCTCCTCGTTAAAGCGGTGCAGCCCAAAGCCATTGTGTATGCACTGGTTCAGGATGCCCCCGAGTTCCCTGTCCCTTTCCATGATGACGACGCGCTTGGCGCCTCGTTCGCGCGCGGCCAGCGCGGCCGCTAGTCCTGCCGGTCCTCCGCCGATGACGGCGACGTCAAATTCCGGTCTTGTGTCTGCCACGGGGTGGCCTCCGCGCCGAGGAAAATATAGGAAGGACTCCGAAGTGTCTTTGCGTACGGAGCTAAGCGGCAAGCCAAGCTCTCTTGCTAGCAGTGCCGAGGTCCGCGGCCCACAGAAGCCACCTTGACAGCGTCCCATCCCGGCCCGCGTACGCACTTTTACGGCGTCTAGTGTATGTGCGGGGCATGGTGCGTGAATGGCAGAAACGATTTCGGCCTCAGTCACGCCCTCGCAGCGACAGATAATCCTGCCATGCAGCGGGTTTAGGGCAAACAGGTGCCTCCTGCCCGGCTCTCCGTGTTCCTTATAGGAAAGATGGGCTGGCCTTAAGGGCATAAAACGCGGATTAGGCTTAAGATGAAGGCCTAGCTCGCGCAGGATATCGACCGTCCTTTCGGCAATAGCCGGCGCGGCAGTGAGGCCGGGCGACTGGATGCCGGCAGCATGTATTAGACCGCGTACAACGGGCGACGGGCCGATGATAAAGTCATCATGTTGTGCGACGGCACGCAACCCAGCAAACTGAGTGATTACTGCCCCTAGCGGCAGGGAAGGAACAAGCTTCTTGGCCCCGTCTATGATTTCTGAAAGTCCTATGGCCGTGGTAGCTAGGTCCTCTGGGTCGCTGACATTGGCGGCATTCGGACCGATAAACAAGTTGCCGTGCACCGTTGGCCCGACGACAATGCCTTTAGACACCTTTGTCGGTGTGGGGAAAAGCACGGACTTAACACAGTCCTCAAGTGTGCTGTCAAAAAGGAGGTACTCGCCTTTGCGCGGTGTAATGGCCACACTATCGTCGCCGACTAGGGCCGCTATGCTGCCCGCGTGTACCCCGGCAGCGTTGATTATCCAGGTGGTTTCGATGTAACCGTGTGCGGTGACGACTCCGGCTACTGCGTTTCCGTTGACTACAATTTGCTCCACCGCGTGCTCGCGTAACACAGTAACGCCGTTCTGTACCGCATTCTCGGCAAAGGCCAAGGTAGCATCAAACGGCGATACGATACCGGCGGTAGGCGCCCACAAAGCGCCTAGAGCTGTCTTGGTGATGTGTGGTTCCAATTCAAGGAGCGTATCCCGAGAAATTAGCTCGAGCCTAGGCACGCCGTTCGCTTTGCCCCGCCGCAGCAAGTCGCTCTGCACGGCAAGGTCGTGCTCATCTAACGCCACGACGAGGGAGCCAATCCACTTAAGACGGATGCCAAGCTCCGCCTCCAGTTCGTGATACAGCGCATTGCCGCGCACATTGAGCGAGGCTTTATGCGTCCCAGGCAGCGCGTCAAACCCGGCATGGAGGATGCCGCTGTTGGCTTTAGATGTCCCCATACCTAGGTCAGGATGCTTTTCCAGCACGACGACGCGTAGGTTATAGCGCGAAAGCTCGCGGGCTATGGCACTACCCACTATTCCGCCACCTACTATAACGACGTCGGCTCTTGTTGTTCTTGTCAAGTCCACTTCCTCCACATTACCGGGACCGTCTCTTATTCTCCGCCCACGTACAGATTTGTCAGTTGCCTTATACTTCGTTTATACTCCACAGCTCGGGGCGACTCGTGCTTACGGCAGTGACACCGCTCTTTAGCACACGCAGTACTTCATCGCGCGTGGATAGCAGTCCCCCCGCCATAACCGGCAGTCGCGTCTGAGTCAGCAAATTAGCGATAATGGGTGCCGGAACTACTGCCGGCAATACTTCCAGCATATCCGGCCTAGTATGCTTGAGCAGATTGAGCCCGGTGCGCAAAGACTCCGAATCCACGAGAAACAGCCGTTGGATAACCAAGATACCTTCTTCTTGCGCGAGTCTAACGAGCTGCGCCTTAGTGGTGACGACGGCCGTGACCCCGAGTTTGGCAACTAGCTTAAGGCCCGCGCGGTCTTTGCCTAGGCCGTCACAAAGGTCAAAGTGAATAATCAGGCGCTTTCGCCATTTGCTTGCTTCGGCGACGAGTGTAGGCAGTTCGTTAATGTCGCCAAACAGGGCAATAACGCTGTTGGCCGGGGTACTGCTTAAAGCTAAGCGGAAGTGTTCGCTATTACGCGGAGCCGGCACAATCGGTTGGTTGCCCACTATCTTGGAAGTTGGAATTACCACGACTAACTCCCTTTCTCTTTAAGGGGGACCGGCAGCGATTTAAGGCACTGCCGGAACCCCATCCCTAAACTGATTCTACTCCTCCCAGTCGAGGGCGCGTTTGACGGCCTTCTTCCATCCCTGATACAGCTTCTCACGCTGACCGGTGGGCATAGAGGGAGCGAAGCGCTTGTTGAGTTGCCACTTGCTGACGAGGTCTTCCTTGCTCTTCCACACCCCTACGGCAAGTCCGGCCAGATAGGCGGCACCTAGGGCCGTTGTTTCCGTTACCTCGGGACGGTCGACCGGCACGTCGAGCACGTCCGCTTGGAACTGCATAAGCACACCGTTCATGACTGCGCCGCCGTCGACTTTGAGTGCCTGCAGCTTAATGCCGGAGTCGGCTTCCATAGCGCTGAGCACATCTTTAGTCTGATAGGCCATGGAGTCAAGCGTGGCCCGCACTACATGGGCCTTAGTTGTTCCCCTGGTTAGCCCTAAAATGGCACCGCGAGCCTTCATGTCCCAGTAGGGCGCGCCCATGCCCACAAAAGCAGGCACGACATATACGCCTTCGGCATCTTTCGTCTTCTGGGCAAAGTACTCGGAATCCGGAGCGGATTCAATGAGTTTGAGCCCGTCGCGCAGCCACTGTACGGCAGACCCGGCGACGAAGATGCTGCCCTCAAGTGCGTACTCGACCTTGCCGTCGAGCCCCCAGGCAATAGTCGTCAGGAGACCGTTCTTTGATTCATAGACTTTCTCGCCCGTGTTCATCAACATGAAGCAACCGGTGCCGTAGGTGTTTTTGGCCATGCCCGGCTTAAAGCAGGTCTGCCCGAAGAGCGCAGCCTGTTGGTCGCCTGCGGCGCCGGCAATAGGCACTGCGGCACCGAGGAAGACGTTCGGGTCAGTGTGGCCATATACTTCGCTCGACGGGCGCACTGCGGGTAGCATGGATGCCGGCACATCGAGAATCTTAAGGATCTCTGGATCCCACTTTAGCTCCTTGATGTTGTACATCAGTGTACGGGACGCGTTCGAGTAGTCGGTCACGTGCACCTTTCCTCCGGTAAGCTTCCAGATCAGCCAAGTGTCGATGGTGCCAAAGAGGATTTCGCCCTTCTCTGCTCTCTCCCGCGCGCCGTTGATGTTGTCAAGAATCCACTTAGCCTTGGTGCCCGAGAAATAAGCGTCCACGACTAGGCCGGTCTTGGCGCGGAAGGTCGGTTCGAGCCCTTTTGCTTTAATGTCGTTGCAGATGTCCATAGTTTGGCGCGATTGCCAGACGATAGCGTTGTAGATAGGCTTGCCGGTCGCTTTGTCCCACACGACGGTAGTTTCGCGTTGGTTGGTAATGCCGATGGCCGAAATCTCCGCCGGGTTAATGCCCGCCTTAGCGATGGCTTCCCCCGCTACGCCTATTTGCGTACTCCAAATCTCCTCGGCGTCATGCTCTACCCAACCGGGGCGCGGGAAGTGCTGCGTAAACTCCTTCTGCGCGACCGAAACAATGTTTGAGTCTTGGTCGAACAGAATAGCGCGTGAGCTAGTCGTCCCTTGGTCAAGCGCTAGTACATACTTCTTACTCATTCTACACTCTCCTTCTTACAGACTATCCGGGAGTTTCTAGGCAGAGCGTTTGGCAGACCCCTTTTCCACATATGCATCTTTGCCTGTGGTGTAGGCTAAGCCTAAAATGCCTGCAACCACGGCACCAAGTACCCAAAACACAGGCGTAAACTCACCTTTAAACAGAGCTTGATAGAAGACTGCGCCAAAGGCCCCGCCCAAGATTGGGCCGACCACCGGAATCCACGCGTATCCCCAGTTAGAGTCACCTTTGCCGGGGATAGGCAACAGGAAGTGGGCGATGCGCGGGCCAAGGTCGCGCGCGGGATTGATGGCGTAACCGGTAGTCCCACCTAGAGACATACCAATCGCTACGATCAAGAGACCGACCGCTATCGGGGTTAGTCCTTGCGTAAACTGATTGGCGCCGATAAACATCAGGCCAAGAATTAGCATAAACGTGCCAAACACTTCGCTGAATAGATTCGCGTATGTGCTCTTAATGGCCGGGCCGGTAGAGAAAACGCCCAACTTGGCTCCCGCGTCGTCGGTCGCCCCCCAGTGCGGCAAGTAGTGGCAGAACACAAGCGCAGCGCCGATGATCGCGCCTAGCATTTGCGCGAGAATATACGCAGGCACATCGGCCCAATCGAAGGCACCGTTGATAGCAAGCGCGATGGTTACTGCGGGGTTGAGATGCGCGCCGCTGATGCCGCCGACGGCAAAGACTGCCATGGTGACCGCCAGGCCCCACGCCAGCGCTATGACTACCCAACCCGGGCTGTTCGAGTACACTTTCTTGAGACTTGCGCCGGCGCATACGCCGCCGCCAAAGATGATGAGAATCATGGTTCCGATTACTTCTCCGATGAATGGTGTCATTACATAACCTCCTCCTTCTTTAGAGTAACAGAAGTCGACCGTAGCCCTCCGCCCGCATCCTTTCTCGCGCACACCCCCCATTCACCTGTTCCCGCACTAGAGCCAAAAGACACAAAAGCCCAAACACACCTAGCTATCGGCACAGGCGTGCATGGACTTTCTCTTAGACTCCAGTCCAGAATTCTCGATTACCATGTATTTCGCTATGCATTTTCGGATTCCTTCTTTACAAGAAAAATAATTTTTCTGAACAACTTTGAGGCGTTAGCCTTTAGGCGTGAGGCGTTAGAAGAGCCGTAAGCTGTGAGCAGGACGGTCACCACACGACACGACTCTACTGGGCACTGAGCACTTGGCACTAGGCACCCTCGCCACTCTTGCCTCTTGCTTCTCGCATCTTGCCTCTTGTAGCTAGCAACCCCCTCGCCTCCCCCCGAAGTGCAAAGTGCAACCATATGCTACAATAACGTCGTGGGAGGTGGCGCAACTTGTCTCGCAATATTAAGGACTACATCGGCATTCTATTCGGTGCGCTGATTGTGGCGCTCGGGTTAAACTATCTACTTATCCCTAATCGCATTGCGGCAGGCGGAGCGAGCGGCATCGCCACTATCCTGGTGCACTTGGTTGGAATTCCTCCTAGTGTCGTGTTGCTGGCCATCAACGCGCCCCTGCTGATTGCAGGGTCACGCGTCTTTGGTGTCCGGTTTGGCGCCTACACCCTGCTTGGCACTTTGTCCTTAGTCGTAGCCGTAGGCTTCACGCAAGGCATAGCACCGCTGACCACGGACCCCCTTTTGGCCGCGCTCTATGGCGGCGTCGTTACAGGCATCGGTATGGGCATCGTGTTTCGTTTTCGGGGGTCGACCGGCGGAACCGACATTGCCGCCAAACTAGCCGCTCACTACAGCGGCATCAGCCTTGGAGACGCGCTTTTGGCTATTGACGCCTTAGTGGTCATTGTGGCGGGCATTTTGTTTTCGGCGGAATATGCCATGTACGCTCTGATCGCCATCTTCGTCTGCACCAAAACTATCGATGTGGTGCAGGAGGGGCTCTACACCGCCAAGGCGATGTTTGTCGTCTCAGATCGCGGCGAGACAATCGCCAATGCGCTTATAAGCAGAATCGACCGCGGGGTGACTTTGCTCCCGAGCAAAGGTGGTTTCAGCAAACAGGAAAGGACTACCCTGTTTTGCGTCGTGGCGAGAACAGAGCTCACCCGCGCAAAAAGAGTAGTCCTGGAAGTCGACGCGAACGCATTTATTGTTATCACCGATGCGCATGAAGTCTTGGGGGAAGGTTTTAAAGTGGAGCTGCCCTAGACGGCCATTGTGCACCCGCGCGCGGACAGCGGCAAGCGGATGGCGAGACGGTTCTAGCCTATCTCTACTATGTCCCCGTTTTCTAGGCCACAGGCATTTGCTTCATCCGTGTCGATATGGAATTCGGCCTTAAACTGCGGGTTCACGCGCACGATCACGTTGTGGAAGGTAACGGCGCGCGTGCCTTTTACTGCTACGCTGACCGAAGCCCCGCTCTTTACGCCGAGCTGTTCTGCTTCAGCTGTATGCAGGTGCATGTGTCGCCATGCTAGGATTGTCGACGCAGGCGCGAGGACCTCGCCGCGGGGGCCACGCAGCACAATGTCCGCTGCTCCTGTTAAGTCCCCGGACTCGCGTACCGGCGGCTTTACGCCTAGCTTGACGGCATCCGTGCGGCTGATTTCCACTTGTGTTACCGCACGCGTCGGTCCTAGAACTCGCACCCCCTCGATTTGCCCCTTAGGTCCCACTAACGTAACCGTCTCATGCGCCGCGTACTGGCCCGGTTGGCGCAAGGGTTTCGCTGCACCGAGTTCGTACTGCGCGCCAAAAAGGGCGGTCACGTGGTCTGGGGACAAGTGTAGATGGCGGCTAGAAACGCCTACCGGAATATGCATTACTCGAGCCCCCTCTCGCTTATTATCCGAGCATCGATAAGAGCACACCCGCAGCCACGGCTGAGCCGATTACACCCGCCACATTAGGCCCCATGGCGTGCATTAAGAGATAGTTGTTAGGATTCGCCCGGCGTCCTTCGCTATGGGATACGCGCGCGGCCATCGGCACGGCAGACACACCTGCTGAGCCTATTAATGGGTTTATCTCGCCGCCTGTCAGCACATACATTAATTTGCCGAGCAGAACCCCGCCGGCTGTACCAACGGCAAAGGCAACGAGCCCTAAGGCCATAATCATAAGCGTTTCAGGTCTTAAGAAGTATTCTGCACTTGAGGTAGCGCCTACTGCAGTGCCCAAGAAGACCACGACAATATTCATTAGCGTATTCTGTGCAGTATCTGATAGCCTACCGACTACACCGGACTCCCGCAGTAAGTTACCGAGCATTAACATGCCGACGAGCGGAGTGGCAGGAGGAAGCAACATACTGACCAAGACTGTAACGATAATGGGAAAGAGGATTTTTTCCACTTGAGAAACTGTTCGTAGCTGTTTCATAACGGTTTTACGTTCTTTATCGGTAGTAAGTAGACGCATAATCGGGGGCTGAATTACCGGCACTAAGGCCATATAGGAGTAAGCTGCTACCGCTATTGCGCCCAGGCGATGCGGAGCAAGGCGTGCGGCAAGAAAAATCGCAGTCGGACCGTCAGCCCCGCCAATAATGCTGATGGAGGCAGCCTCTTGCGGCGTGAAGTTCAGCAAGACTGCCGCCAGAAACGTCCCAAAAATGCCAATCTGAGCTGCTGCCCCAAGGAAAAAGGTCTTAGGGTTAGCGATTAATGGCCCAAAATCCGTCATCGCGCCGACACCTAAGAAAATTAAGGGAGGGTATATACCAAGTTTAACGCCTTGATAGAAGTAATACATGAGCCCGCCAGCGATGCCTTCGCTCGGGGGAGTCATTAAGCCACTCATCGGGATATTGACTAGCAACATGCCAAAGGCAATCGGTAGCAACAAGAGTGGCTCGTATCCCTTGGCAATGGCTAGGTACAGGAAAAAGCAGGCAACAGAAATCATGACGAGATGCCCTGGGGTAATGTTTGCGAAGCCGGTTGTCCCCCAGAGGTCGACTAGCACTGTGACGATATCGCCTAGCAAGTTAAGCCCTCCCTTTACCCAATAACCACAAGGACTTCACCTGCATTAACGGCAGTGCCCTTGGTCACCCGAATTTCCCGCACCGTGCCGTCAGCTGTGGCGGCAATTTCGTTTTCCATTTTCATGGCTTCGAGTATGAGGACAGGCTGTCCATACTTAACCGCATCCCCTACTTTCACTTTGACGTCAAGTACTGTACCCGGCATGGGGCAGACTACCGCGCCGGTTCCGCCGCCTGCGGCAGCGACGGTCGGAGCCTTAGGCGGAGCCGGAACAGGCGCCGCGGCTTTAGCCACCGGTGCGACAGGAGCTACCGGAGCGACAGAAGGAGCAGGCATTTGCGGTCTCGTCGCTAGGGGGGGAGCTGTCGGTTGGCTGGTGCCACACTCCTCGACTTCGACCTCATATGCTTCACCGTTAACAACGATACGAAACTTTCTCGGCATTTCTCTCTGTCCCCTTCCTAATCACTCTGGCGCGATGTGGCTTGTGTCCGCGCGGCCTGTTGCCAAGCGGATGGTTGCTCGCGGCGAATGGCGACAATGTTTGCGCTTCGTCCGCCTAACATAGCGTAGATGGCGGCACTAATGGCGGCCAACACAGACCGCGATACCGCCGCTTCTGCCGGTGCGGAAGCCGGCAGTGAAGCCTTCACCGGCTCTTCTGCGGGCGCATCGGCGCGCTCGCCTTTGTAGAACAACAATCGCATGGCTTGCATGACTAACTGCAACAAGAAAAGTGCGCTAAACACGATAGTCATGCCTATGAAAGTGACTTTGAAACCTAAATACAGCTCGCTAGTCAAAATGTCGCCTCCTAAAGTGGGATGTTGCCATGTTTCTTGGCGGGGCGGCTTTCGCGCTTGGTCGCACTCATGGACAAAGCGTTGATTAAGGCGCGGCGTGTATCGCGCGGGTCTATCACGTCATCGACCATGCCCCGGCCGGCAGCCACATAGGGGTTAGCGAACTTCTCGCGGTACTCGCGGATTTTCTGTTGGCGAAACTCCTGCGGGTTTTCTGCCGCGGCTATGTCATCCTTAAAAAGGATATTGGCTGCGCCGTCAGGCCCCATTACGGCAATCTCTGCGGTGGGATAGGCATAGACGACGTCAGCGCCTAACGCCCGACTGCACATCGCGAGGTATGCTCCCCCGTAGGCCTTGCGCACAATGACAGTAATCTTGGGCACTGTAGCTTCGGAATACGCGTACAGAAGCTTCGCGCCGTGGCGAATCACGCCGCCGTATTCCTGGCCTACACCCGGGAGGTATCCCGGTGTGTCCACGAACGTCACGAGCGGAATGTTAAAGCAGTCGCAGAAGCGGATAAAGCGGGCAGCCTTGTCCGACGCATTAATGTCCAAACTGCCTGCGGTGACCTTGGGCTGGTTGGCGACGATGCCGACAGGGAAACCGTTGAGGCGTCCAAAACCAACTACAATGTTCTCCGCATAGAAAGGCTGGACTTCGAGAAAATCGCCGTCGTCTACAATGTTAGCAATAACCTCCCGCGTGTCGTAGCCGCGGTTTGGCTCAACTGGAATAATTTCCAGCAGCGCGTCGCCGCTTGGCTCCCCGGCCTCACCGGTTAACACGGAAGGCACCGGGTCAAGGTTGTTGCTGGGGATAAACCCTACGAGACGGCGAACTTGGGCTAAGCAGTCCTCGTCCGTCTGGGCGAGAAAATGTGCCACACCGCTAATGGTATTGTGCACCGAGGCTCCGCCGAGATTCTCCATCGTGACATCTTCGCCCGTGACGGCCTTAATTACCTGTGGTCCGGTAATAAACATTTGGCTGTTGGCGGCAGTCATAAAGACAAAGTCGGTCAAGGCGGGTGAGTACACCGCTCCGCCGGCGCAAGGTCCCATGATTACCGAAATCTGCGGGATGACGCCTGAGGCGAGCGTGTTGCGGTAGAAAATGTTGCCGTAGCCATTTAAGGCGTCCACACCCTCCTGAATGCGCGCGCCGCCGGAGTCGTTGATGCAAATCATCGGCGCCCCGTTCTTTACGGCCAAGTCCATTACTTTGCAGATTTTTGCCGCATGTGCTTCACCGAGTGAACCCCCGAGGACAGTAAAATCTTGTGACGCCACGTAGACTAGTCGACCGTCAATAGTGCCATAACCGGTAACCACGCCTTCGCCCGGAGCTTCCGTGTCAGCCATACCTAGGTCATGGCAGCGGTGCTTGACGAAGACGTCTGTCTCGATAAAGCTTTCCGGGTCTAACAGGTAATTAATCCGCTCGCGCGCGGTGAGCTTGCCTTGGGCCTTGTGCTTTTGGATGCGCTTTTCGCCGCCGCCTAGTGCTAGCGTATTGCGCTTTTGCTCAAGCTCCTGAATCTTCTCCCACATATGGTCTTAGCCTCCTCGCTATTCGCATCTCTCGCAAAGCTCGATGAGCACGCCGTGGCTTTCCTTGGGGTGGATAAAGGCGATCTTCGCGCCGTGTGCCCCTATGCGCGGCTTCTCGTCGATTAGGCGAACTCCCTTGGCCTTGAGTGAAGCGAGTGCCTCCTCGATGTTTGCCACGCGAATAGCCACGTGATGAATCCCCTCGCCTTTTTGCTCGATGAATTTAGCGACCGGACCGTCGGGAGCGGTCGACTCCAAGAGCTCAAGCTTGGTCTGCCCCAGTGGCAAAAACGCCACCCTAACCTTTTGTTCGGCCACAACTTCTTCCCCCGTGCAAGGCAACCCGAGTTTGTCTGTGTAAAACGCCAGCACGGTGTTTAGGTCCCTCACCGCTATGCCTAAGTGATCTATTTTCTCTAGCATTGTTCCTCACCCCCCCTTTGAAACTCCGCAGCCAACTTGCGGCCGCATGTGTAGACATCGACCTGCCCACTTTCTATGTCCGGCCAGAGGGAACTTAGGCGATGTTCGAGCCATTCCCCCAGGCGACCATTGACAATGCTCGACGTGTATGTGTAGAGAGCCTTGCGCAGTCGCGCCTTTCGCCGCTGTGCGAGCTCACCGTCAGCCACCATAGCCCGGTAGTGGTCGTCTAGCGCGTTTACCAGAGCAGCGACTCCTACGCCGCTAGTGGCAATTGTAGCTAGCACAGGCACGGAGCGAGGTCCTAGCTTGAGGGCTTCCTCTAACTGACGCGCGGTGCGCTCCGCTCCCTCGCGGTCAGCTTTGTTGACTACGCATACATCGGCAATTTCTATAATACCCGCCTTCATGGCCTGCACATCGTCGCCGAGGCCCGGCACTGCCACCACTACCACGGAGTCCACGGCTTCTACCACATCTGTCTCCGCCTGGCCGGTTCCCACAGTCTCGACAATAACCGTGTCAAAGCCGAAGGACTCCAGTAACTGCACGACAGGTGGCACAGCGCGAGAAAGTCCGCCAAGACTGCCCCGGGAACCGAGGCTACGGACGTAGAGGCCGCTCTGTCCCACAATATCGTGCATGCGAATTCGGTCACCTAAGATTGCCCCGCCGGTAAACGGACTGGAAGGGTCAATCAAGAGCAAAGCGACTCGCTCACCGCGGTCAAGCAATGCTTGAGCTAGCTTGGCCGTCAGCGTGCTTTTCCCTGCCCCGGGCGGTCCGGTGACACCGATTAAGCGGGCCCTTCTGTCGACGCGTGCGAGTTCCGCCAGGAGCTCCTCACCCTGCGCCTCACCCGCCTCTACTAAGGAAATGGCGCGAGCTAAGGCGCGCATGTCGCCGCGACGAAACCCTTGCACTAACCTATCGACGCGCGACATTGGTGCGAATAAACTCCACTATTGCCTGCGTGGTCGCCCCGGGAGTGAAGATTTCCTTTACTCCGCTCGCACGCAAGGCCGGAATGTCATCTTCGGGGATAACGCCCCCGCCCACAACCAAGATGTCACCGCCGCCCTGTTGCCCAAGCAGCTCAACAACGCGTGGGAACAAGTAATTGTGGGCGCCGGACAAGCAGCTCAGCGCTACGACATCGACGTCCTCCTGGATAGCCGCTTCCACGATTTGTTCCGGGGTCTGTCGCAGTCCCGTGTAAATAACCTCCATGCCTGCATCACGCAAAGCACGTGCCACAATCTTGGCGCCTCTGTCGTGCCCGTCAAGTCCGGGCTTGGCCACAAGCACACGGATAAAAGTTTGTTCACTCATCGTCGCCACCCCTTACGTCAGCGTCTCTTCTGGGCGATACTCGCCAAAAACACGCCTAAGCACATCGCACACTTCGCCAAGCGTAGCGTAGGCGCGCACGGCCTCGAGCACCGCAGGCATTAGGTTATCCTTGGACGCGGCAGTGCGGGCGAGTATGGCGAGTGCTTCTTCTACTTTGGCGTTGTCCCGGCGCGCCTTTAGGTTCGCGAGCTTGGCCTTCTGTTTCTCGCCGACGCTTGCGTCTATGCGCTCAAGTCCGCGCGGTGCGCCTTCGCGCACCTGAAACTGATTTACGCCGACCACAATACGTTCTTTGCTCTCTACCTGCTGTTGCCAAGCGTAAGCGCTGTCTTGAATGTCTCGCTGCATTATCCCAAGCTCGATGGCGCGAACGGCTCCGCCGCAGGCATCTATTCTGGCGATTTGTGCTGCGGCAGCCTGTTCTATAGCGTTAGTCAAGCTCTCGATATAGTATGAGCCTCCTAGCGGGTCTACAACGTCGGCGACGCCGCTCTCATAGGCAATGATCTGCTGCGTGCGCAGCGCAATACGTACAGATTCCTCGGTTGGAAGTGCGAGAGCCTCATCGCGCGAGTTGGTGTGTAAGCTCTGCGTACCCCCCAGCACAGCCGCCAGCGCCTGCAGCGTGACGCGAATGATGTTGTTGTCGGGTTGCTGCGCTGTCAAAGTTGAGCCGCCGGTCTGCGTATGGAAACGGAGCATCTGCGAGCGTGGATTGGTGGCCCCAAAACGCTCGCGCATAATCTTAGCCCACAAGCGACGCGCAGCGCGAAACTTGGCAATCTCCTCAAAGAAGTCTACGTGGGAATTAAAGAAGAACGAGAGGCGCGGGGCAAAATCGTCAACACGCAGTCCCGCGTCGAGCGCCGCCTGAACGTAAGCAATGCCGTTGCTAAGGGTGAAGGCTGCTTCCTGCACAGCAGTGGAACCGGCTTCCCGAATGTGGTAGCCGCTGATGCTGATAGTATTCCACTCCGGCACCTGCTCGGAGCAATAGGCGAATATGTCTGTGATCAGGCGCATGCTTTGTGCCGGCGGGAAAATGTACGTGCCGCGCGCCGCATACTCCTTTAAGATGTCGTTTTGAATGGTGCCGTTAAGTTTGGCCGGGGACACCCCTTGCTTCTCGGCGACGGCGATGTACATGGCCAACAGCACGGCGGCTGGCGCATTAATGGTCATCGATGTACTGACTTTGTCTAGAGGAATGCCTCCAAACAGCACTTCCATGTCTGCGAGCGAGTCGATGGCTACACCGACTTTACCAACCTCACCCTGTGCTAGGGCATGGTCTGAGTCGTAGCCGATTTGGGTAGGAAGGTCAAAGGCGACGCTGAGGCCTGTTTGACCCTGCTCCAGCAAATAGCGATAGCGAGCGTTAGACTCCTCGGCGGAAGCCATCCCCGCGTACTGGCGCATGGTCCAGAAGCGCCCGCGGTACATCGTCGGCTGCACACCACGCGTAAAAGGATAATCCCCCGGCAGCCCTAAGGCGCCGTCGCTGCCAGTTGAGTCTTCCGCGGTATATACGCGCTTAATCTCAATGTTCGAAGTATTCCTGAATGAACGCTTGCGTTCGGACGGTTTCTTCTCCTCCATAGTTTGACCTCCTGTCAAAGGTATGCCGGGGATACTGTATACATTGTACTCACATTTTATATGGCCCTCCCGACGTCAGTCAAGAGGGCCGTATAGAGATCAGACCCAACCGTAAAGTTTCATGGCGTCGGCTACGCGGCGAATGGCGACCAGATAGGCTGCGGTGCGCAGATCCACCTTTTTCTCCGCGGCCATCTTCCACAGGTTGTTAAAGGCATTGACCATATTGCGCTCGAGCTTTTCATTTACCTCCTGCTCCGGCCAGTAGTAATTCATCAGGTTTTGCACCCACTCGAAGTACGATACGGTGACGCCGCCAGCATTGCAGAGAATATCCGGCAGAATCACAATGCCGCGCTCGGACATCTTCTTGCCGGCCTCGGTCGTTACGGGGCCGTTAGCGCCCTCAGATACGATCTTCGCTCTTACTAGGTGCTGGTTATCCATGGTAATGGTGTTCTCTAAGGCGGCCAGCACCAGTACATCGACGTCCAGAGCGAACAGTTCTTCCGCCGTGATGTTTGTGCTGCCTGGGAAGCCAAAAACAGTACGCCTTGGCTTGGAGTGCTCCATCAACTCCACCGCATCAAGGCCGGCCGGATTATAAGCCCCGCCGCCTAGATCAAGCGCCGCCACAATTTTAGCGCCAAGCTTATGCAGGTAAAGACCCGCAAAACTTCCGACATTGCCATAGCCGTGTACGGCCACTCTGGCACCCTTCAGGTCGATGTTCATGGCGCGGCAAGCTTCGCGTGTGGTGATGACTACGCCGCGTCCGGTCGCCTCCGTGCGGCCGAGCGAACCGCCGATAAGTACTGGCTTTCCTGTGATAACGCCAGGGTTGTTATAGCCCTTCATGGCGTTGTACTCATCGACCATCCAAGCCATAACCTGCGGATTGGTGTTGACATCCGGAGCCGGGATGTCGACCGCGGGGCCGATAAAGTCGCCGAGTTTACGCACATACCCGCGTGCTAGGCGCTCGATTTCACCTTTGGACAGCTTGCTTGGGTCTACGGTGATGCCGCCCTTACCGCCGCCATAGGGAAGGCCGATTACCGCACACTTAAAGGTCATCCACATGGACAGCGTCTTTACCTCATCAAAGGTTACATCGGGGTGAAAACGGATGCCGCCTTTGGCCGGTCCGTTGACGGTGTTGTGTTGCGAGCGGTAGCCGACAAACGTCTTGACTGAACCGTCGTCCATGCGCACCGGGATGCCTACCTCCATAGCGCGCTCGGGGGTTTTTAGGATTTCATAGTAGCTGTCGTCGAGTCCCAGAAGATCGCAGGCTTCCTTAATCTGCGCTTGAACCTGCTGAAAGACGTTGAGATTCTCTTTAGACATGTTAAACTTCTCCTCCACGCTTATTATTTGTCTCGCTTAGACACATCAGGCATACCGTAACGTGACATTTCAAACTCGCCTTGCACACTGCCTACCGCAACCATCGAAATACAATTGCGCTTGCTTATGTCGGTACAAATGCGCAGACAGGCCCCGCATCCTTTGCACCTGTCGACTGCTACAAAGGCAGTGTTGCGGTTTTCGTCGTAGAGCAGTGTATTTGGCTCGGGGCAGTAGAGTACGCAAAGCCTACAACTTGAGGCGCTGCACTTGCTCGCGTCCACACGCGCTACTTTGTACACGATGTAGTCCCCCCTTTCGGCGATATTTCCCATCCCTGCTCTAGAGCATACTGCACGGCGGCCTTAATCGCTTCCATGTTCTTTCTGACCAGGTCAACTTTTGGACCGAAGTTCTTCTCCATGGCTTTGTCTAACGAAGCCGTGCCGCCTGAGGCTACCAAACCTTTGCCGAGAAAACGCTCTATCAAAGCTTTTTCTAGCGAAGCGAGGTCAGGCAGGCCCAATACCGCACTGACGGCACCGATCATCACCATATTGGTGGCGACTTCCGTACCGGCATGTTGCAGTGCGAGCTGTGTCGCCGGTATATAGAAAACCTTGGCTCGCTTCTCCGTTAGTTCGCGCTCTTCGTCCTTGCTTAACTGGGCTTGCTGGGCCATGTTAATCAAGATATAGGAGTCATCTTTGATGCCGGAGTAAAAAGGCATAGTATATGACTTGCCGTGCGTGATGACCTGACTGTGGAAAATAACGATTACATTCGGATAAATAATCTCGCCAATCTCGTATAACTTACCGTCGGCAATACGCACATAGCTCTCTACCGGCGCCATGCGTTTCTCCGAGCCAAAGAAAGGGACGACCGTGCTTTCGCCGCCGCTTTGAATTACGCCGTTGCTGAGTACATGCGAAGCGGTAACCACGCCCTGCCCTCCAACGCCGGCCATGCGAACATTGTACCTGCGCATATTTCTCCCCCTAACGTTTTGAACTGGACGACTTAGCCTCGCTGCTCTGCGTCTTTGGCGGCAAGGAATGCTTTGGCTTCGTCACTCATAATCTCCATAAAGCTGTAACGTTCTTTTTCTACTTGGCGCGCGTCATCTAGCACCTTCTCGGGTGGGATAGCGTACTCGATATTGCACGACGTATACGCCTGTACGTAAGAAGGGCCGATTTCGCGTGCTACCAAGACCGCTTTACGAATGGTAGTGACGATACGGCTCGGGTTAGTCGGCGTCAAGCGGGCGATATAGGCGACGCCGGCCGTCTTAGCCAGTCCGAGCATGTCGATTTTCTCGAACTTCTTTCCGGTCGGAGCCATTTTGACTACCTCACCGCGTTTGGTCATACCGCTTTCCTGTCCGCCGGTATTACCGTAGACTTCGTTGTCGAGCATAACGGTCGTAAACTTCTCCTGTCGGAACCACCCGTGCATGACCTGTGAAAAGCCGATGTCCGACAAACCTCCGTCACCCGCCATGACGACCACGTCTTTGTGCTGATTAGGGAAACGCAGCGCAAGACCACGCTTGAGACCTGTCGCTACGCCGTTGGTGTCGCAGTAGTTGCCGTAGACAAAAGGAATAGCGGCCTGCGAGAGTGACAAGCGTCCACAGCCTGCCGTGCCGACGATGACGGTGTGCTCCGGTGAAGGCAAGCCAGTGAGCGCCAGTCTAATAAAGAAAGCCATGGCACAGCCTTCACACATGGGATGTTCCTCTAAGACCTCTTTATAGGTCCCGAGGTCGGAGAGCTTAAGGTTACGGCCAAACGGGCCCTTTTCAACTAAGTCCTGGTATTCCTTAGGCATAAAGCGCATAAAACCGGGAGATACCTGTAACGTCCGGAGTGCCATATGTTGATCCCTCCCTTAGAATTAGTGGACTAGTCGTGCTTGAACAGCCAGTCGAGGATTAACTCAGTCGGCATAGTAATGCCACCGTACACCCGCGGCCCGTCGGCAATCTTAGCTTCAGAATAACCATACAGCGTGGCGCGAACCTCGCGGTTTAGCCAACCGGGGCAGTTAAACTCGGGCACGATAATGCGCTTGGCATTACGACAAGCCGTGCGCAGTTCTTCCGTAGGAAACGGCCGTAAACACTTGACTTTGATTAGGCCTACCTTTTTTCCCATTTCTTCGGCTTGACGGAGCGCTTCACGCGACTGTGACACCGCACTGCCCGAGGCAATGATCATCGTTTCGGCATCGGGATTGACAACTTCGACTAAGCCGCCAAGGAAGTGCTTTACCCATTTGCGAGAACGTTCGTGCGCGGCGTGGATTTCCTGTTGCCACGCTGCGTGCATCTGGTAACTGATGAAGTTGCTCTTCTGAATAGGTGCGTCCCTGGCAATGCGCACGGGGGGATTTTCATTGTCAATCATGGGTACGGCTTCGCTGTAACAGTCGCGCGGCGGCAATTTCAATTCGGCTGAGGGCATTTCGACCCAGCCGCGGGCGTGGGTGACAAAGAACCCGTCCACGGCGACTGCGACAGGCAAGGTCACTTCGCACTTCTCGGATATGGCAAAGCCGGCTAGAGTGTAATCAAAGAAGTCTTGTTGGTTTTCTCCATGCAGCAAAATGTTGCCGGAGGTCAGCATGTAATCGAGTTCAAGGTTATCCGGCTGAATCGAGAGAGGTGCGTTAATCACGCGGCACATAATTAGAAACACAAGCGGCAGACGATGTCCGGGCCAGGAAGCGATGGTCTCCAGGCCGCGCATCAGGCCCGGGCCTGACGATGCTGTCATGCAGCGCACGCCGGTACGGGAGGCCCCGGAGATGGCCGAGAAGGCACCTACCTCGTCTTCCGCGCGGTAGTAATCCCGAATGTAGCCTTCGGCATAGAGGTTCCCCACCCTCTCCATTGTTTCACTCTGGGGAGTAATGGGATAGGCAATGGCTATGTCCACATTTGCCCTGCGCACGGCTTCGCTGGCCGCCTCGCTGCCGGTAATAAAGGCCTTGGTGCGCGGCGCTTCGAACAGGAGATGCTCTGGGGTCACTACTCTTTGGTTTACGGTATTAGCCATCTTTTACTCCTCCCTATCGCGCCACGGGGGCAGGTTGCCATGCTAGGCCCTGACTTAAGGTCGCTTGGGCCGCGGTAAGCTGAATCCCCGGGGTATCGGCATAACGTGGACGCAATCCCTCACGCTTGAGCTTGCGTATGGCTTCGGTTAAAGCCCGCACTTGGTTCGCGTCGGCGAACGGCAGAGAAGCCATGGAATCTTCATGTCCGGCTGCGTGACAGAGCGTGATCGTGTAGCAGTTCGTGCCGGCGCGAATCATCTTTAGCGTGATATTAGCGAAGTGACAGTGCACACCGATAAACACGCATACTTCGATTTTATTGTGCCAAATCGTCAAGTTAGGGTGACACGGGTTAATCACAGCTTCCGGGTCAATCTTAGGATATATGGGGCGATAGTCGGGCATGGGGATAATCCTTACTCCCGGTATTTCGGCTGCGAGCTCGAGCACGGCTGCGGCTTTTTCGGTGACTCCCTCACGCCATGCCCATAGTACTAAAGGCCCCGGGAAAATAGTTGGATTCTGGCGAGTGAGCAGTTCTTGAGCCATAACTTCCAGTGTGTCCTGCTCGGTCATCAAGGTGCCCTCTACTAGGCCTTGGCCTTTCTCCGGCAGAATTACGCCGCAGCAGGCAGCCGCCGGAGGCAGAAGGCCTTCAGGTCCCGGTACGACGCGATACCCATTACCGTTCATTGTTGTTACACCACCTTTATAATCTTGCGGATCCGTTTCTTCCAATGCTTTTGCGCTGCGCTAGGATGGTATTTTGCAGAAGGTTAGTGGAACCGAGGTCCGGTCGATAGATAAACTCGATGACCTCTTTGTCTGTCGGGCAGAGCAGCGAGACTTCCCGTTTGCGTCCGGGAGACACCAAGACAGCGTCACAGCCCCCCAACACTTGGCTGATACGCCTGCTGTCATCTCGCGAGGTCAACACGTCGAGGCGATGCTCCAAACCGGCGGCGTTAAGCGAATTTTGTACTTTCGCGGCAAACACGTCTGAGATGCAGACCAGAGCCAGTTTGCTTTGCCGGGGAATCCTAGCAATTCGCACCATGGTCTCCAGCTGAGGCTCTAACGCTACCGCCAACAGGAGTTTGTCCGGACCAATGGCCGCGCGCACATCGCTCTCGTGAAAGAACGTCGTCACCACGATTTCCGCATTCTCGATAAGCTTTTGTGTTTCCGGCGTGGCCGAGAGTACTTCTTCAAGCAGCATCGGGCTAGCGCTTACCCCGCTGCCTAGTCCGAGGTGAGTTGAGAAATAGTCCACCTGTTCGCGATTGCACTCGACAAACACGATGCGCACTTCGCTGAGCAGGCGTTGCCTCTGCAGCGCTACGCGAGTAGCCGCCTCCATAAACTCATCACAGGCAAACCCTTCATCTAACGCCTGCCCCAGCGCATTCGACACTAGGGCCTCGAGCCTGTTACTCCGGCTGGCACTTAGGGCACTAGCGTCAGCCTTAGCCAAGAAGGTGCCTTTCCCCTGTAACGAAACTAAGATGCCCTCTTGCTCAAGTTCCCGGTAGGCTTGGCTCACGGTATTGCGACTGACCGCCAACAGTGTCGACAGTTCTCTCTCAGTCGGCAGCTTAAAACCCGGGGACCACGCGCCGCTCTCAGCCTGTTGTCGAATACTTGCTTTCAGTTGCACATAGAGAGGGACACCCGACTTCTTGCGGAGCTCCAACGCTACCATTTTATCACCTCCACTCGCCCTTATTGCACGATGGATTAGTCCATTAGTCCATTACATTCTACTATATTCTATCGTTCCGCGCATACTCCTGCTACAAAACAAAAAAAAGTGGTCGTGATTTTTACCGCCGCGACCACAGCTCGTACCAAACATGATTCCCTATGCCCTTTGTTCCCAATGCGGCGGCGCTATGCGCATCCGAGCCCCCGGTAACCACCAAACCGTGCTCACACGCCAAACCTAAGAGCTCTCGCTCGCGCGCTTCGTCATGGTCGGGGTGATACACCTCTATCCCTCGGAGACCTGCCTTTACCAGTGGTTTGAGCAGTAATTTTGCCAACGGGCCGGGATGCGCCCAAACCGCGACGCCCCCGCTCCCGACGATCGCTTTTATCGCCTCTTCCGGTAGCAGTTTATAACGCGGCACATAGGCAGGCCGTCCACGCTCAAGGTACTGGTCAAAGGCAGCGGCGAAGTTCCCGACATAACCTCTGTTAAGCAGAGCTCTCGCTACGTGGGGTCGGCCTAGCGAGTGAGCGTCGCCCTTGTTTTGGTCTGTCACCTCAGAGAGCGTCAAAGGTAAGCCTAACTCACCTAATCGCGCTACCATGCTCGCAATGCGAGTAGCGCGCTCCGCGCGTAGTTTGGCCGTCAGCGCAGTCAACTGCCGGTCACTTTGGCTGATCCAGTAACCTAGGATATGCACGTCCTTGTCGCACCACTCGGCGCTCAGTTCAATGCCGGGTAGCACGGCAAGACCATATGTGAGGCCTGCGGCAAAGGCTTCTTCCAACCCGACACAGGTATCGTGGTCGGTTAGCGCTATCCCTTGCAGTCCTCGTTCTTTGGCTTGCCGCACTATCTCACGTGGCGACTCTTTGCCGTCTGAAGCAGAACTATGAGTGTGTAGGTCTAACACGTTGGCGCTACCCTAGCACCGTCCGGATGACGCGCAAATGGTTTAGGCCCAGAACATCTAAGAGCGCCTCCTCACTATAGCCGCGCCTAAGCAGGGCCTCGGTCAGCGCGGGGTATTTGGTGACATCTTCCAGCCCCACTGGTGTGTGTGAAATCCCGTCTAAGTCTCCTCCCAGACCGACATGTTTGCTGTTCCCAAGTAGGTTGACGATGTGGTCGATGTGCGTAACTACATCGTCTAGGTGGGCCTCGCCATGTTCCACCAAAAATTCTGGGGCAAAGTTCATGCCCACAACCCCCCCGTTCGCCGCCAGAGCACGAATCTGTCGGTCGGTGAGGTTACGGACATGGCCGCAAACCGCGCGGGCATTGCTGTGGGAAGCGATAATGGGGTGTTTGCTTACCTCTAAGACATCATAAAAACCGGGTTCGGAAATGTGCGAGACATCGACAATCATGCCTAACCGGTTCATCTCCGCTACTACGCTGACGCCAAAGTCGGTCAGCCCACCGCCGCTCCGGCACTCTCCCACCCCTTCGGCTATTTGATTGCGTTCATTCCAAGTGAGTCCCACCGCCCTAACTCCCAAGCGGTGGTAAATGCGCAGCGCGGCTAGTTCTCCCTCTAGCGCCTCTCCTCCCTCGATAGAGATTAGTACGCCTATCTGATTGTTTGTCTTGACGAAATCTATATCGCTAGCCTTAAGGATTAACCTAAGCGTGTCTTGGTTAGCCTCAATCTCCTGATACAGGCAGTCTAGGAGCTGGAGTGTGCGCTTAACGGCGCGGTCGGGTTTGTATTCGGCACCTATGTAAGCGGCAAAGAATTGGACGTCCACTCCTCCCTGCCGCAGGCGGGGGATGTCTACGTGTTCGGCAAAGTGGAGTTCACCGAGGCGATATTCCCCGCGTGAGCCTAGCACCTTGAGAATGGTATCGCAGTGGCTGTCAATGACCAACGCACGCGAATGAAGCTCTGTAGTCATAAGCATTCCTCCTTGTCTTAGGGGACTACGGTCAGTATGCGCTCGGGCGTAACCACGGCGCGCCTAGTAGCTAGGTTAAAGCGGTACACCACGCCGGCAAGCACCTTCGGCCCCTCCGCAAGCTCAAAGCGCGCGGGCAAGCCGGTGGTAAATTTGCGCACGACCGGGGCTACAGCCACACCGAGCACCGAATTGTAAGGGCCGCACATCCCGGCGTCCGAAAGGTAGGCTGTCCCCTTGGGCAACAGACGTTCATCCGCCGTCTGCACATGCGTGTGTGTACCGACAAGCCCCGCGACTCTGCCGTCAAGGTAGTGCGCAAGGGCTAGTTTTTCGGATGTCGCCTCGGCGTGGAAGTCCACGAACGTTAGGCAATTCGCTGGTAACCCGGCTAACACTTTGTCCATTGCCTGAAAAGGGCAGTCTACAGGCGGCATAAACGTGCGGCCCAACAAGCTAACAACAGCTAACGGCACAGGGGGTGATCCCACCTCGGTCAGCATTACGCCGCTGCCCGGTACTCCGTTTGGATAGTTCACCGGACGCAAAACGCGAGGGTAGTCGTCGATGAACTCGAGAATCTCCTTCTTATCCCAAGTATGATTGCCGCCGGTAAGCACGTCGACGCCGATGTTTAGGAGCTCATCCGCAACATCGCGCGTCAGGCCGGTACCGTGCGCCGCATTCTCGCCGTTGGCAATGCAGTAGTTTATGGCGAATCGCGAGCGAAGCTGTGAGATAAGCTGGCGTACAACTTCCCTCCCAGGTTTCCCTACAATATCTCCAAGAAATAGCACATTGAACACATTCGCCCTCCGATTGCGGAAAAGCCGAGCTTGCGCTCGGCTTTCTCTACTTCGCTAGTTCCACAGCCCTAGTCTCTCTGATTACCGTCACCTTAATTTGTCCCGGGTATTCAAGCTCTGCTTCTATGCGCTTAGAGATGTCACGCGCAACCCGCACAGCGCCCAAGTCATCGATACGCTCCGGCTTCACCACGATGCGGATTTCGCGCCCGGCTTGGATGGCGTACACTTTATCCACACCGTCGACGGATGAGCCTATTTCCTCGAGCTTCTGCAGACGCTTAATGTAGTTCTCAAGGCTCTCGCGGCGTGCACCGGGCCTTGCGGCCGAGATTGCATCCGCTGCCGCCACCAGTACGGCTTCTATAGACTGCGCTTCCACGTCGCCGTGGTGCGCGGCAATGGCATGTACGACTGCGGGGTGCTCGCGGTACTTTTTAGCCATATCGGCACCGATTGTTACGTGCGGGCCCTCTACTTCGTGGTCAAGCGCCTTGCCGATATCGTGCAGAAGCCCCGCGCGCTTAGCGACATGCACGTCTACGCCCAGCTCCGCAGCCATCGCGCCGGCAAGGTGAGCAACCTCTAGCGAATGCTTGAGAACGTTCTGACCATAACTGGTGCGATAGCGCAGGCGCCCTAAGAGCTTCACGAGCTCTCCGTTTAGGCTGTGAATACCAACTTCAAAAACGGCGCGCTCGCCTTCCTCGCGAATGCGCTGCTCAACTTCCTTTTGCGCCTTCTCCACTACTTCTTCAATGCGGGCAGGATGAATGCGGCCGTCGGCGATAAGCTTCTCGAGGGCAATGCGCGCCACTTCACGCCGCACGGGGTCAAACCCAGAAAGGATTACTGCTTCAGGAGTATCGTCGATAATCAGGTCTATGCCGGTAAGCGTCTCTAGCGCACGAATGTTACGCCCTTCGCGCCCGATGATGCGACCTTTCATCTCGTCATTTGGCAACTCCACGACGGATACGGTCGTTTCGGCGGAATGGTCTGCCGCGCACCGCTGGATGGCAATCGTGACAATCTCGCGGGCACGTCTGTCCGCTTCCTCACGCGCCTCGGCTTCAACTTCCCTGATCAAGAGCGACGCTTCATGGCGAACCTCTTGCTCGACGTTTGCCAGCAATATAGCACGTGCCTCTTCTTGGGACAGCGCGGCCACCCGTTCGAGCTCAGCCTGCTGCCTCCCTACTAGCTCTTCGGCGCGCTCCTTTAGCCTGTTGAGCTCAGCTTCTTTGCGTCCCAGTTGATCGTCGCGACGTTCAAGCTGCTCAAGTTTCTTGTCAAGCGTCTCGTCCTTTTGCAGAATGCGACGTTCCAGTCGCAGAATCTCCGCCCGGCGCTCCTTAATGTCACGCTCGGCCTCTTGCCTGAGCCTATGCACTTCATCTTTGGCCTCAAGTATAGCTTCGCGCTTCTTGGCTTCCGCTTGTTTTTTGGCATCCGCGACGATGGTGTTGGCGACAACTTCCGCTTCTCCCGTGGCTTTTTCACTCACACGCTTGCGATATAGAAATCCGCCATATGCAGCGGCAGGTAAAGCTACCAATAGTATGGCAATAATCACAAATTCGATACTAAGCCCTCCTCTCCTAAAAATCTACAAAAAAAGACCGAGAACCCTCGGTCAGCTGAACGAAAGGTGCCTAGAGCGTTGCTACTCTCTGGCATCATTCTAGCCTTCAGGCTGTCCATTGTCAATACAAGTGTCGTCGAGTGCCCTTACCGCCGCGCGTATTTCCTGCGTTGAGAAGCCCTTGCGCCACAGATGTCTCTCAACAAAGGCCGCGTCCTTCCCCCGCGCAAACAAAGCCTGCGCCAAGCGCTGTGCTACTGCGCTGGCGTCGACTTGCTCTCGGTACGTCTTAACTGTATCTTCGATTAGTGCTGGCGGCAGACCGCGACTTTGGAGGCGCTGGCGAAACCGCAGAGCGCCGGCGGCAGGTTGTATGCTGGCATTCTCAAGTAGATTGGCGGCGACGCGGCTGTCGCTCATATACCCCTGCTCCACAAGTTCCTGACATAGCGCTCCGGCCTCGCACGGCAAATAGCCGCGCTGTAACAGCTTGTTGTAGAGCTCGCGACGCGTATGGTCGCGCCTAGCTAATATCCTAAAGGCAGTTTGGCGAATATCTTTACTCCTCAAACGTATCGCCGATGTTCTTAAGCGAGATGTTACCTGCGCCTAACTTCTCGCGAATGCGGGATTCCACCTTGCCGGCTATATCTTGACGCTCGCGCAAGTAATTCTTGGCGTTTTCTCTGCCTTGTCCTAACCTCTCGTCCTCAAACGAGTACCAGGCTCCGCTTTTAACGATAATGTCCATATCGGTAGCCGTATCGAGAATGCTACCCTCGCGGGAGATTCCTTCGCCGTACATAATGTCAAAATCCGCGACTCTAAACGGAGGCGCTACCTTGTTCTTAACGACCTTGACGCGCGTGCGATTACCCACTACATCCTGACCGGACTTAATGGATTCTGTGCGCCTCACCTCGAGGCGAATGGTGGCGTAAAACTTAAGGGCCCGGCCTCCGGGAGTCGTTTCTGGATTGCCGAACATGACGCCGACTTTTTCCCTTAGCTGGTTGATAAAGATGGCGGTAGTTTTGGATTTGCTGATGGCGCCTGCTAGCTTGCGCAGGGCCTGCGACATAAGGCGAGCCTGCAGACCAACGTGTGCGTCACCCATTTCTCCTTCAATCTCCGCACGCGGCACGAGGGCAGCTACGGAGTCCACCACTACGACGTCTACTGCGCCACTGCGCACTAGAGCCTCGGCTATCTCTAAGGCTTGCTCGCCTGTGTCGGGTTGCGAAACCAAGAGGTCCTCCAAGTTGACCCCTACTTTGCGAGCATAGGAAGGGTCGAGGGCATGCTCGGCGTCGATAAAAGCGGCTATTCCGCCGTTCTTCTGTGCTTCGGCGATGATGTGGAGGGCGACAGTCGTCTTACCGCTAGACTCAGGCCCATATACTTCAATTATACGGCCGCGCGGCACCCCCCCTACGCCTAAAGCAATGTCTAGCGACATGGCGCCGGTGCGAATAACTTCAAGTGCAGCTCTGTCACTGTCTCCCCCTAGCCGCATTACCGAACCTTTGCCAAACTGCTTCTCAATCTGATGCAACGCCATTTCTAGAGCCTTCTTTTTCTCCATCCCGCGCGCCTCCCATCCAGTACTGCTAGCATTATATACTAACGAACAATTGTTCGCAATAGCTACTTTTGCCTAAGCAGCGAGTGCAATAGCTCGAATGCGGCTAACGCGGCTTGCCGTTTGATGGCCGCGCGCTCTCCGCTGAAAAAAAAGCCGTAAACTTGCAGGCGGTCATCTACGCTTACCGCAATAAACACTGTCCCTATCGGCTTCTTTGCGCTTCCACCATCCGGTCCTGCAATTCCGGTGATGGCGATAGCCGTGTCCGAGCCAAACAGCGCTTTTACCCCACGCAGCATTTCCTCCGCACACTGCACGGAAACTGCACCAAAACACTGCAGCGTTTCTGTACGCACGCCAAGCAGCTGTACCTTAGCGGCGTTAGCATAGCAGGTAACTCCGCCTAAAAAAAAGCGCGAAGCACCGGGCACATCCGTAAGCGAGTGACCGAGGAGTCCACCCGTGCACGACTCGGCTATGGCTAAAGTCATGTTCCTGCCAGACAGCTCAAGGCTTAGTGCGCGCGCCGCTATTTCAAGTGTCTCCACAGCTAGGATACTTCCCGCGGTTGTCTTTCGCCTAGAATATCGCCGGCTGCGCGGAAGTAGTCAAGTCCGGAAGTAATTGTGAAAACAACGGCTACCAGAAGCGCGATGTCCTCAAAGGGGAAACCCACTAAGGAGAAGGGGTAATTGTTGACCATCACGGCTGTTATGGCCACGATTTGTGTTATAGTTTTGACCTTGGCAAACTTGCTCGCGGCCATAACTCTTCCCTCGGCCGCGGCGATGCTGCGGAGTCCGGTCACGGCAAACTCTCGCCCGATGATGACAATAGCTATCCAAGCCGGCAGGGCTGACATGGCCACCAAAGAAACTAGCGCCGACATGACCAGCAGCTTATCGGCGAGGGGGTCGAGGAGCTTTCCTAGATTGGTGACACTCTTTTGCTTGCGCGCTACATACCCGTCCAAACCGTCCGTCGCCGCAGCCAAGATAAAAATGCCTGCGGCAATAAACTCGCCATATCGCGCCTGTTCAAAAACAAAGAAAAGGAACACAGGCAAGAGAAATATGCGAGAAAGCGTAATCTTATTGGCGAGATTCACCGGCATACACCCCCAGCAAATCGTATTCCCGTACTTTCTCGATATGCGCGCGAATCAACTGCCCTTTGCTTGCCTTAACGCCGCGGACGTACACTGCTCCGTCGACTGAGGGCGCGTCTTTAGAGGCCCGCCCCTTAACCCCGTTACCTTTAGGCCACGCCTCTTCCACTAACACATCTACGGTGCGCCCGAGAAAGCGCTGATTTCTCTCGCGACTGATACTTTGTTGCAGAGTCATAAGCTCGTCGTAGCGGAGGTCTTTAGTTTCTTCACTGACTTGATCAGCCATAGACTCTGCGGGGGTTCCCTCCTCGCGCGAGTACTTAAACACACCCACGTGGTCAAACCAACCCTCTGCTACAAAGTCATAGAGTTCCGCAAACTCGGCTTCCGTTTCCCCCGGGAAACCCACAATAAAAGTAGTGCGGATGGTGACGTCAGGTATCTGAGTGCGGATCTGTGCAAGGAGCTCTCGTATCTCTGCCGGGGTGCCGCGGCGGTTCATGGCTGCGAGTATGCGCGCATTAATATGCTGCAGCGGCATATCTATATACTTGCAGACGCGGGACAGTTTGGCAATAGCATCTATCAGTTCGGGCGTAAAGCCGTCGGGATAGCAGTAAAGAATGCGCAGCCAAACGATGCCCTTAATCTGCGACAGCTCATTAAGAAGCTCGGGCAAGCGAGAACGTCCGTAGAGGTCGCAACCGTAGCGCGTCGTATCCTGGGCAATAAGGTTAATCTCTTTTGCACCGTTTGCGGCTAACGCGTTGACCTCGCGCACAACGCTCTCCATGCTCCGACTGCGGTACTTGCCCCGCACGTGCGGAATGACGCAGTACGAACAGAGGTTATCACACCCCTCGGCAACCTTCACGTAGACGCTGTACGCGTCTGTCGGTGTGCGTGCAATTTCGTCCTCGTAGGCATAGACTGCCTCGCCAACGGCGGTTATGCGTTCCCCTTGTATTGCCCGGTCGATTATTTCTGCAATGTCAGGGAAGCTCCCGGTGCCAACCACGGCGTCGATTTCCGGCATTTCCTGCATCAACTCGGTCGCATATCTCTGCGACAGGCAGCCGGTTACGACCAAAGCCTTACAGCGCCCCTTTTTAAGTCGTGCGGCGCAGAGAATCGCCTCGACGGACTCTTCTTTAGCCGCAGTGATAAAGCAACAGGTGTTGACAATTACTGCATCAGCTTGCGTGACTTCGGTGACTAATGTATTGCCCCGCTGGCAGAGCAAGCTCTGCATTAGCTCAGCGTCTACCTGGTTTTTGGCGCACCCTAGACTTATCGTCGCGATTTGCATGATGTCCTCCTCTGTTGTCGTTTTGCTGCAATGGGCGCACAGGGCCGGGCGGGACAAGGCATTTTGGCCCGTATCCTATCAAGTCATCCCGCCCGGCATCCCGCAAGGCTTTCCGCACCGTAGCGTGATTCTTAGGCAGGAAATACTGCAGCAGCGAGCGTTGGGCGTTTTTCTCGGCCGCACTCCGCGGCACATGTACGCTCTCCTGTGTAAGCGGGTGAATGCCCGTGTAGTACATAGCGGTAGAGAGTGACCCGGGAGTCGGTATAAAGTCCTGCACCTGCTCGGGTCGCAGGCGTTCATCCCGCAAATACTCCGCCATCTCTATAGCATCGTCAAGGGTGCTACCGGGGTGACTGGACATAAAGTATGGCACGACAAACTGCCGTTTGCCTAAACGCACGTTCACTTGTTCGTAGCGCCGTAAAAACTCCTTATACACGGCCTGCGGCGGTTTCCCCATGAGACGGAGCACTCTGGCCGATACGTGCTCCGGAGCAAGCTTGAGCTGACCGCTGACGTGGTGCTCACATAGTTCGCTCAGGAAAACGTCGTCAGCATCAAGGAGGACATAGTCAAAGCGCACGCCCGAGCGCACAAAAACCTTCTTCACGCCCGGAAGGTTTCGCACGGCGCGCAGTACAGCTAGGTACTCGTCGTGCCCGGCACACAGGTTACGACAAGGCTTTGGAGACAGACACTCCTTCCCGCGACAAGAGCCCTCTTCTGCCTGCTTGGCGCAAGCCGGCGTGTGAAAATTAGCCGTCGGGCCGCCGATGTCATGGATATAGCCCTTGAAGTTCGGCAAAGTGGTGAGCAAGCGCGCCTCCGCTACGATTGAGTCTAGGCTGCGCCGCTGAATGACCCGCCCTTGATGGGCGGTCAGAGCACAGAAAGAACAGCCGCCGTAGCAGCCGCGATGGCTCGTGATGCTAAACTCGACTTCATCGATGGCCTTGACGCCCGCTGCACTATAACTTGGGTGCGGTCGACGTGTAAACGGCAGGCCATAGACCCAGTCCATTTGCTCTATGGTAAGCGGCACGGGAGGCGGGTTGACGCAGACATAGGCGTTCCCGTGTAGCTGGGCGAGTGTGCTCCCGCCAAACGGGTTTTCTTCGTTACGCGCTAGGCGAAAGGCTTCGGCAAACTTGATTTTGTCCTCAACAATCGCCGCAAAACTTGGCAACAGGACAGCTTCTCTTGGCAAGGCAGACGACAAGTAACAAGCGCCGCGAATGTCGGAGTAATCCGTTAGGCCTTCCTTCAGCCGCTCGGCGACGCTTAAGAGCGAGAACTCGCTCATGCCGTACAAGAGAAGGTCTGCTTTGCTGTCAAGTAGCACCGAGCGGCGCAGTGCGTCTGCCCAGTAGTCGTAGTGAGCAAGGCGCCGCAAAGATGCTTCGATGCCGCCAAGAATAATCGGTAGGCCCGGCAACGCTTCTCGCGCACGATTGGCGTAGACGACGGAGGCTCGGTCAGGTCGTAGCCCGCCTACACTGCCGGGCGAAAAGTCGTCGACGCGGCGCGGTTTATGGGCCGCCGTGTAGTTAGCGACCATGGAGTCTAAGTTCCCGGCAGTAACCAGTACCGCGAGCTGTGGCCGACCAAGCACCTTAAAAGCATTTAGTTCACGCCAGTTTGGCTGCGCCACAATGCCAATGCGGTAACCGGCACCCTCTAGCACCCTAGCTACCAAAGCCGCGCCAAAGCTTGGGTGATCTACATAGGCGTCGCCGGTAATCAGGACAAAATCTAGTTCATCCCATCCGCGCTCTGCCATCTCCTGTTTGGACATCGGCAGCGGTCGGGACGCTTTGCCTCTACGGGTTAGGTTTGACAAAGGCATACTCCCTTACAGCTTGGGTTTGTGCGGGTAGCATAGAACCATTAACCACAATGTCCACAACCCTAGCTCTTCCTAGGCGCAACTCGATTCTTTCAGCGGCGCGAAACGTCCTTGCCTCACCGGTCATAAGCGTCATGGAACTTCGTTCTCCATCTACGTTAACCGAGAGCCAGCAACTCTCGGTGCGCACTCGCACTACTAATTCCAGAGGCCATTCTCTTACCTCGATTACGTCGCGGATTCCGACGCTCTCGCGCAGTGTCCATGCGGGAGCAGGCGGCGTCGGTGGAGGCGGCGGTGTGGGTGTTTCCGGTGGAGCGGTGGGCGGCAAAGTCACCTCCGGCGGGGGCAAAGGCGGGGGCGAGGGCGGCGAAGTCCAGTAGACGTAGTATAAGCCTGCGCCAAAGAGCGCCGTCAGCATAATGGCCACACCCGCCCACCGTCGCCACGGAACGGGTGGGACTGGTCTATAGGTAACGGAGGGGGTAGCTGTAGACGCGGTCAGCGAGGCAGTAGCAGACAGCGGCAACTGAGAGAAATCCACGCCGAGCTCCTCGCTCAAAGTGCGAAGAAAGCCACGCAGGTACACGGCTCCGACGGCTAGTCTCTCGACTTCACCTGCCTCGATAGCGGCAATAATGTGCGGCCTAATCTTGGTCTTCATGTAAAGGTCTTCGATGGACATGCCCTTAGCTTCCCGCGCCGCCTTAAGCACAGCACCTATTTCCTGCACTGTCTCACCTCCCTACGAAATGCCTGAACGCTTGGCTTGCTCTAAAATCCCCTTCACGAGGGAATGGTTTTTGTTGATGGTCCTTGGCTTACTGCCGTCTGCCGCACCGACAATGCCGGCCTCCTGCATCTGGTCAACGATGCGCGCGGCACGCGTGTATCCTAGGCGCATCCGGCGCTGCAACATCGAAACCGAGGCTTGTCCGGTCTCGACTACGACGCGCACGGCATCATCGAAGCGTTCGTCAAGTCCCCCCTCGCCCTCCCGCGCCGTATGGTCGACTTCTTCGAGGCGGTCAAGTGCTTCTACGTAGACTGCTTCACCTTGGCTGGAGACAAAATCTACTACTCGTTCTATTTCACGGTTTGAGATAAATGCGCCTTGCACGCGCCTCGCCTTGCTCTGGCCGACAGGTAAAAACAGCATATCTCCCCGGCCGAGGAGCTTCTCCGCCCCCATCGAATCTAAGATGACGCGCGAATCCACCGCAGAAGACACGGTGAACGAAAGCCGCGAGGGAATATTCGCTTTGATCAGCCCGGTAATGACATCTGTTGAAGGGCGCTGCGTGCCGATTACTAGGTGCATGCCGGCGGCACGCGCCATTTGGGCTAGGCGGCAGATGGCTTCTTCTACTTCATTGCGCGCTACCATCATCAGGTCGGCAAGCTCATCGATGACGATAAGGATGAGCGGCATCCGCTCGGTCCCCTTTTCCTTAGCGCGCTCGTTATACCTGTCAATATCTCGCACGCCGGCGCGCGCAAAAGCCGCATAGCGCTTCTCCATTTCGCCTGTCGCCCACTTAAGTGCGGCAGCAGCCTTTTTGGGGTGATTTAGCACGGGTGCAATTAGATGTGGCACCCCGTTGTAGGCCGAGAGCTCTACTACCTTAGGGTCAATCAGCATCAACTTCACTTCGTCGGGGCGCGCTTTAAACAGCACACTGCACACTAATGTGTTGATGCACACGCTCTTGCCTGTACCTGTGGCGCCGGCGATTAAGAGGTGCGGCATTTGCGCAAGATCCGCCACGACAGCGTTGCCCTCGATGTCTTTGCCTAGCGCCACAGTAAGGGGAGCCGTGGAGTTTATGTACTCTGTACTCTCTAAGACATCGCGCAATAAGACCGAACTGCGGGCTTTATTGGGCACTTCGATGCCTATGGCTGCTTTCCCGGGGATAGGCGCCTCAATTCGCACGCCTTCACTTGCTAGGCTCATCGCTAGGTCATTACTTAGCCCCGTCACTTTGCTCACTTTAGTACCGGGAGCCATCTGGATTTCGTAGCGCGTGCACGTCGGGCCGCGAGTCACGTCAACCACTTTGGCCCTAATCCCGAAGTTAGCCAAAGTCTCCTCCAAAATGCGAATGTTTTCTTTCTCTTCGCGGCTACCGCGCGCGTTGCTGGCCTTTAAGCCCCGATTAAGCAAGCTTAGATCCGGCAAAGTATAGTCGCACTGCGGCAGCTTCAACTGCTCCACGCGCTTGGCCAGAGGCTTGTGAACGGGCGCGTCGGGTAGTGGCGGCTCTGGGAGAGGTTCCTCTTGTAGCGGCTCCGGTAGCGGCTCAACTAACGTTGGTGGCATCTCGCTGGAAACCGCCGGCTCCGGTCTCAGGTGGGGCTTTGTTTGCAGGCTTTGACTTATTACGCGGTAGGTTTTGGCGCTCAGTGCGACACAGAAGCCGGCTACGGCCCGCAGTGATCCGCCGGTAAGCAAAAGCAAGCCAATCACAGCTAAGCTCCACACCAGAATCCAGGCGCCGAGGGCACCAAACAGGCTAAGCGACAACCGGCCGAGCAGCAAGCCCAAAGCACCGACTCCGCCGCTATTAGCGAGTGTCAGCAAGGGGCGTTGAATCGGCGGAATAAGCAGGTACAAGAACACCAAACCGGCAGAGACGAGCAACGCCAGGGACAGAACTACCTTAAGCGAAGCACGGCGCGTAAAGGTGATATAAGCGGCATAGTAAAGCATCGCCATCAGAAAGACCCATGCCCCCCTGCCGCCAAAGCCAAGCCCAAAAAGGTAGTTGCTGACCCGGCCCGCTTGTCCGGTAAGCTCGGGCCAGATCAGGCTGATTAGGGCGAAGATAGCGGCAACCAAGAGCAAGAGGCCACTCACCTCTTTGGGGAGGCCTCGGGCAGAGCGCGCTGCAGGGTGGCGGCGTGGCATGGGCAACCTCCTATCTCACCAGTAGCATAGTCAAAATACCGACAGCCCACACGTAGTAGGCAAAATAGCTGAGCTTGCCGCGCTTTAACATTTGTACAAGGCCTAGAATAGCCAGCACGCCGGTAAAAGCAGCTACTAGGACGCCCACAGCTATCCACGACAAAGGCACTGTAAAACCCACGTCGAGCACAGCAGGTATCTCAAGCAGCGATGCCCCTAAAATTGCCGGGATTGACAAAAGAAAAGAGAAGCGCGTGGCAGTCTCGCGGTCGTAACCGAGGAAGAGCCCGGTACTAATGGTGAGGCCCGAGCGCGATATGCCTGGCGTAATAGCCAAGCCCTGGGCTAGGCCGACCGCTAGGGCATCTCGAATACGCATATCCCAGAGTGTCTTCGTCCCCTGCAGGCGGCTAACCACAAGCAAGATAATGCCGGTAACAATTAAAGCAAAACCAACAAAGCGCGGCGCAGAGAAGAGAGCAATAAACACCTCTTTTAGCCCTACGCCAATTAAGCCCGTGGGCACGCTAGCGAAGAGGAGCAGCAGCACCAGACGCCTATACAGCCTAATTTCGTCATCCTGCATGCCGCTTGGCACAAAACCCACGAAACTAAGGCAGGCTACCAGTAGCTGCTTAATGTCCCGTGCGAAAACGATGCATACCGAGAGCAATGTCCCAAGGTGCAACGCGACCTCAAGTGCTACGCCCGGAGCCTGTACACCCAAAAGATGCTGTCCCAACACCAAGTGCCCGGAGCTAGAGACGGGGAGAAATTCGGTAAGCCCTTGGATTACAGCGAGAGTGACAATGTCGCCGAGCGTCAACGCGTTCGCCCCTTTCGTACTAAAAGCATTATACCACAGGGCTTAACAGCGCTGTGGTATAAGGGACAAAAAGAGAAAGTGAATTCTCAAATCACCCTCCCCGGCGAGAACTCGGGCGAGAGAAAATCGCGGGGGTTGGTGCTAAGCAACTGCACTATCTGGTACTTTCCGTCCGGCAGCGGCAGAACGCGCAAGCGTCTGCCGCGATATGCTATCTCGTGCAAGGGGGGCACTTTGTCAAGTTCTGCGAGTATGATCTCCTCGGGGATGATGGTGTATAGCATCAGTGTTCACCTCGCGCGAGCGAGCGCAGTTTGGCGAGGGCCTCCCCCAGTCCGCCTACGCTGTCGATTAAGCCTGCGTTTACTGCTTCCTTGCCGACAACCACGGTGCCGATATCGCGCGCTAACTCCCCGGTGCGAAACATCAGCTCGCGGAAGCGCTCGGTGGTGATGCGACTGTTGCTGACTACAAAACGCACTACACGCTCCTGCATCTTGTCGAGATAGTCAAAGGTCTGTGGCACACCGATGACGAGTCCCGTAAGCCGTATGGGGTGAATAGTCATCGTAGCCGTTTCGGCGATGAAGGAGTATTTCGCTGCTACCGCAATAGGCACACCAATGGAGTGCCCTCCGCCCAAAACTAAGGAGACTGCGGGCTTGGACATGCTCGCGACCATCTCGGCAATAGCGAGCCCAGCCTCCACATCGCCGCCCACGGTGTTAAGGATTAAGAGCAGGCCTTGAATCTTTGGGTCTTGTTCTATAGCCACCAACTGGGGGATGATGTGCTCGTATTTGGTGGTTTTGTTTTGCGGCGGCAGAATCATATGTCCTTCAATCTGCCCCACAATGGTCATGGCATGAATGTTGCTTTCATTGGATGGCAGTTGTGTCTGCCCTAATCCTTGGATTACCTCTAGGTTCGTACCGCTGTCCTTGTTCTCCTGCTGCTCTGAAAACACCACTTCTCCTCCTCTTGCACCACACCCCTAGTGTGCCTGAGGCTTCCGGAGAAAATGCAGTGTTACGCCTTGCCGACTGCCTGCAGGGCTTGCTCGACAATCTCGGCCTCCGCTTTGCTGATGGAGTAGAGAGGCGGCCTAAGAGCCCCTCCCGCTAAGCCGAGGCGGTTTAGCGCCCACTTTAGCGGTATGGGACTTGTCGTGCAGAACAAGGCCTTAAACAGCGGGAAAACCTTTGCGTGCACTGCCTGCGCTTGTTTGTAGTTGCCCGCGAAATGGGCGCGGAGCATCTCTGCAATCTCCTGCCCAATGATGTGGGAAGCCACGCTTACCACGCCCTCTGCCCCTACAGCTAGCATAGGCAGTGTCAGTGAGTCGTCCCCCGAGTAAAGGACAAAATCTCTACGTACCGCACGGATAATCTCGCTGACTTGGTCTAGGTTGCCGCTCGCTTCCTTGATGCCTAGGAAAGACGAAGCCTGCGACAGCCTCACTACAGTAGACGGTAGCATGTTGCAGCCGGTACGGCCGGGAACGTTGTAGATGAGAATGGGAACGTCGACAGCGCGCGCCACCTCTGTGAAGTGATGATACAGGCTGTCTTGCGGCGGCTTGTTGTAGTATGGAGTCACTACCATTATGCCGTCGGCACCTGCGTCTACCGCAGCACGCGCTCCTTGCAGTGTATCGCTAGTTGAGTTTGTGCCCACGCCCGCGAGCACCTTAGCTCGCCCGCGGCATACATCTTGGGTTAGCTCAATCAGCAGGACGCGTTCGGCGGCAGAAAGAGTAGGCGACTCGCCCGTCGTGCCAGATACGACAATGGTTTCCGTGCCTGTAGCAATAAGGTGTTCGGCTAGGCGTCTGACGCACCTTTGGTCAAGATTCCCTTCCTCGTCAAAAGGGGTCGCCATGGCGGTGAGCAGGCGTCCGAAATGCATTAGATCCATCCTTTCTTCTACTCTGTGTTTAACCCGAAGTGCCGATGCAAGGCTTTAGTAGCCGATTCAACATCTCCTTGGTCAATCAAGACCGAGATTGTCAAGTGCGAGTCGCTCGACTGCAGAATACGTACCTGTGCTTCGCGCAATGCGGCAACGACACGCGACATCACCCCGGGCACCCCGCGCATACCAGTGCCGATGACGCTCACCTTTGCGCAGCCACAGCGGAAATCCGGCGCGAGCGGCAAGGTCTCTAGCGCAGCACGCGCTTTCTCAACATCTTCTTCCGGAATGATAAAACGCTTAACTTCCGGACTAACGTTAATGAGGTCTACACTGACGCCTGCTCCTGCCAGGCGGCTAAAGATGTCAAGCTCAAGTGCTCCGTCGTCGCTAGGCGTGGCGATGGACACGCGTGCTACTTTAAGAATGTGGGCTACGGCCGTGACCGGTCGGCCGCGTTTGTTTTCATAGAGGACGGCGTTGGCAATCGTTGTCCCCGGCGCGTCTCCACATGTGCTCTTCACGACCAAAGGAATATTGCGCTGCATGGCCAGCTCGACTGCCCGCGGATGAATGACTTTTGAGCCTTGGGAGGCCATCTGAAACACCTCTCCGTAATCTAAGAAGCTGAGCACTTTGGCTTCAGGCACAAGACGAGGGTCAGCTGTCATAATACCTTCTACATCGGTGTAGATCTCTACGTTAACAGCGCCTAAGGCCACGCCTAGCGCTGCCGCTGTAGTGTCGCTCCCGCCCCGCCCTAGGGTTGTGATGTTTCCTTCACTGCTTGCTCCCTGAAAACCTGCTACCACAGGTACGATCCCTTGTTTCAGGAGGCTTAGCACGAAGGTCGGGTCTACTGCGGTTATTCTAGCGTCCCCAAATGAATTATCTGTCATGATACCTGCCTGCCAGCCGCTAAGTGGCAGGGGGTTAAGCCCGGCCTTGCGTAAGGCGCTAGCCATCACGGCAACCGAGATAAGCTCTCCGCAGGCCATCACTAAATCCCGGTCACGCGCGCTAGATACTCCCGCTTGATTTACCAGGGTCAGCAAAGTATCGGTAGCATACGGTTCGCCTAGGCGCCCCATCGCCGAAACCACGACTACGACTTCATGCCCTTTCGCCTTAACCCCGCGCACCTTGCTGACCACGTGCTCGCGCATAGCGGCTGTAGCTACGGATGTCCCTCCAAATTTTTGAACAACAATTGCCATTGTGTGCCTCCCGTCCTCCCGCTAAGTCCTCGATACCAGTACAGGCTGAAGCTGAACGCCAGCGAGCGCCATTTCCGCCGCCTTGGGGATGAGCTCCATCGCTGCGACCAGTGAGTTTGGTTTGACTTCCGGATTGTCTTGGCCATAGGGAACGAGAAAGATGTGCTTGGTGCTCTGCAAGCGAGCTAAGTTCACGGCGTTTTGTCCAAGCCCATCGTTAGTGGATATAGCTATAAGTACCGGGCGCAGGTTGCGCAGGTGCGCTTTTACGGCCATAGTCACGCTCGAATCTGTAATACCGCCCGCTATCTTAGCTAGAGTATTGCCAGTACATGGTGCCACGATAACTAAGTCGAGCAGTTTCCCGGGGCCGATGGGTTCTGCCGCCGTAATTGTATCGATAATCTCTGGCGCCCCGCTTGCCGCAAGAACTTGGCTTCGCCACATTTGTGCACGGCCAAAGCGGGTATCTGTGCGCGCGGCCGTCTCACTCATAATGGGCACAATCTCCGCACCGCCCTCACGTAGGCGCAGTATCTCAGGCACCACGGCTGCGAATGTGCAGTAGGAACCGGTTAACGCGAAACCAATTCTCTTGCCCTTCATTTTACCTCTCCTCCGGTAGATTTTCTATGATTATGCGCGGCAATACCCGCCCCAAAATGTGCCCGGCGGTCTCGGGAGTGAACTTCCCCGGCAGACTCGGAGCCAGTATGGCGGTGCGACCTAGCTTCTTGGCGGCCTGATAGTCGACGCCTCCGGCGCCGGAAGCTATATCGATAAGGACACTGTCTCGGCGCATACAGACTAGCACGTCTTCCGTAAACACCAGAGCGGGCACTGTGTTAAAGAGGAAGTCATAACTGCCAAGTCCGCGCGACATATCGCCGATATGTTGCGGGCTGTGTCCTGCTGCGAAAGCTTGGGCCAGCGCCCCCGTCTGTCTGGCTGCCACCGTAACGTGCGCTCCCATGCCTTTAAGGAGCGCGGCAAGGGTGATGCCGCAGCGGCCGTAGCCTACTACCAGTGCTCGGCTACCGTGAACTGTTTTGACCGCCCTATCTTGCGCTAGGCGCACGGCACCTTCCGCCGTGGGCACAGAGTTTAGGTAGGCTAGCTCGTCGTCTGCGCCGATTTCGCAGATTCGCCAACCATTGACGGCACCTAACTCACGCAACTGTGGCCTTGCCACTCCCGTCAGCACTAATAGACCGCGTGAGGACAGCGTGTGGTCTAGGACGAGCGGCGCGTCGTCGTAATACGATTGCACGCGGCCTTTGGCATCCATACCTGCCATCGGCAGGAGCAAAGCGTGACACGCCCTAATGCCTGCGAGCAAGTCCACCGGAACAACGTCCAGATAACAGGGAAGGCGCGTGAGTCCCACTGCTAGGATTTTTGCGCCTGCCTGCAGCAAACTCGGCAAATAGTACTCAGTTCTTCTATCACCGCCGACAATTGTAATTGCTAGACCCGCCAGCACAGCGCTCATAGGTTCTCCTCCCTTTTGGCGTCTACCACCACTATATGACAGCCAGTGGGAGATGGTGAAATTGAAGAGGCCTGTAAGTTTGGCTTACAAGCCTCTACGACCCACGTCGATGATGATCATATCCTGGCCGACCTTCTTTACGGAGTGCCACGAGAGCGTTATTTCCTGTCCGCCCTTAACCATTCCCAAGAAACTACGTCTGACTATTACCACGGACAGAATCTTTCCCGTGCGAGCGTTGACGATGAGGTCGCTGTCCCCGAGCAACCCAAGCCGCGACCCATCGTGTGTGTTAATGATTTCTTTACCGGCGAGCTCACTAAACCTCACAGGCATCACCTCATCACCATCTTATGAGCAGGATGAGGCGGCCAATACACAATCTCGTCAGCTACGCAGAACCTCTGCAAGATTGGGTAGTTCTGCCGTAGGACCTAAGGCGCACAGCGTGAGCTGGTCAAGCGCAAACACACGCTTAGCTAGTGACTGCACATCTTCTAACGTCACTGCCCCAATGCGCTCGAGAATTTCGCCGGTATCCTGAACTCGCCCGATCAGGAGAAGGCCTCGCCCCATGCGGCTCATGCGGTTAGCCGTGCTCTCTAGCCCCATTACTAATGCCCCTTTGACCTGCTGCCGCGCGCGGCTGATTTCTGCCTCGCTCACCGGAGTGTTCTTCATGGCCGTAAGCTCGCGCCCAATGGTCTTCAGGAGAGTGGTAGTGTTGCGGGCAGAAAGTCCGGCATAGACGGCAAAGTAGCCGGCCGATACAAAGGATGCGCTGTATGAGTAAATGCTGTAGGCCAGACCAAGCTCTTCTCGGATTCCCTGAAAGATGCGCGAGGACATGCCGGCACCGAAAATGTTGTTCATAATGTTCATAGTGTAGATGTCCTTGTCGCTCCACGCTACACCCGGAAACCCCAGACAAAGGTGAAGCTGCTCAATTGGGCGCTCAATAATACTGACGCGCTCAGAATAAGGCAGATTATCTATAGTGTCGCTGACACACACGCCTTGACTCTCGAGGTGAAAGTGTAACTTCACTAAGCGCGCGAGTTCGTCGTGGCTTACGTGCCCACAGGCTGCGACGACGATATTCTCTGGGCAGTAGTGTTTGGCGTAGAACTGGCGGCAGGTCTCTACGGTAATGTCTGAGATGCTCTCACGCGACCCAAGTATGGGCCGCCCCAAGGGGTGATACGGCCAAATGGTGCCCGCTAGTTTGTCATGAATCAGTTCATCCGGCGCGTCCTCGTACAGAGAAATCTCCTCTAGGACGATTTGCTTTTCGCGTTCGAGGTCCTCCTCGGAAAAGAGTGGCCTGCTAAGCATGTCCGATAGAACTTCTACGGCTAACGGCAAATGCTCATCCATTACCTTGGCAAAGAAGCAGGTGTATTCTTTCGCTGTGTAAGCGTTGAGTTCGCCACCGACATCGTCAAATGCTTCGACAATGTCGCGCGCGCTGCGCGACTCTGTCCCTTTGAAAAACATGTGCTCTAAAAAGTGTGACATACCCATCTCCTCGGGTGACTCGGCAAAGGTACCGCATCTCACCCAGAAACCGATGGTCACCGTCTGTACATGGGGTATGTGTTCGCTGGCTATTCTTAAGCCTGAGTCCAGTTTAGTTACTTGCATGCTTTGACCTCCGTTACTGAATTTGCCTATTCACGCAAATTCAAGGGAACCCTGCTCAGCGTGACACCGCGATAAAAGCGGCGAATGATGCCCTGGTAATCCACCCCGGCTTGCGCTAGACCGAACGCCCCCCACTGCGACATACCTACGCCATGCCCGAAACCTGAGCCGGCAATCTCTACAGACGCGGGCCTAGCCGGTAGAAGGTTGAAATATGCTCCGGCCAACCTACCTGTTTCCAGACGAAAGGAGGAAAGCCTTGGCGTCCCGCGGAAGGGAAGTCGGAAAGAATCTAGCACCAGTATATCAAACTTGGTACTCCGCATCTGTGCCCTGTCTAAGGCGCCCCTAAGGTCAGAAGCAGGAATGTCTACGGAGCCAAGCAGTGAAGTGACGCGTACTGAGCGAACATGCCCGGCATCGACGTGTTCCGCAATCGCTACGCCAAAGACATGAGCTACGTTGATTTGACGTGCTCGCAATCGCCGCTCAAAGTCCCCTATAGCCACACGGTGTGTCCACGTTAAGGGCGGCTCCTCAGGTATGGGAACGCCGCGCAGATATGGAGCTACCCCGCCCCAGACATGTTCGCTGTTGCGCGTATGCCCCCCGGCATGGGCGTGATACACAGCGTCGATCACAGCTCCGGCGTAAGTAATCACCATCCCGCTTGTTGCGGTTACAGCTTGCGTGCTGCGCGGGTGTTCGCTGCCCTTAGCATGATAGGCTTGGCAGTGCACCGTACTGCAAAGGTCGAACCCGTCATGACGATGGCGGTTCTGCTGCCTTACCGCATATGACCGAGCTGCTAAGGCTTGGGCTTTGAGTGCGTCAAGCGGCCACGCCGCAGGCATTTCGTTTGGGACTACGCCTAGCAAGTACTCCTCAAGCGGCAGGATGTTAATCGAGGTGAGCAGCCCCCGCCGATTAGGGTTAAAGACGATGACCCCTCTAAAGGACGCGCCGTCCACTCTAACCGGCTGCCTGTCTCCGCCAAAGCGCAGGGAGTGGTCGCTCAAGCGAAGCACCCTGCCCCCCGGCAACGTAAGCTCGAGCCGCGAAGGAGAGTCGGCGGCTTTCACCGGCACATAGACCGTCTCAGTTTCCCAGAGGATTTCCACATCATTCTCTAAGAGCGCTAGCGCATGTCTATTTCCGATGCTCACTATCTGCGTGGGATAATGATGAAGAGAAGCGCGCTGCAGGTAGATAGCCGTTGACTTTGCCGGCACGGTAGCGATGCTTACGCGCGGTGCGACTAGCCTTAAACTAATCGTCTCCTGCGCAGGCCAAGCAAGCGCATGCACACCTTGTCCGTCGCGCCAGGCAATGCGCTCGGCGCCGACACGCGCAGAGAGATGTCGTTCGTTCCACCCTATGCTAACCTGTGCATTCGCTTCTTCTGGCAGCATCAGGCATACAAGTAACCCTAGGAACAAAAAGAGAAACTTCACGGTCTGGCCTCCCATACGTCCTCTGACGGTACTGCAGACAGCAAAGTACTTACAGGTACTAAGGCGTACCCTTGACCAAGGATTGCCGGAATCAATTTCGCCAATGCACCTGGCGTCTGTTCAGTCGGGTGCATAAGCACAATGGCTCCGTTGTGGACTCTGCCAAGCACGCGCTTGACTATTCTCTCTACACCCGGGCGCATCCAGTCCGCAGTGTCTACACTCGAGAGCACGGTGATGTACCCGAGCTCGGCTGCTATTCGCACTATACGCTCGTTAAAGTCGTTATAAGGGGGGCTAAAGAATGGCACCGGAACATTCCCAACTGCTCTCTGAATGGCCGCCGTAGTACGGAGAATCTCCTGCCTTATCTCCTCATCCGAAAGCTTAGGCAGGTGTGGGTCCGAATATGCATGGTTGCCAAACTCGTGCCCGTGGCGCTCTATCTCTCGCACAAGTTCCGGGAACTTATCTGCCCAGCGGCCGACGATAAAGAAAGTCTTGGTTAGATTATACTGCGAAAACAGGTCGAGGACTTCCAGCAGTTCTTCGTTCCCCCACGCGACGTTCACGACAAAAGCAATCTGTCGCTTGGCTTCGTTGCCGTGAAAGATGGGCCTGTCGAGCGCCGGGGGCTCGGGCAACAACAAGCGCCAGGCGAAACTAACTGCTTGGTTAGGGTGCGCCGCTAAGCACAGTGCGAGGGTCGCAGCAACATCGACTTCTCTGCCTGCCAACCCAGGGACAACCCCTCCGGTACGCGGGTCTACCTTAGGCGAGAGAGGGGCGCGGTACACTTCGGTCGCTAAGACAAGCACTAGTTCGCTTAGGCGATCCTCCGTGTAGCCCCCAATATCCCGCCCGTCGAGCGTTACGCCGCGCGCCACGCGGAGCGTGTGTTGTTTGATAGGGCGCACCTCAAAGTAGACGGTGCCAATGAAGACACTAAGCAGCATCAGCAAAGCAACTCGTTTCATAGACCCGAGCCTCCTTGCTACGAGTCTATGCGGGTTCTTCGTCCCCTATTTGTCGGGCTGTCTGACCTCTTTAGTTTGTGTGGGCAACAAGTCCTTGCGCGAGGCCCCGATGCGACCCATGCGGTCAACTTCCGTGATCTTAACCTGTACCCTGTCGCCGACGTTGACAACGTCCTCAGTGCGCGCTACGCGCTCATGTGCCAGTTGAGAAATGTGTACCAGTGCTTCCTTGCCGGGCATCAGTTCGACAAACGCCCCATACTTCTCTACTCTCGTTACCTTGCCTGTGTAAATCTCCCCTACGGCCATTTCACGCACGAGGTCGGAGATTATCTCCTTCGCCCGCATCCCTTGTTCGGCGTCTACTGCCGCAATGAAGACCCTGCCGTCGTCCTCAATGTCAATCTTGACGTTGGTTTCTTGGATGATCTTGTTAATCATCTTGCCGCCGGGTCCGATGACATCCTTAATTTTGTCGACCGGAATAGTGAGCGTGAACATGCGCGGCGCGTAGGGGGAAAGCTCGGCGCGGGGGCTAGACAAGACAGAGAGCATTTTCTCCAGGATGAAGAGTCTTCCTTCCCTAGCCTGAGCTAACGCCTCGCCAAGAATCTTCTCGTCCAAGCCGCTAATCTTGATGTCCATCTGCAACGCGGTTATACCTGTAGCCGTCCCCGCAACTTTAAAGTCCATGTCGCCGAGGTGGTCTTCCATGCCCTGAATATCTGTCAGTACAACGTAGGCGCTTCCTTCTTTAACTAAGCCCATGGCCACCCCTGATACGGGGGCCTTAATCGGCACGCCTGCGTCCATCAGCGCGAGTGAGCTGCCGCAAACGCTAGCCATAGACGAAGAGCCATTCGACTCCAGTACCTCAGAGACCACACGCACCGTATAGGGGAACTCCTCTTCGGTCGGGATGACGGGTAACAAGGCCCGCTCCGCTAGCGCGCCATGTCCGATGTCGCGACGTGATGGACCCCGCTGTGGGCGCGTTTCTCCGACACTGAAAGATGGGAAATTGTAGTGGTGAAGGTAGCGCTTAGACTCGTCAATGCCTAGGTCGTCGATAATCTGCACGTCGCCCATGGCGCCTAATGTTACCGTGGAAAGAACTTGCGTCTGGCCTCGTGTAAAGAGCGCCGAGCCGTGCGTGCGCTTAAGTACCGGAGCCTCGCAGCTGACAGGCCGTATTTCCTTCAGACTGCGTCCATCCGGCCGGAAGTGCTCCTGTGTTATGGCCGTGCGGACGAGGTCCTTAAGTAGATTGTCTAGGATTTCTTTAATTACCTTCCCTTGTTCGGGATAGAGGGTCGAGAACTTAGCCAAAGAGTCCTGCATCACCTGACCTATGTTGGCTTCGCGCGCTAGTTTGTCGGCGTTTTGGATAGCGGCGCGCAGCTTGTCTGAAGTATAGGCGCGGACTTCTGCCGTAAGCTCTGTTGGCAGGGAAGAAAGCGCCACTTCTACCTTAGGACGTCCGACCTCTTGCCGCATGGAGTCTATGACCGCGACAATGCGCTTAATCTCCTTATGCCCGGTCATAATGGCTTGCAGCATTTGTGCTTCGCTTAGTTCGCCTGCCTCGGCCTCTACCATCATAATGGCGTCCCGCGTGCCGGCCACTACTAGATGCAACCTGCTTTTTTCGGCTTCGGCGAGAGTTGGGTTGATGACAAACTGATCATCAATGAGTCCTACAACTACCCCGGCTATGGGGTCGTGGAAGGGAATATTGGAAATGGATAGCGCAGCCGACGCTCCAACTAAAGCCGCGATTTCCGGCAAGTTGTTCTGGTCGACGCTTAGCACTGTCGCCACCACTTGCACGTCGTTCCGAAATCCGTCGGGGAACAAGGGGCGCAGTGGCCGGTCAATTAGGCGGGCGGCAAGTATGGCTTTCTCACCCGGGCGTCCTTCGCGCTTTAAGAAGCCGCCGGGTATCTTACCTACCGAATAAAGCCGTTCTTCGTAGTCGACTAGCAGAGGGAAAAAGTCGATGCCTTCGCGCGGCGCGCGAGACATAGTGGCAGTCACTAAGACGCTGGTGTCGCCATAACTCACGAGCACCGCGCCGTTAGCTTGTTTGGCAAGGCGACCTGTCTCAAGCGTCATTTCGCGTCCGGCGACAGGGAGCGAGTATTTCTTCATATGCAACCTCCTTCTCGTAGTATGGCCAATAAGTACAGTAAAAAGAAAAGCGGGTTCCCCGCTTTCCTATTTAGCGTATTCCAAGTTGCTCTTTGATGCTGCGGAATCTCTCGATATCTCTGTCCTGCACGTAGTTAAGGAGCTTCCTGCGTTGGCCGACCATCTTAAACAACCCACGGCGCGAGTGATGGTCCTTCTTGTGCACCCTGAGATGCTCAGTCAGCTCGTTGATGCGTCCCGTGAGAATAGCAATCTGCACCTCGGCGGAACCGGTGTCCTGCTCATGTGTGCGGAACTTGTCGATGATTGAGCGTTTCTTTTCCTGACTAATCATTGCTTCACCTCCTAATCGTAGTGGAACCTGCTCTGCAAGTTCACATTATCCATGTGCCAAGTGAGCCGTCGGAGTAGTCGGCAAACCTAGCCACAGGTACGGCTCATTCTAGCACTTTGCGCAAGAATAGGCAAGCGTGCGCGCGCGGGCAATATCCTGCTCGACTTGCTCACGCAGCTCATCCGGGCCCGCAAACGTTCGTTCGGGTCGCAGATAGTGCACGAGTTCAACTTCTAGTTCCTGCCCATAGAGGTCGGTGCGTTGACTTACCTCAAGGAAGTGCGCCTCCAAACCGAGGTTAGCGGGCGGGAATGTAGGACGAATACCTAGGTTGGCAACACCAAAACCTAGTTCGGCCGACCAAACCAGGTAAACTCCAAACGGAGGCAAGACCTGCTGCCGGGAAAGGGAGACGTTTGCGGTTGGGAAGCCAAGCTTCCTGCCACGGCCGTCACCCGCTGCGACCTCCCCTTGCAGAGAGAAGCGCCTGCCCAAGCAGTCTGCCGCTAAGTCTAATTCCCCCTGTTCGATTAGGCGACGCACCCGGGTGCTACTCACTACCTCTCCCGCCACAACGACGGGGGCAATCTCATGTACCGAAAACTGATGCTTCGCGCCAAGACGCTTAAGCAGCGCAATGTCGCCCACGGCTCGATGCCCGAAGGTGTAGTTAAATCCGGCGACGAAGTTCGGCGCGGTAAAAGTTAGTAGCAGTACTTCCAGAAGAAAACGTTCCGGAGAAAGGGAGGCAAAGTCCGGCGTAAAGGGGTGTTCGATTAAAATGTCTATCCCGCAGCCTTCGATAAGCTTACTGCGCTGGCTTTGTGTCGTAATTGCCCCGCTGCCATTACGCCCTGTCACCATACCGGGATGAGGGTAAAACGTAAACACGGCCGACAAACCCATAGCCTGCTTTGCGACAGCAGAGGCATGGCGCAATATGGCTTGGTGCCCGACATGTACGCCGTCAAAGCTGCCTAGGGCCACCGCCGAGATATGCATGTCACTAAGCCCCTCTAGGCTTGCAGTTTTTAACACTTAGGGTTCTCCTCTCTAGCCAAAACACGCGTCGGTATAATAAGGCCTAGTCGGCTGACTGCGAGCCCGAGACAGCGCGAGCCTGCAAACACGGCAAACTCCCCTGCCGGCAAGTCTGCCATGGCAATGCGTTGCCCACACAAAAATCTTGCCCCGGCAGCCTCATCAACTACTACTCTGGGAAAGGACTGCAAGAAGTTCTCAATCGCAGTAATATGCTGGGCCGGAGCGCACTTAAAGTCGCCTAGGGTGACGCTGTCCCTAAGTTCAAAGGGGCCGCTCTTGGTGCGCGTAAGTCTTCCCATACACGCGGCAACGCCTAGATTCGCGCCGATGTCTCGGCAGAGGGAGCGTATATATGTGCCCTTAGAGCAAGATACTCTGAGTTTCGCTATGCGCCTAGTTCCGTCCTCATACCACGCTAGCATATCTATGCGACGGATTTCGACCCGGCGGCGTTCGCGCGCAATCTCCAAACCTTGCCGAGCCAAATCGACCAGTTTGCGCCCCTCTACTTTTATCGCCGAGAACATGGGTGGCTCCTGCCAAATCTCCCCGACAAAACGCGGCAGCAGCGCTGTCAGATGGAACTCGGTTAGGTGACTAGCATCATCCGTCGCTACGACAGCACCAAAAATGTCCCACGTAGCGGTGGCCACGCCTAGTATGAGCTCTGCTTCATACTCTTTGACATCCCCTTCGACAAAGGAGATAAGCCGCGTAGCTTTCCCTACAGCTAGCGGCAGTACGCCCTCGGCATCAGGGTCAAGCGTGCCCATGTGACCGATTCTCCGTAGTCCAAGTATGCGCCGCACCTGAGCTACAGCGTCGTGTGAGGTCATGCCTGCCTCTTTATATAAATTAATGAAGCCATCAACCACAGGAGAGCACCTGTTTCACCGCTGCGAGTACGGCAGCGCGGACATCCGATATGGGCAAGTGCAGGGTGCATCCAGCCGCATTGGGGTGGCCCCCTCCGCCAAAGCTGACCGCGACGACCGAGACATCGCAGTTGCCACGCGAGCGCAGGCTGACCTTAGTTATGCCAGCCTGTACGGCGCGCAGGAGCACGGCGATTTGTGTCCCCGGCACGGCCCGCGCATAATCAATCATCCCTTCCATCTCTGTATCGTCTACGCCGCAGCGCGAGAAAACAGCAAAGGGAATTTCCATCACCGTTACCCTACCATCGCACTCCTGCGTCAGAGTGGAGAGAGCCTCGCGCAAAAGGCAGAGCTCGGAGAGCGTTTTGCGTTCTAGGCAGTACTCGACAATTAAGCGCAGGTCGGCACCGGCATCGAGTAGCTTAGCCGCGTCGCGCAGTACCGTAGGGGACGTATTGCCGTGGCGAAAGAAGCCCGAATCAGTGGCTAACGCGGTATAGAGGCAAGTAGCTGCCTCCGGCATGACAACCCAGCCCGCCCGCTCAGCCAAGGTAAGGACTTGTTGCCCGACAGCTGCGAAGCGCGGGTCTACCCACGCTGTGCCCAGCGTTCCTTGATTTGACTGGTGATGGTCGATGTTAATGAGCACAACGCCGCCGCGGGCCTCCTCATGGTCTTCCCTGCGTAGGAAGGACTCGTTAAAGCCGGTACGGCGCACATCCGTACAGTCCATGACCACGACTACGTCCCAATGAGTCGGGAAGTCTTTGGTTTCGGTAATCACTGCACCTACACCGGGCAGAAAGCCGTAGCGCGCCGGGACTTTCTCCACCGAGACGACGTGGGCGTTCACACCTTGCCCCCTGAGCAGGTGCCCTAAACCTAGGCAAGACCCTAATGAATCACCGTCAGCCGAGACGTGTCCCACCAAAAGGACTCCCCGCGACGCCGACAACTGAGCAATAATCGTGTCGAGCAGAGCACTATTTACCGCCACGTTCAATGTCCTTAAGCAGCTTGTTGATGTGGGCTCCATGCGCTAGCGAATCATCTAGGCGGAAGATTATCTCGGGGGTGAAGCGAAGCTCCACGCGCCTCCCTACTTCGGAGCGGATGTAACCACTCGCACTCTCGAGCGCTTTCTCTGTTTCGGACTTTTCTTCTTCGGTCCCTAACACCGAAACGAAGACCTTGAGATGCCTTAAGTCGCCGGATAATTCTACGCTGGTGATCGACGCAAAGCCGATTCTTGGGTCTTTCATCTCGCGTAAAATGTCGCTGATTGCTTCTTTGAGCAGCGTTTTGATGCGCTCCCGCCGATACTGAGACACAGAAATTCCTCCCTTTGACTGACTACAGCAGCTCCCGCTCTGCGCTGACGACCAGGCCGGTAGCACCAACGCCCCTACGCGGTAGTTCATTTAACCTCAACTTGCTCCTTGGCAAAGGCTTCGATAATGTCGCCTTCTTTCACATCGCCATAGCCTTCTATGCCGATGCCGCATTCAAACCCCGCCAGCACCTCGCGGGCGTCATCCTTGAACCGCTTAAGTGAGCTGATTTTCCCCTCATGCACGATAACCCCTCCGCGCACCAGACGAACACTGCTTTGGCGCGTAATCTTGCCTTCGGTGACCATGCAGCCGGCGATTGTCCCCACATCTGAGACCTTAAACGTTGCGCGGACTTGTGCCTGTCCGACGACGACTTCGCGAAAAACGGGAGCTAGCATGCCCTTAAGCGCGGCTGTGAGGTCATCGATAATCTCGTAGATGATGCGGTAAAAGCGCATGTCTACCTGTTCCTGCTCCGCAACACGGCGGGCGTTAGCGTCCGGGCGCACGTTAAACCCAATGACTATAGCATCTGATGCTTTCGCCAGAATGACGTCGCTCTCATTTACCGGTCCAACTCCAGTGTGGATTACCTTGATTTCGACTTCCTTGTTGCTAAGCTTCTCAATTGCAGGTCTCAGCGCCTCCACGGAGCCCTGCACGTCGCCCTTGATGATGAGTTTGAGGTCTTTGTTTTGGCCGGACTGCACGCGCTTGAAGAAGTCGTCGAGGTTGGCGCGCTGCACCGGACGCTGCTCAGCTAGTTTCTTAGCCTCTGCATTCGCAATCGCCAAACTCCGGGCGGTGCGCTCATCTTTAACCACCTTAAACTCGTCACCTGCATGTGGGGGCATTGACAACCCTTGTATCTCCAGTGGGGTGGATGGACCGGCCTTCTTAAGCCTCTTCCCTTTGTCGCTGACCATGGCGCGAACTCGGCCAAAGCAAGTGCCGGCAACTACCGAATCGCCGATGCTCAACGTGCCCCGCTGCACAAGTACGGTAGCCACAGGCCCTTTACCTTTATCTACGTGCGCCTCGATGACCACGCCGCGCGCGGAGCGATTAGGGTTAGCGCGCAACTCAAGCACTTCTGCCACGGTTAAGACCGCAGCCAAGAGATTGTCAATCCCTAGGCGTTGCAGTGCAGAGACCTCTACGAAAATGTTCTCTCCGCCCCACTCCTCAGGTACAATACCGTATTCGGTTAACTGCTGCTTAATCTTTTCTACATTAGCGCCCGGTTTGTCTACCTTGTTGACGGCGACTAATATTGGCACCTGCGCCGCTTTAGCGTGATTAAGTGCTTCGACGGTCTGAGGCATTACCCCGTCGTCTGCCGCAACTACGAGTATGGCGACGTCTGTAACCTTAGCCCCGCGGGCGCGCATTTGTGTAAACGCCTCATGTCCCGGCGTGTCCAAGAAGACTACCTTGGCGTCACCGACATCGACCTGATAAGCCCCAATATGCTGCGTGATGCCCCCGGCCTCGGAAGCGGTGACATTCGTACGGCGAATGGCGTCTAACAGCGAGGTCTTGCCGTGGTCAACATGTCCCATGACTGTGACTACAGGGAAACGCGGCAGCAAGCTTTCAGGGGCGTCGATTTCCTCTAGTTCCTCCGCGCTTTGTGCCGGGGCGATAACCTCTAGCTTAAGGCCAAGTAAATCTGCGACAATCTCCAATGTGTCTAGGTCTAGCTGCTGATTAATGTTGGCCATCATTCCGACTTCTAAGAGGCGCTTGAGAATCTCACCGACCGGTCTGCCGGAGAGCTTGGAGAATTCCCCTACCGTCATCGGCCCTTCAATCTTTAGCGAAAGAGCCCCCTGCTGTTGCGCAGCTTGGGGTACAGGCCGGTTGCGCCGGTTGGCTGCACCAAGCTTCTTGTCCACAATGGAAGATTCGGGCTCCTGAAAGCGTTTGTCTCTGCCACGCTCGACTACGACCTTGCCGGGGCTTCTGTTGTCGGTGGCAGGCTTCGCCGGTGCGCCAGCCGAAGTTTTTGCCGGTGCCGCGGGAGGCTTTGGCGCGACAGGCGGACGCGGGGCATGGCGCGGAGCGTGTGCGGCTGTGCGCACGCTTTCTGCTGCCGCGGGACGCGCTGCCACCTCGCTTGGGGGAGTGGGTTCCGGTGGTGTCTCGGCGGCTGCCACAGGCGGCAGTGGCGCCGTCTTTTTCGCGCCCTGCGGTCGCTTCTTACGTTGCTTCGTAATTACCTCACGGATAATGCCGGCCACCTGAGTATCAATCATACTCATGGGATTAGAAATGTTAAGGTTAAGATCCCGCAGCGCTTCCACTAGCTTTTCCGCAGGTATCTGAAGCTCTTCTGCTAACTCAAAAACTCTGATTTTAGACACTTATCCCACCTCCAGTTTCTTGGCTCATGCTCCACAGCCTTTGCGCAAAGCCCGCATCTGTGACTATTAGCGCCGCGCGGGGGCTCTTGCCAATTGCGTTTCCTAGCGCTATCTTTGACGGTACGGCGACAATTTTAATGCCTCTACTGCGCGCCCGAGCGGTATACGCGAGCTTTACTTCGTCTGCAGCGTCTTCCGCCAGAACGATAAGCTTTGCCTGCCCCTTCTCCATAGCCTGCTCGCAGGCCACAGCGCCACTGCGAACAGCGTGAGCCCGTTTCGCTAAGCCTAGCATGTGCATAAACCGCTCAGACACTTAGCAGTCTCTCCCTGATCTTGGCAACTACTTCAGCCGGGATATCTGTCTCTAAACCCGTCTTTAGACGACCGGCTTTAAGCGCCGCCTCCAAGCAGCTTGGGCTTGGACAGACGTATACTCCCCGACCGGACTTCTTCCCGGTGGTGTCTAGGTCAACCGCGCCCGAGGGGTCTCGCACAATGCGCACTAGCTCGCGCTTGGCCTTGACAGTGCGGCAACCCACACAAGTGCGCTCCGGCACATGTTTGTGTTTCACAACGCTCACTCCCGAAAGCGCATGTTTGCAGCTTGGCTCTCGCTTTTGATGTCTATCTTCCAGCCCGTCAGTTTGGCGGCGAGACGGGCATTCTGACCTTCCTTGCCGATAGCCAAGGAAAGTTGGTAGTCAGGGACAATGACGCTGGCGACTTTCGTCGTTTCATCTATGTCTACACGGCTTACTTTAGCGGGACTTAAGGCCTGCGTGACGTACTCACGCGGGTCAGTCCTAAACTCTACAACATCTATCTTCTCATTTCCCAGTTCACCGACAATTGCCTGAATCCGCATGCCCCTAGGACCCACACACGCCCCCACCGGGTCGATGTTCTCGTCGCGGGCAAAAACAGCAATCTTGCTGCGGCTACCCGCCTCGCGCGCCACCGAACGCAACTCGACGGAGCCGTCATGAATCTCTGGGACTTCAAGTTCCAGCAGGCGCTTAAGCAAGCCGGGGTGACTCCGCGACACTGTCACTTGCGGTCCCTTTGTAGTCTTGCGCACCTCTACGACATAGGTCTTTAAGCGCTGTCCCGGGCGGTATACTTCGCCAGGCACTTGCTCAGACTGGGGCAAGAGGGCCTCTACTTTACCTAAATCGATGATGACATTGCGGTCTACCCGCTGGACGACACCAGTGACGATATCGCATTCGCGGTTGGTAAACTCCTGATAAATCATGCCTCGCTCGGCTTCGCGAATGCGTTGTACGACAATCTGTTTAGCGGTCTGTGCGGCTACGCGGCCAAAATTGCGCGGCGTAACTTTCGTTTCGCAGACATCACCTAGCAGATACGAGGGGTTGATGCTCTTGGCCTCATCAATGTGCATCTCGGAGTTTGGGTCCTTTACTTCGCTGACGATACGGCGCAACGAGTAAACCGAGACTTCGCCTGTATCCCTATCGATGGTGACACGTACATTGCCGCTGCCGCCGAAGTTCTTCTTATATGCAGACAGCAAAGCGGTTTCAAGTGCGTCGAATAGAATGCTTTTGTCTAACTGCTTTTCGCGTGCTAGTTGCGCGATGGCCTCAATGAATTCAGCGTTCACTTTTATTTCTCGTCCTCACTTTACACTAAACTCAAGTTTGCACTTCTTTATGTTCTCGATAGGAATCGATAGCATGTCGCCGCTATCACAGGCTAGGAGTACCTCTGGCCCCGCGGTTCCGCTGAGTACGCCTGTGTGCTCATGGCGTTCGCGCATAGCCTCACGTAGAACTACTTTGGCCCGTCGACCCTTGAAGATATCGTACTCCTGCTTGCGTTTAAGCACGCGGTCAAGTCCCGGAGAGGCAACCTCAAGCGTGTAGCCTGTCAACTCGCTGACCGAGTCAAGTACAGGCTCTAAGGCCTCTGCCACACGCTCGCAGTCACTAAAGCCTACCCGCCCCTCGTCGGTGCGAGCGACATACACGGCAAGCGTCCTCCTCCTGGCGGGAACCCATTCTACGTCTACAAGTGCCAGACCTAAGCCCTCTACCACCGGCCCGCACAGGTCATACAGACGTTCTGCAAGCAGCTCCATACCTGACACTCCTTTAACAGCTTCACTTCGATAAAGTAAAGAGTGGGAAGGACCCACTCTCTGCCGCAAAGATTATATCAAATGCCTATCGGCTGTGCAAGAAAAGTTCTGCTTTACTTGTCTAGCTCGCACACAGTGTGAACACCCGGCAGCGCCGCTAAGTCGGCCATGGCCTCGGCCACGGCCATGCCTTTAGGCAGCTTTAGCTCCAAGCGAACCTGCACATTACCGTCCGCCACATCTGCCCGGTCGATAGTAATGTTACGCACGCTGATATTCTTCCCGCCTAGTGCGGCGCCGATGCGCCCTAGCTGTCCGGGCTGATCTAGCGTGACTACGCCCATCTTCACATAACTAGCAGGGTTAATCCAGCCACGCTCGAGGTGAAAGAAGACGCCAAGCGTCAGATAAACCAAGACGGTAGCTGCCACCGCGCTCAGGTAAAACCCCGCACCACATGCCAAGCCGATGCCGGCTACAACCCAGAGCGACGCGGCCGTAGTCAGTCCGCGGATACTAGCTCCCTCACGCATAATTGTCCCGGCGCCTAGAAAGCCGATGCCAGAAACCACTTGTGCGGCGAGACGCCCAGGGTCATAGGGCTGACCGAACTCCTGAAACCCGTACATGGAAAGCAGCATAATCAGGGCTGCGCCAAGGGCCACCAGTACATGCGTGCGAAATCCGGCGGGTCGATTCAGGCCCTCGCGCTGTAACCCAATCGCGCCCCCTAAGATGCACGCCAACGTAAGCCGAAAGACCAAGCTTAATGCGGGTATCGACACCTAGAACGCCCCCTTATGAATATGAGTGCGCGTAGAATGTGCCAGTACATCCTGAGGCGTGAGGCTAAGCCACGCCACAGACCTAATTTCTCTTCTTTCATGACCTGGGTGACGTCATTTAGTGGCACGGTGCGGGTTGCAGTGTCGGATTCACGTAGGTAACGGGTTAGGGCAATCTCTACTCCCCACCCCGTATCGGCGAAGTTTGGCGCGCCACTTAACACGGCACGGGTCATGGCACGCTGCCCCGAAAGAAAAGGTGCAACCCTTTGGGCTAGATCTGTCATCAGGCGACCGCTGCCAAAAACTCCTAAGGTCGAGGCGACTTCACCTTGGAGAATCGGTTTGAGCAGGCTTTCCACGTGAGCAGGCATCAACCCGACCAAGTCGGCGTCTAAGAACAGCACAACATCGGCGTCAGTGTGTGCAAACCCCACGAGCATGGCTCCGCCTTTGCCTCGGTTAGGTGAAAGCTCTATGGTACGCGCCCCGGCACTAGAAGCCTCACCGGCAGTGTTGTCGGTTGAGCCGTCACTTACCACGACTACTTCGTCGACTAGCGCGCACTGCTTAGCGGCTTGTACTACGCTGCCTACTGTACGCTCCTCGTTATATGCCGGTATTATCACCGCAACTTTAATAGGTGCCGCCTCCTTTATCGGACTAGTGAGGCTGCCAGGCTTCGTACTTCGGCTGTGAGGCGCTCCGTCGCCTCGGCTAGAGGAATTAGCTCGCAAGCTTTGCCGTCGCGAAACAGCACTGCACCGCCGGGCGCAAGGGCAATGCCTACGTGCGCCTCGCGCGCTTCGCCGGGTCCGTTCACAGAACAGCCCATCACAGCAACTTTCAATGGCAGGTGACTAAACTCCTCTAGGTTTTTCTCCACGGCCTCGGCAATTTGAATCAGCTCGCTTGACGTGCGAGCACAGGTTGGGCAAGACACAACGCGGAGTTGCTTGTCCGCAAGGTCTAGGCTCGCGAGAATCTCTTTGGCGACGCGCACTTCCTCCACAGGGTCAGCTGTAAGGGAGACGCGGATCGTATCGCCGATGCCCTGCGACAAAAGCACACCTATGCCTACGGCCGAGCGCACTGCTCCGCAGAGCAAAGTACCGGCCTCGGTAACACCTACATGCAGCGGAAAATCCGACTGCTCACTAAACAAGACGTTAGCCCGAACAGTAGTATAGACGTCCGAAGACTTAAGCGAAAAAATCAGGTTTTCAAAGCCCATGTCCCGTATTTCGCGCTCATGCAGGAGCGCCGCCTCTACCATCGCCTCTGCTGTCGGTCTGCCAAAGCGCGATAGCACGGCCGCAGGTAACGAACCCGAGTTAACACCGATGCGCAGAGCTGTGCCATAGCGGGAGGCGGCTGAGATGACAGCTCTCACTTCAGTGACCCCCCCAATATTGCCGGGGTTAATCCGTACTTCTGCTGCCCCGCGCTCGATTGCTCCTACTGCCAAGCGATAATCAAAGTGAATGTCGGCGATAAGCGGCACGTCTGTCTTCGCTACAAGTAACGCAAACGCGGACAGCGCCGCGCTGTCCGGCACTGCCACGCGCACAAGGCGACATCCGGCTGCTGCCAAACGTGAAATCTGTGCCGCTGTGGCTCCGACATCGACTGTCGGGGTGTTCGTCATGCTCTGGATGACAATCGGGTAGTCTCCGCCAATCCGGACGTTTCCGACGTTTGCGACGCGGGTTGCTCTTCTCATGCTCTTAGAAGATGTCTAATCGGCGCAAGTCGCCAAAAGTCACAAGTACAATTAAGACCATGAGCAACACAAAGCCTATCAAGTGAATCATGTTTTCTTTCTCGGGGTCGACAGGCTTGCCGCGCAAACGTTCCAGCGCCAAAAATACCAGCTTACTGCCGTCTAACGCGGGAATCGGCAGTAAATTAAACAGGCCTAGTTGGATGCTAATTATCGCTGCGAAGGACAGCAAATTAGCTATGCCGGTGCGGGCTACTTCACCTACCATGACGACCATGCCGATAGGACCGGCTCCCTCTGCCGGCAACCTGCCCGTGAGCATGCGTCCAATCACGGAGAGGATTTCCGCTGTTAAGCCGGCCATCTCCCGTACGCCTAGGAAAACTGCGGTAAGAGGGTCGAAGCGCTCGTTCTTTGGCGAGACACCGACTAGGAGGCGATTAGTCGCCTCGTCTCTTTGGGGAGTGACAAGTACAGACATCTCCTGCTCTCCCCTGCGCAATACAAACACTAAGGGCTGCCCTGCGCTCTCGGTGATAGCGCGCTGCAGGTCAGGCCAAGTAGCGATAGCCGCATCACCAATCCGCAGTATCCTATCCCCCGGCTGCAGCCCCGCCTGTGCCGCAGGCCACCCTTCATTTACAGATCCTAAAACAGGCTGATTTGAGGGGACACCCACGAACATAAAGATCGAGGCGAAAATAAGGGCAGCCAAGAGAAAGTTCATGAAGGAACCGCCGGCGACAAAAATCATGCGCTGCAACACCGTCTTCTTGTCGTAACGGCGTGTTTCAGGTATGGCTGCGCCTACCGCACTCGCTTCCTCGCCTGCTACGCGCAGAAAACCCCCTACGGGCAATACGCGAAGTGAGTACTTGGTTTCCCCGCGTTGCACAGATATGAGGGCCGGCCCCATGCCAAGCGCAAACTCCTGTACGTACATGTTCGCCGCCTTAGCCGCCAAGAAGTGGCCAAGCTCATGGAAGAACACTAGCACCCCGATAATTACGACAGCAAGGAGAATCACCAACTAGCACACCGCTTTCTGTCTAATAATCGCTTGAGCTCGACTGCGCGCCCATGTGTCGATGGCCAAGACATCTAGAATACTCGCCGGGGGCAAGGGCAGGTCGGCGGACAAAACTTCTTCCACGATTGCCTCTATGGCCAGAAAAGGCAGCCGTCCCTCCAGGAAGGCCAAAACTGCCAGCTCATTGCTAGCGTTAAGAGCAATGGGGTACGATCCTCCCACCTTACCTGCCTCTATCGCTAATCCCAGACAACGAAAAGCTTCTAGATCGGGAGGAAGGAAGGACCATGTGGTGCCATGCCAGTTGTTCACTACGTACTCCCCAGGCCACCTTTCCGGATACGACAGGGCAAGTTGAATGGGAATGCGCATATCAGGGCGACTGCACTGAGCTAACTGAGAACCATCAACGTACTCCACTAGCGAGTGCACTATACTTTCCGGGTGCACCAAGGTCTCAATGCGCTCATACGGCATACCAAACAAGTGATGCGCCTCAATAATCTCTAAGCCCTTGTTCATCAGCGTAGCCGAGTCTACGGTAATCTTTCGCCCCATGCGCCAAGTGGGGTGTTGCAGCGCGTCATCTGCAGTAATCGCAGCAAGTTCGGAGCGCGACTTGCCAAGAAACGGTCCCCCAGAGGCTGTGAGAATAAGCCTCTTCACATCGGCCACCTGCCACCCCAGGAGCGCTTGCCAAATGGCCGAGTGCTCGCTGTCTACAGGGATGAGCTCCCCTCCGCTTCTCGTCACCGCCTCCATCAGCAAACGTCCGGACGCCACCAGAGCTTCCTTGTTGGCCAGTGCGAGACGGACGCCCTTCTCTGCTGCCGCAAACACTGCAGGGAGTCCTGCCATGCCACTTGTCGCGGCTACCACCACGTCCGCCGGGGCTGCGCGCACGAGGTCTACGGCGGCCGACTCGCCGGCAAAAACCGTCAGCCTAGAATACGCCAAACGAAGGGCTGTCGCTTTCTCTGTGTCGCGTATGGCCACAAAAGCCGGACGAAACTCCTCTACTTGTGCCATCAATAGCTCTATATTGCTGCCAGCCCCGAGGCCGACCACCTGCAGTCTATGTGGATTACGCCGTATAACGTCAAGACAGCCTGTGCCTATCGACCCCGTAGCGCCAAGGACTACTACTTGCTTGGCCTTTGTCATGGCATTATCGCCATCCACACCCAATACACGGCGGTAGCAGCGAACATCAAGGAGTCAAACCTGTCAAGCACGCCGCCATGACCGGGGAGCAAAGTGCCAGAGTCTTTCACGCCCACATAGCGCTTTAGCGCCGACTCCGCTAAGTCACCTAGTTGGCCCACAAAACCGACCAGTATACCCATCATTATGGCGCCTAACAGAGTGAGACGCAAGTGGCTGTGCATTAACACAAAAACTAAGACGCTGCCGAGTAGACCCCCCACCGCCCCTTCAACGCTCTTCTTGGGCGAGACATCTCGCCAAGGACGCACTCGGCCGAAGCGCACCCCGATTAGATAGGCAAAGGAGTCATAGGCCCAGACGCCGACGACAGCCGCAATGGCCCACAGGGCGCCGGCCTCCGCGCGCAGGAAGAGCAAGTTCCCAAAGAGAATGGTAGGGTAAAGTGCGGCAAGCAAACTTGCGCCTACCTCGGCGAGACTAAAGCCGGGGAACGTAAGCAACTGACGCGCCAAGAGCACGGAGCACAGCGCGACAACCAGCTGTAACGCTAATTGAACTGCACCTATATGCGCCGCCCACAAATACAGTATGGGAAACCAATAGACTAAAGAACTAGTGGTAATGTTCTTCGCCCGCAGGAGATTCTGCATCTCCATCACCGCTAGTACAGCAAGTACCATCGTGAGGAGCGTCATGGGCAGAGCACCTTCATAGATTGCCACAAGGATTATAGGAAGACCGACTAGTCCGGTAAGAATCCGCGTAAGCACAAGCGCCCCCCTATCGCTATAGTCCTCCCCGCCTGATGCTGCGACCTTGATACTCCAAAATGACTTCCCGAAGATCGCTGCCATCAAAGTCTGGCCATAGCTTTTCCACGAAAAACAACTCGGTGTATGCTAACTGCCAAAGGAGGAAGTTGCTGATGCGCTTCTCCCCGCCGGGGCGGATAAGCAGGTCTGGGTCGGGCAGACCATCTGTATACAGGCAAGCCGAGAAGTCTGCCTCTGTGCCGGTACGTGCGTGTCGCTCTGCGAACAAACGCGCCGCTCGCATAATCTCCGCCCGGGCACCGTAGTTAAGGGCGAGGTTTACGGTAAGCCCCGACGCTGTGCGCGTCGCAGCTACCGCCTCCTCCACAGCTTGGCGCGTCCCGAGCGGCAAGGCTTTAATGTCTCCTAGTATTTTTATGCGCACGTTTGCTTCCTGTAGCGCAGGGCGCTCCTTGCGCCAGAACTCACCCGGCAAACTCATAATGAACTCCACTTCACCGGGCGGACGCTTCCAATTCTCAGTTGAGAAAGCATATAACGTAAGAAACTTGATGCCGAGCCGCGCTGCTTCTTGTATAACCTTGCGAGCGCTCTCTAAGCCTGCGCGGTGACCGGCTGAGCGCGGTAGGCCGCGGCGCTCAGCCCAACGGCCGTTGCCGTCCATAATAATGGCGACATGTGTCGGGCTCATCGTCATCCTCCTGTAGCATAATCCCCCCGTCTCTGGGGGGAGTGCCTTACACCTCCGTTATTTCAGCCTCTTTGGCCAGCAGGACTTCATCGGTCTCTTTCACGTACCTATCGGTGAGCTTCTGCACTTCCTCCTGACCCTTCTTGGCTTGGTCTTCGGAGATATCGCCATCTTTCTCGAGCTTCTTTACCAGTTCATTGGCATCCCTGCGCAGATTGCGCACAGCGACCTTTGCCTCTTCCGCCTTTTTCCTGGCCACCTTCACCAGCTCGTTACGCCGTTCGGTAGTAAGCGGTGGGATAACCAGACGAATTAAGGTGCCGTCGCTGTTGGGCGTGAGACCCAAATCTGATTTTTGAATAGCCTTCTCAATCGGCTTGAGCATGGCTTTGTCCCAAGGCTGGATGACCAGCGTGCGTGCGTCAGGCACGTTGACACTGGCAACTTGGTGTATGGGTGAGGGCACACCGTAGTATTCCACGACCAGCTTTTCCAGCAACGCCGGCGTCGCCCTGCCGGCCCGCAGTCCCCCCAGCTCTTTTTGCAGCGACTGCACCGACTTCTTCATTTTGTCTTCTACTTCCTTTAGCACATCTTTAATCATGGATATCCTCCCTCCTGATGAAGGTCCCTACATCTTCGCCCATTACGGCGCGCTTAATGTTTCCCGGTACGCTGAGACTAAAAACCATAATCGGAATGCCGTTGTCCATGCACAGCGACGTGGCCGTGGCGTCCATTACGCGCAGGTTACGCCGCAAGACCTCGATGTAACTTAGCTCCGCGAAGCGCTTGGCATTGGCATTTAGATGTGGGTCGCTGTCATAGACGCCATCTACTTGTGTGGCTTTAAGGATGATTTCTGCGCCGATTTCGGCACCGCGCAGCGCTGCGGTAGTGTCCGTCGAAAAGAAGGGGTTACCGGTTCCCGCGGCAAAAATCACTATGTAGCCTTTTTCTAAATGAGTGATGGCTTTGCGCCTAATGTAGGGTTCAGCAATCTGCTTCATTTCGATTGCCGTCTGGACCCGCGTCGCTACGCCTAGTTTCTCGATAGCGTCCTGGAGGGCCAGAGCATTCATAACTGTAGCAAGCATCCCCATGTAATCCGCCGTGGCGCGGTCTAAGCCCTCTTGGCTGCGCGGGGCACCTCGCCAGAGATTTCCCCCGCCCACGACGACAGCCACATCGACTCCGAGATGCCTTATCTCTACGAGTTCTCTGGCCACACCAGAGACAATGTCTAGGTCGATGCCAAAGCCCTGCTGTCCGGCTAGAGCCTCCCCACTGAGCTTTACAATTACGCGGCGATACTTCGGCTCCACGAATCCATACCCCTCTCAAAAAGGGGAACACTCCCGTGTTCCCCCTCTTTGTTACTCCTCGGTAGTGCGCTTGGGTAACCCTTCACCCATTTGATAGCGGACAAACCGGCGGACTGTGATGTTTTCGCCTGTGGTGGCAACTCTAGATTGAATGTGCTCTTTCACGGTGACGTCGCCCTCACGAATAAAGGGCTGTTCCATCAGGCACACATCGGCGAAGAACTTCTCTAGGCGTCCCTCTACCATCTTGTCGATAATCTTTTCCGGCTTGCCTTCATTAATGGCCTGCGCCCGTAATATGTCTTTTTCGTGCTGAATGATGTGTGCCGGAACCTCTTCGCGCACGATATACTGCGGATTAGCTGCCGCAATTTGCATCGCGATGTCGCGGCACAGGGCGCGAAACTCGTTGGTTTTCGCGACAAAGTCCGTCTCGCAGTTCATTTCCACCAAGACGCCTATGCGACCGTTGCCATGGATGTAAGACTCAACTACACCCTCGCTAGTGATACGCCCGGCCTTCTTATTGGCGGCTGCAAGCCCTTTCTCACGCAAAAACTCAACTGCTTTCTCCATATCGCCGTTAGTTTCATTTAGTGCCTTCTTGCAGTCCATCATGCCGGCGCCTGTCCGCTCACGCAAGTCTTTTACGAGACTAGCTTCAATCTTGGCCATCATGCATACCTCCCTCGTTTCGCATCTTTACTCCTACGACTACTCTGCTAACTGCTCACCTTGTCTAGCTTCGAGGACAGCATCGGCCATCGTCGCAGTTAACAACTTGACTGCGCGGATGGCATCGTCATTCCCCGGAATGATGTAATCAACTTCGTCCGGATCACAGTTAGTGTCAACAATAGCCACGATGGGGATGCGAAGTCTGCGCGCCTCGGCAATGGCGTTCCGCTCCTTACGGGGGTCGATGACGAAAAGCGCTCCGGGAAGCTGACGCATGTCGCGTATACCGCCAAGAAACTTTTCTAGCCTCTCCATTTCCTTGCGCAAAGTGATAACTTCCTTTTTGGGAAGAACATCGAAAGTTCCGTCTGCCTCCATGCGTTCGAGGTCATGCAGGCGCTTGATGCGCTTTTCGATTGTCTGGAAATTTGTCAAGGTGCCGCCGAGCCAACGCTGGTTGACATAGAACATGCCGCAGCGGCGAGCTTCCTCGACGACTGCCTCCTGCGCTTGCTTTTTGGTACCGACAAACATGATGGTTTCTCCATTTGCCACGACGCTCTTCACGAACGCGTAAGCCTCATCTAATTTGCGCACGGTCTTTTGCAGGTCGATGATGTAGATACCGTTGCGCTCCATAAAGATGAATGGAGCCATCTTGGGGTTCCAGCGGCGCGTTTGGTGACCAAAATGCACGCCCGCTTCGAGTAGTTGCTTCATGCTGATTACTGCCATGAGACTCACCTCCTTAGGTTTTTCCTCCGCGCCTTCTACTGTGCCTAAACCGCGCCTTAGCACGGCACCACTAGCACATCCGGCCGCGTGTGTAATAAAACACCGACGCTCAGTATAGCATACCCCTACGCTTTGGGCAAGCAAATTCGGAGAGGTGCGGGGGCTCCTGGCTCCTGGGCTGGGTTAGTCATTCTTGGCTAGTTCTTCGAGCAGCTTGTTGTTAAGCACCTTAATATACGTGCCCTTCATGCCTAGCGAGCGCGATTCAATGACCCCCGCGCTCTCTAACTTGCGTAAGGCATTTACAATTACCGAACGGGTAATGCCGGCTTGGTCCGCGATTTTACTTGCCACCAATAAGCCTTCATTCTCGGCACCTAACTCACGCATAATGTGCTCTACGGCTTCGAGTTCTGAATAGGACAGCGCGTCTACAGCCATCTCGACGATAGCCCGCTGGCGCGACTCCTGGCTTGCGGCTTCTTGACGCGCCCTTAGAATCTCCATGGCCAAAATAGTAGCGCCAAACTCGGCTAATGCCACGTCATCGTCATTTAAGGGGTCATCAAAGCGGGCAATCAGCATCGTGCCGAGCCTTTCACCCCTGCCAACGACAGGGATTATAGTGGTCAGCTTACGGGTGTGTTCACACTCGGAGTCGTCAAACACGCAGTTCTCCGTTTCCCTGCAGTTTATATTGCTTTCGGCAATCGCTAGGATTTTGTCATTGTAATCGGCAGGGAAACGTCCGGACCTTACATGCCGCTTAAGCAAATCACACTCGTAGTCATCGATCAGAGCTACGCCAAGGAGCTTGCCGCGCGTGTTGAGAATGTACGTGTTGGCCCGAAAAACTTGCCCGAACAACTGCGCTAAGTCACTAAACCTTACCGCGTCTCCGGCGCCCTGTTGAAGAACTTTGTTCAGCCTGCGCGTCTTTTCCAATAAACCCATGCTCTCTCCTCCTAAAATACCACTTGATTTCGTAACTTGTCCCGCTCAGGACACGCGAGCCTCAAGCACGCGGATGGGCCTTGTTGTACACTGCTTTGATTCTCTCCTTCGATACATGAGTGTAGACTTGTGTAGTAGATATAGAGGTGTGCCCTAGCAACTCCTGCACAGCGCGTAGATCTGCGCCGTTATCCAGTAGGTGAGTGGCAAAACTATGGCGTAACGCGTGCGGTGTAACCCCTGTAAACTCCCCTCGCTGCACGTACTTGTCCACGATGCGTCCAAGACTCCGCCTGCTTAAAGGAGTCCCCCGATAGTTGACAAACACATGTCTTACACTGCGGTCCCCCACGAGCTTAGCGCGCAGATTGTTAAGATAGGTGCGCAAATGTTCTGCGGCTACCTTCCCAAAGGGGACGATGCGCTCTTTGGCACCCTTACCCATCACCCTGAGCGTGTAAGCACCCCAATCAATATCGGAGAGCTTAAGCGCCGCAATCTCGCTGGCACGACACCCCGTGGCGTAGAGTAGTTCGAGAAGCGCCCGATCCCGCAGCGCAAGGTTTTCTCCTTGAGCTAAGTCAAGCAGTTTGTCGACGTCGTCCTCGTACAGCACCGTCGGCAACGCGCGCCTCTGCCTAGGCAAATCTATCGCTGCCGCGACGTTGGTGATGCCTACTTCAGTCTGTACGAGAAAACTAAAGAACGAACGCAAGCAGGAGATTTTTCGTGCCAAAGAGCTCTTGGCATAGCCGCGCTTGGCTAGGTGCGCAATGAACCTGCGCACGTCGCCGGGAGCTAAAGCCGAGATGGATCTATCCCCGATGTACTCTCTAAACTGGCGGAGATCTAAGGAGTAGCTGGCCAGCGTCTTGTCGCTGCAACCCCTCTCGACACGGAGGCTCAGCAAATATCGGTCAATATGGTCGTCCACCCGCATCACCACCCAAATCTTATCATGCCTGCACTAACCACACAAGCAATCAGGGCTAAGTTTGCGGAAAAACTCTGTTAATTCTCGCAAGGCGCGCTCGGAGTAAGCGAGATTACGCAATTTCCGGTCGCGCGGCGGTGCGGCTAGGGGAGGGAACAGACCGAAGGTGACGTTCATGGGCTGCAGCGGCGAGGGCGATGGCTCTGTTATGTAGTTGATGAGCGCACCGTGCGCTGTCGCCGTCGGCAACACCAGCGGTTCCATCCCCTGCACTAGGCGGTACCCATTAATGCCAGCCACAAGGCCGCATGCTGCCGACTCCACGTAACCCTCTACACCAGTTATCTGCCCGGCAAAGAGCACGCGCTTGTCTTGACGCCACTGTAAAGTAGGCAAGAGAACTGCACGAGAATCAATGAACGTGTTGCGGTGCATTACGCCGTAGCGCACGTACTCTGCTTTCTTTAAGGCCGGTATGAGACTGAAGACGCGTTGTTGTTCTCTCCAAGTAAGACGTGTCTGAAACCCGACGAGGTTGTACAGCGTGGCAGCGCGATTATCCTGTCGCAGCTGCACGACGGCAAAGGGACGTCTGCCGGTTTTGGGGTCGACTAGCCCAACGGGCTTAAGCGGCCCAAACAACAAGGTGTCTCTGCCCCTGTCGGCCATCGACTCAATCGGCATGCAACCTTCAAAGCATGCTGCAGCGTCAACATCTTTTAGCTGCTGACGCTCGGCGGAAATCAACGCGCCATAGAACTCGTCGTACTCCTCTTCGCTGAGAGGGCAATTTATGTACGCGGCTTCACCTTTGCCATAGCGTGAGGCCAAAAAAGCGTGATCCCAATTGATGGAGTCTGCCAAGACAATCGGCGCGGCCGCGTCGAAGAAGGCGAGGTAGGGCGATTCGAGCTCTTGGCGTAAGCATTCCGCCAGAGCTGCGGAAGTGAGCGGCCCGGAAGCTACAATCACCACGCCGCATTGCGGCAACTCCGTTATCTCTTGCCGACAAACCGTGACTAGCGGATGACTCTCTAGTGCCCGCGTCACGTATTCGGCAAACTCGGTACGGTCAACCGCCATGGCGCCACCGGCAGGCACAAGCGTGGCCTCGGCCGCCTGCATGACCAGGGAACCTAATTGTCGCATCTCTTCTTTGAGCAAACCGACAGCGTTGCTTAGGCCGGCCGCCCGCAGCGAATTGCTACACACCAACTCGGCAAGCAATGCCGTATGATGTGCCCCCGTAGTAAGCTTAGGACGCATCTCATAGAGCGTAACGGCTGTTCCCTGACGTGCTAGCTGCCAAGCGGCCTCCGAGCCTGCCAAACCTCCACCAATCACAGAAACGTGGTTCACTTGCTCTCTCCCCCAGCCGGCGTTTCACTGGGCCTTTGCCATACCACATAGCCACAGCTCGGGTAGTTGGAACAGCCATAGAACACGCGCCCGCGCTTGCTACGGCGCTCAACTAAGCTGCCGTCGCACTGTGGGCAAGCGACCCCGATAGACTTCAGCAAAGGTTTGGTGTTGCGGCAAGCCGGAAAGCCGGGGCAAGCGAGAAACTTCCCGAAACGGCCGGACTTTACCACCATGTTGCGGCCGCATAGCGAGCATACTTCATCCGTCTCTTCGTCGGCAATTTCGACCTTGTCTACCCCGGCTAAAGCCCTATCGAGCTGTTCGGCGAAGACCGCCCAGAACTCCCGCAGCACCTCTACGGCGGTAGACTGCCCGTTCTCTATAGCGTCGAGCTTGCTTTCTAGCGCTGCGGTAAACTTGACTTCCACTAGCTCCGGAAAGTGCTCAGTCAGTATTCCCACCACGACTTGTCCTAGTTCCGTAGCGACGAACCGCTTTTGCTCTTTTTCGACATACCCCCGGGCCTGAATCGTGTCAATGATTGGCGCATAGGTGCTCGGCCTGCCAATCCCCTCTTCTTCTAGAGTCTTGATTAATGAGGCTTCCGTATACCTAGGCGGAGGCTGCGTGAAGTGCTGCTTAGGCGATAATTTTACGAGAGACAGCACCTGATTGACCTCGAGGGCTGGGAGCTCGCCCGCATCCTTTGTCTCCTCATCCTCGTTTTCTTCTTCGTAGAGTGCAAGAAAACCCGGGAACACCAACCGCGAGCCAACCGCCCGAAATGCATGCTCACCGGCTTCTATATCTACCTGCACAGTGTCAAAGCGCGCGTTTGACATCTGGGAGGCGAGAAACCGCGCGTGGATAAGTTTGTACAACTTGTATTGCTCGCTTGAAAGGGTGGCCTTTAGGTCATCTGGCTTGCGCTCCACGTAAGTCGGACGAATAGCTTCGTGGGCATCTTGCGCATGCGTGCCTGTGCCTGCATTCTTCTTAGACGCATACTGCCGTGCGGTGTGATACGACGGCCCAAACTGCGTCTTGATGTAGCTTTCGGCCTCGGTCATGGCCTCTTGCGCTAAGCGCGTGCTGTCAGTACGCATGTAGGTGATGAGTCCGACGGCTCCCTCTTTTCCCAGCTCAACCCCTTCATAGAGCATCTGAGCGATGCGCATCGTGCGCTTGGCCGTGAATCCTAGCCTTCTTGCCGCTTCTTGCTGTAAGGTACTAGTGTTAAACGGCGGGGAAGGCTTCCGTTCTTTCTCGGTGCGCTTTACTGCCTTAACCACAAACTGCTGCTTTTGCAGTGCGGTGGAGATTTCCACCACCTGTGCCTCGCTGACGAGCTCGCACCCCATCAGCTTAGCCACGAATGGCTTGGCCTGACTTGGCTTAAGGGAGACCTGTAGCGTCCAATACTCCTTGGGTAGAAAGGCTTGAATCTCTCTCTCCCGGTCGACAATTAAGCGCACGGCTACAGACTGCACCCGACCTGCACTAAGGCCCTTTCTCACTTTCGCCCACAGCAAAGGCGACAACTTATAGCCCACAATCCGGTCAAGAATGCGCCTAGCCTGCTGCGAATCCACTAGGCTTGCGTCGATGCGCCGCGGGTGTTTGAAGGCGTTTCGTACCGCCGCTTCGGTAATCTCATTGAAGGTAACGCGCGATGCGCTCTCTAGGTTAAGGCCCAAAGTATGCGCCAAATGCCAAGAAATCGCCTCTCCCTCTCGGTCAGGGTCGGTGGCGAGAAACACTTTGTCAGCTTTTTTGGCGGCTTCACGCAGTTCTTTGACCGTCTCACCCTTGCCCCTAATGGTTATGTACTTAGGAGAAAAGTCCCTCTCAACGTCCACACCTAGCTGACTCTTAGGCAAGTCACGCAGATGACCGTACGACGCTTTAACGGCATACTTTGAACCTAGGTACTTGGTAATAGTCTTAGCTTTGGCAGGAGACTCCACAATCACAAGGTATTTCGGCAGATAAATCACCTCTACTGAATCACTTACACTTCTTTTGCCTCGTAGGCAAATATCTTATCCCGAGAGACGTAAGTAGGCCCCGCCGGGCAGGCGTTCTACTGCTCCTGTCACCTCTAGCGCCGTCAGCGCCGCGGCAGCGACGGCTACAGGAAATCCCGTCAGGAGGCATACCTCGTCCACACTCAAGGGTTCGGTGCCTAAGGCCATCAGCACCAACGATTCCTCCGGCCTAAGCAGAACGGGCGGAGCCTCCTTTGGCTTGGCGGGGACGCCTAACGTTTCGTAGATACACTGTGGGTCGAGCAGGGGCGTCGCTCCCTGCGCGAGAAGATAATTAGTGCCCCTACTTTGCGGACTGAAAATGCTACCCGGTACTGCCAAGACCTCTTTTCCTTCTTCAAGTGCATGTTCGGCGGTGATCAGCGCCCCGCTGCCCATGTCGCCTTCTATCACGAGACACACGCGCGACAAACCGCTGATTATGCGGTTGCGTGCGGGGAAGTGCCATGCCAGAGGAGGCGTTCCTTCTGGGTACTCACTTACTAGCGCTCCGCCCTGTTCCACTATCTTTTCTGCCAGTAGTGAGTTCTCGCGTGGGTAGATATCGTCTAAACCGCGGCCCATAACGGCAATGGTGTGCCCGCCACAGCGCAGGGCGGCCCCGTGCGCAAGGGTGTCAATCCCACGTGCCAAACCACTGACCACCGCGTGTTCTGCCGCGACAACAGTGGGCACGACCATCTCTACTACTTGTCGCCCGTAAGGAGTCGCCTTGCGCGTACCGACTACCGCTACCCCTCGTTGTCTGCCTAGGCTGCCGCGTATGTATAAGACCAGCGGCGGCGAATATAGGTGGCAGAGCGCCTCAGGGTAGTCCCGTTCTTCGATGACCACCGCCCGAGCCTTCTCCTGGTGCAAGGGGTCCCTATCCTGTTCCCTAAAGGCCTTCGCTAAGGCAAGCGCACCAGACCGAGACAAACCTGCATCCGTCCAGGCATCAGCCGAGTAGAGCGGAAAGCGAGCAAAGTCGAGATGAGAAACTTGGGCGTATCGCACGCCACGCACCCCCGCTATTATAGCTAGGGCCTGTCGTCTCTCCATAACGTTAATCTCCCTCCGGTTATCTTTCGTAATTATAACAGGAAAAACCGCGTGTGAACACGCGGTTAGTGTAAAAGCGTATAGCATAGGGCCTATAAGGTGGGGCTCCTAGCTCCTGGCTCTCGGCTCCTAGCAGAGCAGCGCTCGGTGCCCAGTGCCCAGTGCCCAGTAGAGCAACTGACGGGCACTCGTGGCTGCTCCTCTCACTCTATGGTATTAGGCGGCGCACGCTATGTAGCCTGCTGCCCCAATAGGTGCTTCTTAGGTTAGCGTAACTTACGCCCTCGCGCGTGGTCGCATGGATAAACTCTCCATCGCCAACATAAATGCCGACGTGCGAAATACCCGGACGCCACGTGTCCACAAAAACCAAGAGGTCGCCCTTACGTCGCTCGGCAATCGGTACCCTCACCCCGGCCGAGGCCTGGTTAATCGAGGTACGAGGTAGGGCTATGCCGTGTTTTGCGAAAACATAGCGGGTAAAGCCGGAGCAGTCGAAGCTATCGGGGCCGTCAGCGCCGAACACATACGGCGTGCCGAGATATTCCGCAGCTGTCGCCAGCACGAGTATGGCCCTATCAAACGCTGACTCCGGTATGCGGCGCGCGCCACGGAAGAGAGACGAGACTGACGCTTCGGCGAGGCTCGCTTGGCGCACCACGCCCGCACTCGGACTAGCCCAAACAACGGCATTGTTGCCGACAAAGATGCCCGTCCAGCGAGTGCTACCGGAGGCAAAGAGCACGATGTCTCCCGCTCTAAGTTGTGAACGCGTCACCGCCGTGCCGACGGTAGCTTGCTGAGCCGTCGTACGCGGGAGACTCACCCCAAACTGACCAAAGACGTACACCAACAGCCCCGAAGCATCAAATCCAGTGCGATCCTCGCCGCTAAACTGAAACGGCAATCCCCTTAGTTCAAGGGCCTGTTCGGCGACGTACCGTCCGGCTAGACCCTCGGCAAACACGGGCAACGGCATAAGTAGCAGGGTGAACACAAGAGCGGCGGCGAATAGTTTTCTCATTCTGCGTTTTGGCCTCCTTCTATGTTGTACAGAAGGAGTTCTGCGCCTTGCACGCATAACCTGTTAACTAGTTTCCTGTAAATTTTACCTGTTAATCTCGCGCAGTCTCTCAGCCGGGCTGAGAATACTGGTGATACGTACGCCAAAGTTTTCGTTAACTACAACGATTTCACCGCGGGCAATCAATGTGCCGTTTACTAGCACGTCCACTTGGTCTTCCACCATGCGGTCAAGCTCAACCACTGAACCGGTGCCAAGAGCCAAGACGTCCTTGATTGCTTTCCTGCTCTTGCCAAGCACCACAGACACCTGCAAGGGCACATCCAAAATGAGCTCGATGTTAGGGCCCGGGCCGGTGTGCAGAGGCGCCTGTAAAGGCGAAAACTGCGCCCGTTGAACGGAGACTTCCGGCGCGGGCGGTGCGGGAGGCATAGCCTCGGTCGGGAGATTGGCGCTTTCCTTGCCGGGAGCCGGCGCTATTCCGCCCAACAGATGTTCTGCCATCTGTTTAGCGGAAGCGACGGGCATCACCTGCAGCAGTTCACTGTCGATCAGGTCGCCCACAACCATCCGAAAAGCCACTACCGCCAAAGTCTCGCGTTCAAGTTGCGCCAGCACGCCCTCCTTGGGGGGCACGTCAAACATAACCACTTCGGGAGGAGAGATGTTCACTCTACGGCCAAACAGGGAGTGCAAAGACGTTGCGGCCGTACCGATCATTTGGTTCATGACTTCGGCCACGGCGCTAATCTTCAACTCGTCAAGTTCCACAGAGTCAACATGCCCGGTACCACCAAGCATAAGATCAGCAATTACCGCCGCGTCAGATGTGCGCACTACCAGGAGGTTAAACCCCGACATGCCAGCTGTGAAATTAACGAGCAAAGCAAGGTAAGGCACCGAGAACTGCGCAAGTAGCTCTTGTAGCCCTAGCACCCTTACGCGCGGAGTGGTTATGCTTACTCGCCTATTTAGCAACTGCGAAAGCGTAGTAGCAGCTGTTCCCATGGAAATATTGCCTACTTCCCCCAGTGCATCGCGCTCCGCGGGCGACAGGTCGGTGTTTGGATTGGCTCCAAACTTTAGTATCGCGTCAATCTCGTCCTGCGACAAATATTTGCTAGTCAACTTCTTCCTCTCCCCCCAACCGCGCTGCGACAACCTGTACTGCCAGCTGGGTATCTACTATGCCCGGCTGCACAGCAAACGCTCGACGGTCCTCTACTAAAAGATCTATCAACTCACCCGGCTTCTTGTCTACGGCGACAACATCCCCGACTGAGAGGTGCAGGAACTCCCGCACGCTAATCTCCCCTGCTCCCAGCAAAGCGGCCAGAGACAGCATCGCTTGACCTAAGGTCCTGCGCCTGTCCTGCCAGCGCTCGCGATAGTCTAGCCTAACTGTTTCAGAAGCCTCTACTTTCGGTCTGTTAATAATGCTGTCAATCGTCATAAAGGGGAGACACACTGATAAAATGCCTTGTACTTTGTTGATCGTAAGGGAAAGCGTGACTACAGCAACCATTTCCTGCGGGGGGATAGATTGAATCAGGCGAGGATTTGTTTCCAGTGACTGGAGAGCACAGGCGAGGGGGAAGGTGTCTTTCCAAGCAACTTCGTAGCGTTCTAGCATATATGCGACCAACCGTCGATACATATTAACCTCAATTTCTGTCACAGGCCGTCCGCGCTTGGCGACATCCCCACTTCCCCCACAAATTAAGTCAATAATGGGAATAGATAAATCATAACCCATGTTAATGATGCCTAAACCGTAGCTGCTCAAGGCAAATACTGCAGCTACAGTGTGCGCTGGCAAAGACACTACCAAATCTTCAAATGCGACTTGATCCACTGTGGCTAGTTTCGCCACGACGGGAACGCGCAGATACGCAGTCAGGAAATTCGCTAATTGCCGTGCAAAATGGTCATGAACCAGCGACAAGAGGCTTAGGTTGCCCTTAGAGAAGCGATTCGGGCGCCGAAAATCATACTTGCGTACCCGCACCTGCTCCTTCGTTAAGTCTTCTGTGCTCACTTCACCTTGCTCTAGGCTCTGCAGTAGGCTATCTATCTCCGCCTGACTAAGTACGTTGCGCATGTTTGGTCAACCTAAGATAATGCTTTCGTTACAGCTTGAACAACGCGACCTGGGTCAAACGGCTTGACGATAAAGTCTCGCGCTCCAGCCTGAATCGCATCCATCACCATATGTTGCTGCCCCATTGCGCTACACATCACAATGCGCGCGGATGGGTCGATGCGCCGAATCTCCTTTACAGCCTGTATGCCATCCATTTCCGGCATGGTAATGTCCATTGTCACCAAGTCAGGGCGCAACTCCTTAAACTTCGTGATGGCAACGAGACCGTTTTCGGCATGGCCTACGACCTCAAACCCTGCTTTCGTCAGTTGGTCGGAGAGCATCATGCGCATAAATGCAGCATCGTCTACCACCAGAATTCGCTTCGACATCTAACTCATTCCCCCTGCAGATAAGATCTTATTCATTATTAACGCAAATGCTTCCTGTGATGGTAGAAATGCCAAGTCGCTGGAAACGCATCGTTCGTCCACACGGAGCTCTGTCTTAAAGATTAATAGCCCGTCCACATTACGACAGCCAGCGACCACGACGTTACATACAAAGGCGTCAAAGTAGTCGTGAATGAATCGCGGTGGTAACGCACTCGATGTCTCGCCAAGGAAGTCGGTGATAGCGGTAAGAAACGAACCCGTTACAATATTGCCAATTTCCATCAGGGCCGATTGCGCGAGCGCATCATCAAGGCTCTGCCCTGCCAACATGTCCCCAAAGGCTTCTAACAGATGCTTTGCGCTCTCTTCACCTACTGTAAGCAAAGTTAAGCCATCAATCGCGCCGCTTAGCCCAACCTCCACGCCTACGCCTACTTCGCCCTCGCGACTGAGTTCCGCACAGCCTGCTTCAATGCTAAGAAACTTTGTTTCTGGGACCTTCATGTCCACTTTTCGCCCCATCAGCAGGGAAAGTGCGGTGGCGGCATGGCCCGCCCCCATGTTGCCAATTTCGTTGATTACGTCAAGTTGCAGGGTTGAAATGCCTTGCACTTTAATCGCCTACTTTCTCGTAAAAGCAGCTGTGTATTCGCCTAAGTCTAAAGGCGCGGTGTGAGGGATAACTTTCTGTAGCCCCGGTGAACAGGACACCCCCGGGCAACAAGCAGTTGGAAAAGCGCTCTAACATCGCTAGCTTGGCTTCTTCGGTGAAATATATCGCTACGTTGCGGCACACGACCAAGTCGAACCGTTGTGGTATTACATCGCGCAATAAATCGTGGCGGGCAAACTCTATCATTGACTTTAGCTGGGGTTTAACTCGGTAACTGCCATTCTCCAAGTCAAAGTAGCTATTCCGGCGGCTATCGCCCACATTCCGCACATCAGCCGGGCTGTATAGACCTTGCGCCGCCTGATGCAATGCTCCCGCATCCAGGTCAGTAGCCCAGATGGCACGCTCGTGGGTGACTTGCGCCTCTCGAAGGGCTATGGCCAGAGAATAAGGTTCGGCGCCTATGGAGCAGCCTGCACTCCATACCCTCAGGCTCTTCTGTTTCGCCGTTAGGCGACTAAACACCTCTTGTTCCAGATAAATAAAGAGCTCGGGATTCCGGAAAAACTCTGACACATTGATGTCCAGAAAATCCACGAGGTGGCTTCGCTTTTCCTGGGAGGTTATGTACTGCGTTAATCCTCCTGCGTCAGCAATAGAGTAACGCTGCATGTAACTGAGTAGCCGACGCTTAATCTGCGTTTCCTTATACAATGACAGGTCCAAGCCATGTTCATGCTTCAATTGCTGTGTAAAGCGAGCAAATTCTTGTTCGTTCATAAGGCTTTTTCACCGTGGCCCGCCGTGCGGACTGTGACTTTTCCCAAGCTGACGTCGAGCAAAACGGTACGCCCAACGCTCCCGCCTACGTCCTCAGCCACCACGGGCACAGCGAAGGCAGTGAGAATGACACGAGCTTGGATTATATTGCGGTCACCGATGTCAAACCCTGCGCGAGTCACGCCGTTAGCAAACATGCGTGCTCCGCCGACTAGGCGGGCTCGGAGCATCCTAGCTCCGCGCGCCCGCATTTCCGAAATGAGGGCAGGGATAGCCAAATCCGCGAATTTGTAAGGGTTACTGAAGCTAGTAAAGTCTCGACTATTAGGCAACATAACGTGGGCCAGCCCACCCAGTCGTACATCAGCGTCATACAATATCACACCCACACACGAGCCTAAGCCGCGCGTGACGAGAATTCCGGGGGCCACCGCCACCCTAAACTCACCTATCCCTACGGGATACTCCATCCGTTATCCTCCCAGCTATCTCCTCAAGTCGGTGCTTCTCTCCCACATTTCATCGAGTGTGCGCACGGCGGCGGCATTTGTCTGGTAGACCCGCTGTGCCCTGACGAGTGATGTCATCTCGTCCAACAGGGAAACATTACTTGCCTCAAGAAATCCCTGCTTGACTAGAGACTCGTCTGCTGTCGCCTCGCCGGAGTTGACTCCTTGCGCAAATACAAGCTGCCCCAGGTGGTTTAGTCCGGCAGGATTCACGAACGACACAATGCGGAGTTCCCCGCCTACGTTGACCGCTCCGTCCACCGCATAGGTTATTCTACCTTGAGAGTCTATGTCAATCACCTGCGCTGCTTGGGGAATCGTCACTCCCGGCACCACATTGCCAGAGGAGTGTACCAAACGCCCAGCCGAGTCAAGCGAGAAACTCCCTCCGCGCACAAAAACGGACTGCTCCATGGGGTCAGCAAGCTCGAGGAACCCGGCGCCGACAAGAGCGATATCGAGGGCTCGCCCCGTCGGCACAAGGTCGCCTTGCGTAAACACGGTTTCGGGTCTGTACTCGACACCGTGTACAAACCTGCCTTGAGGGCTCGAAACGGGGACATTGCGTTCGTCAAGCGCCTGCACCAATAACTCGCTGAACGTGCCGCTTTGACGCTTGTGGCCTGCCGTCTTGGCGTTAGCAATGTTGCTACTGATTGCGGTCAGTCGATTCATTTGTGCCACAAGTCCGCTGACGCTGCGCTTTATACTCTGTAGCATGTTTCACCTCCCTACCGTACGCTGCCGATTTCCTTCGCTCTCTCCATGAGTTGGTCGTAGGTGGCCACAATCCTTTGCGCACTCTGAAAAATGCGGTTGGTGAGGAGCATGTCCACAATTTCCTCGCCTATATCGACGTTAGATTGCTCCAGCATAAACTGATGCACTCTACCTTCTCCGGCGACGCTAATCAGGCCATCGCCCTGGAACTGACCGTTAACATCGCGCACTAGACCGCTAAGGTCCGGAAAGTCAACCAGAAGAAGCTGTCCTGCGGGCGCACCGCCTAGCAAGACCTCACCGCTTGGCAGAATCTGCAGCTGCCTACCGCCCGCAGCTAAGGGTGTTCTGTCAGAGAGCAGTAATCTTCCGCCACGTGCATCAACCACATTGCCGTTCGCATCAAGCCGAAAGTCGCCGGCACGCGTGTAGCGAACGCCTTCGGTAGTCTGTACGGCGAAGAAGCCCTGTCCGCTGAGGGCGAGGTGGTAAGGCGAATGCGACTCGACAAGTTGGCCTTGCCTGTGGTCGGTTACCGATGCACTGAGAGCCGTGCGTGTCACCGGTGCGCCAAGGGACCGCTTCTGTCCTGCCAGTTGTGCAACCCACATGGTCTCCGAAAAGACTTCTTCTGCCACATCGTCGCGTTTGAACCCGGGCGTCTCAGCGTTTGAGACATTGCCGCTGATCATTTCCTGTCGCGTCTTAGCAATTACCATGGCCGATGTAGCCTGATACAGACCGCGAAGCAAATCGACTCACTCCTTCCCGTGCAGGCGTGTTAATAGCTCTACTTGTCCGAGGGGCACACCTGTTTCTTGCGATATTTTGGCACAGTCCCAACCCTCGCGGTAGAGTGCTAGAACCCGCTCTTGTTTCCCGCTGGGGGCGTTTACTTTGCGCGTGCGACTAGTACGGGTTGGGGCGCCTAGAGAACTAACGCCCACAGAAGTTAGAGCCGCTAACTGCTCCTCAAGCACTTGCACTCGCTGCAGAAGTGCCTCATCCGGAACAGCTGCTCTTGTGCCCTGCAAGTAAAGATAGCAGACAACTCCGCCCGTTACAACACCCACTATAAAAAACACCAGATTCACGACTTCACTCCTCGCGATGTGTGCGACATAGGTTGCGTCGCAGCGACTCGATGGCTCGACTATGCAGTTGGGACACGCGTCCCTCCGTTACGCCAAAAACACAGGCAATCTCCTTTAGGGTCAGCTCTTCCACGTAGTAGAGCGCCAGCATTTCGCGATCCCGCGGCGCAAGCTTCCCGAGCGAAGCTGTAAGCGCTTGCATCAGCTCACCTTCTAGTACTACGCGCACGGGATCGGGGCTGTCGGCTGAGCCTACTACCTGCGTTACCTGCAATTCCTCCCCATCTGCAGAAAACAGCACGCGATCGAGTGAAACCACGGAACGTAAGGCCATGTGCGCCACTAGCGCGTGAACTTCCGGAACAGAGAGTTCTAGTTCTTCTGCCATGCGTTCTGCTGTGATGTCTCCTCCCGCGGCGAGGAGCTTCTCCTCGACCTCGCGATACTGGCTTATCCGCTCGTTGACTACGCGCGGGCTAAAACTAAGCGAACGAATGGAGTCAAGCATTGCGCCGCGAATGCGCCGATAGGCAAAACTCGCAAAACTTGTCTCGCGTGTGGAGTCGTACTTCTCCGCTGCCTCCAAAAGGCCAATTACGCCGTGGGCAACGAGGTCTTCCCTATCGATGACTTCCGGCGAGGGAATGTAGATGCGACCTGCAATTCTGCGGACCAAAGGCAAGTACGAGAGAACTAAATCGTCCCTTTCCATGCTATACCTCTAGCTTCCGACGTCCGGACAGCATGCGCTCAAAGACATAACCCACAATGAGGTCTTGTGTAGCTTCAGGCAGAGCTTCGAAGCGAATGCCGCTGTGATATGTAGTCGGGCCAATCCCGTCGGCTCGCTCGACGCGAGCCACGCGGCCCCGCACCAAAAGCGGACCATCTTCTTTGCGTAGCGTGAACTGCAACTGAACTTCCTGCCCCACACTCAGAGCGAATCTATGGGAAATCCTTGCCCCTCCCCCGCTTAAGTCAAGTAGGTAGCCTTTGTGCCACTCGCTTTCGCCCGTAGTCCGAAACAACTGCGGTATCAAGACCGGCAATCGCACAAAAGCGCGCCTCTGAATCCTAACGAATCCTGTGGGATGCGAGAGATAGTACAAGGGGACGCTTTTCATCTCACGGCGGATGACATTAGCGGTAAAGCCATACTGTGCTTGCGTCTCTTTGTCGGTGAACATGCACTTCACCTGCTCATCTGGGCGCAAAACATGCACGTCCGCTCCGGCAAAAATCGAAGAGACAGCGAAGCTCTCCGCGTTTACTTCCTCGATACGCGTAACCCAAGTAAGGGCACTGTCTTCTCGCCAAATCTCAAGCTTAAGTCCGACTCGGAGTCTTGGTACGGCCATATCATCTGCCTCCAAACAGGCGCTTAAGTCCGAGCAATAAACCCCGCTCCGCCACCGGTTGAACTGCCTCTCCGGCCAGAGTGCGCGCAATGGCATCAACCTGCCTGCTCGGCATGCTATCCGGATGGCTCAAAATAAACGGGTGCTGTCTCCGCACAGCTTGGCTAACTATGACGTCATCTGACACTACTCCGATGAACCGCAGCTTGTGACGGAGAAAACGCTCGGCGAGCGTCATAAAGCGCTCACCAGTCGCTCGGCCATCCTCGATACTAAGCGAACGGTTGACCACAAGAGCAATGCTGTGCGCCGCGCGAGTTGAGACCAACAGCTTGACCAACGCATACGCATCGGCAATGGACGTAGGCTCGGGCGTAACCACTACGATGACCTCATCGGCGAGATTAGCGAAAGCAAGCACGTTGCGCGAGATACCCGCGCCTGTGTCAAAAATGAGAAAGTCCGTGTTATGCTCAAGCGTAGCCAGCTCAGCTATCAGACGCTCACGTTCGTCCGGGCTCATGTTAGCCATCTCTTGCACGCCTGAAGCAGAGGGCACAATTCGCAAGCCGTATGGGCCGAAACCAATGATGTCCTCTAAGCGTTTTTCCCCTTTGATGACATGCTCCAAGTCATGCTCAAAGTACTGCCCGAGTACGACGTCTACGTTGGCGAGCCCTAAATCTGCATCTACGATGGTAGTCGTCTTGCCGTTGCGGGATAGCGCAATGCCTAAGTTGACGACGAGGTTAGTCTTGCCTACTCCGCCTTTGCCGCTAACAATAGTAATGACCTTCGCCCGTGGGCGTGGCTGTGCTTTGCCGACGAGTTGGCGCAAGATATGAGCTTGGTCCCACTTCATATAGTCACCCCCAAGACTAAGCGAGCGAGCTCCTGTGGATGAGCTTCGCGTATGTCCTCAGGTACGTTCTGACCATTAGTTAAGTAGGCTACCGGAATCGAAGTGCGGTAGCACAAATCGACGATTCCACCGAGGCTTTCAGTCTCATCACACTTCGTAAAGATTGCGGCGCTGAGGCCTAACTCACAATAAGTCTTGTAAATAGCCAGCAAGTCACGGCTCTTGGTTGTGGAACTAAGCACTAAGTATTTTTCTAGATCAGGTACGCCGTCAAAGTAGGCACGCATCTCAGACACATGCAAGGGCTTGCGCGCAGAGCGCCCGGTAGTGTCGATAAATATAGCATCCTTGGTCTTAAACTCGGTTAGAGCGTCGCCTAGCTCCGAGGGGGCTCCAACCACAGCCACCGGCAGTCCAATAATGTCTCCATAGACTCTCAGTTGCTCGACCGCCCCGATGCGAAATGTGTCTATAGTGATTAACGCGACCTTCTTTTGCTCCTGCAGTGCCTGCTGCGCGGCCAACTTAGCGATGGTCGTAGTCTTGCCGACTCCCGTAGGCCCAACAAAAGCTTGGATGCGTTTGCGCTTGCCTTTGGGGCGTTCATAGGGCGAAAAACACTTGGCCAGTCGTTCTAGTACACGCTTTTCTTCTTCGGCCGGTTTGTCACCTGCTCCGAGCTGCTCGCACAGCAGTGCGATGACCTCGGGACTAAGGTCAGCAAGGCGAAAGCGTTCGGCCCATCTCGCGGGCGTGACTCCCTTAGCCGAAGTCCTAGCAGAAGCGGCTCCCATGCCGCTTAGCATAGCTTTAATCTCCATTAGCTCGCTGCGAAGCGCATCGTCCGGTTCCAAACGAGACTCTGCCACCCGCTCGACAGCAGCGGTTACTTCAACTTTAGCCGGTCGAAACCATCCCAAGATGCCTGGTTCCCTCACAGTGCGCGAACTGACAATTACGGCTTCGGGGCCTAGTTCCTTGCGCAGCATGTGGAGGGCTATCTGCATGTCTTTGGCAACAACCTTCTTGATTCTCACTCTAAGCCCACCGCCCCCATCGACTCAACTTCTACATCTCCGCTCACTTCGCTAGGGGAAAGAATGGTCAGCGAAGGAAAGTGGCGTTGCGTCAGCCTACGCATGGGCAATCGTAACCTGCTCGGCACCAGCAAGACCGGCAAACGGCCATCCGCAAGACCGGCTCGCTCTAGGTTCTTCCCTAATCGCTCGAAGAACAGCTGTAGTTTGCTCGGTTCAAGTATGATGTGCCCCCCGCCGGATGCTGTTATTGATTCTAGCAGTTGCTGCTCCAAGCGCGGATGTAGCGTAAGCACGTGAATAACGCCTTTATCCGCCGCTGCGTGGCTAATCGTACGCGCCAAAGCATGCCTGACGCTTTCTAGCAGGAAATCTGGGTCGCGGGATGTACGCACATTATCCGCGATGGCCTCAAGTATCCCTACCATATCGCGAATGCTTACTCCCTCTTGCAGTAGTCCCTGCAGCACCTTCTGCACATCCCCTAGCGCCACTTGCTCATGCCCTATCTCTTCAATCACAGCGGGGTTAAGTTCTTTGACTTTGTCTAGTAGTTCTCTGACTTCCTGCCTGCCTAGCAGTTCATGCGCGTGACGCTTTATGATCTCGCTTAAGTGGGTCACGAGTACGGTCGTACAGTCTACCACGGTGAGCCCCAGAATCTCGGCTCTCTCGCGCTCATGTACGCTTATCCAGCGGGCGGGGAGACCAAACGTAGGCTCCTTGGTATCTATGCCGGGGACGTCAATTCTTCCTCCGGCATAGTCCATGGCTAGGAGCGATTGCGGCTGCAACTCGCCCACGGCAACCTGATTACCGCGAATCTTAATGGCGTACTGATTAGGCTTCAACTGCAAATTATCCCTTATACGGATAGGCCTTATAAACACGCCGTGCTCGGTAATACAGCGGCGCCTAATGGCCGCGAGCCGTTCTAATAAATCGCCTCCGTAACTCCCATCGGTGAGGCGGACGAGACCAAAGCCTATTTCGATGTCTAACTGCTCATGCGAGAGGAGCGTCAGCACGTTTTCCGGCTCGGCAGGGCGCGCTGCCGCGGCGGGCGCAGGGCGCAGAGCTTTTTCGCGCTCCTCTGCGTGCAGTACATACGCCAAGTACCCTGTTGCTCCCGCCACCGCCAAGAAGGGAACGGCAGGCAACGCGGGAACGAGGCCTAGGCCGGCAATTAGCACAGAGGTCATGCCAATAACTTTGGAGCGGGAGAAGAGCTGAGTTGAGAGTTCGGTGCCAAAACCGTAGTCGGTGTTTGCCCGTGTCACCAGAATACCTGTAGCCGTAGATATCAACAGAGCGGGCAGTTGGCTGACCAGCCCGTCACCCACAGTAAGCGAAACGTATGTCGTGACGGCACGCTGCCATGGCCAACCGAGCTGGGCCATGCCTACGACAAGTCCGCCGAGAATGTTGATCAGAGTAATGACGATGCCGGCGATGGCGTCACCCTTAACGAACTTACTCGCACCGTCCATGGCTCCATAAAAGTCCGCTTCGCGCTGCAGGCTTCTGCGCCGCTCTCGCGCTTGCTCTTCGTTAATTAATCCTGAGTTAAGGTCGGCGTCAACCGCCATCTGTTTGCCTGGCATCGCGTCAAGCGTAAACCGCGCCGCGACCTCGGCCACGCGACCGGCGCCATTGGTTATCACCACGAACTGAATAACGGTAATAATGATAAAGATGACTATACCGACAACATAATTTCCCCCCACCACAAAGTCACCAAATGCGGCGATTACCGCACCTGCTGCTCCGGCGGAGAGAATTAGGCGAGTAGAGGCCACGTTTAGTGACAGTCGCAGCAGTGTCGTAACCAAGAGCAAAGTCGGAAACACGCTAAGCTGCAGCACATTGGTGGTAAAGAGCGTGGTGAGAAAGATTAGGATGCTGATACTAATGTTGATGATCAGGAGAAAGTCGAGAACGCCTGCCTGCATGGGGATGATAATGATAAATATCGTCCCAATCACCAAGGAGGCTATAATTACGTCGGTGTAGCGCAGGAGTGCACGCACTCAGATCAGCCTCCTTTGTCGCGAAAATATTTCTGCTAGAATCTCGGCCACAGCCCTGTATAGGGCGACAGGAATCTCTTGCCCCACCTCAGATTGCTGGTAGAGCGAACGCGCTAGAGTGGAGTTTTCCACTAAGGGGATGCCGCACTCTGCTGCCCGTGCCTTAATGCGCTGTGCTAAGTAGTCGCACCCCTTGGCCACGACTTGCGGAGCTCCGCTACTACCCTCACGCTCATAGCGTAGCGCAACGGCATAGTGAGTAGGGTTTGTGACAACCACCGTCGCGGTAGGAATCGCGGCAAACATTCGGCCGGTAGCCAAGAGACGCTGCCGTTCGCGCTGCCGTGCTTTTACCTGTGGGTCACCTTCCATCTGCTTGTGCTCTTCCTTCACTTCTTGCCGCGTCATCATCATGTTCTGGCGAAACTCGTGTCGCTGATAGAGGAAGTCGATGACGCCAATCACTAGATACGTAACCCCTACGCGCAGGGCCACCCCATACAGCACGCGGCCCACAAGCGCAAAGGAACCCGCACCTTCGCTATAGCCTGCCAGTAAGAGATTCTGCATCTCGCCCCGCAGTCCGAGATAGGCCGCGAATCCCACAGCCAGTAGTTTCCCAAGGGCTTTAGCTAAATCAAAGAGCGCGCGAGTCGACATCATTCGCCCTAGGCCCTCTAGGGGGTCGAGGCGGCTAAACTCAGGCTTGAGTGGATCTCCACTCCACAAGAACCCCACTTGCATGATGTTAGCGATTGCACCCAAGACAAGTGCCGCAGCCAAGAGCGGCCAGACCATCGCGGCGAAAATGCTTACGCCATGTACAAGCAGATGAGAAAAGGAGTAGTTTAACTCGGTTACGGCGGACAAGTCGCTTAATGATACAACAATATAGTTAAGGGAGACGTTTATCAGTCGTTCTGCCGTGAAAGCTAATACCGCGACCATACCGAGGAAGCCCACCGCTGCCGTTAAGTCCATGCTCTTCGCGGCCTGCCCCTTTTTGCGGGCCTCACTCAGTCGCTTTGGCGTCGCCTGCTCGGTGCGCTCCTGCTGACTCTGTTGTTCAGGCGTCATGGGGACATCGCTCCGAGAGACTGCGCGAGTATGACTTCAAGTCGTGTCATGAAGGCATCACCTACGCCAAGAATCAACGGGGAGGCAGCCGCAAGAACCAAGAGCGCGACACCAGCTTTAACAGGCAGAGCAAGCATTAGGACGTTAAGTTGCGGCACAGCTCGCCCTAGCATCCCTAGAGTAATGTCGGTGATAGCTACCGCCGCCAACACTGGCGCTGCCAAACGGAGGGCTAAACTCATAGAACCTGCCAGTACCGTCAAGACTACCTGGGCCCAGCTGCCTCCGAGCACTGCCGAGCCTGCCGGTACGAGCGTAAAGCTGCGCAACAGCGCAAGTAAAGCCAAATGATGCCCGTTAAGCTCCAGAAACAACAAGAGACTGAGCATAAGAAACAGATTCGATAGGAGAGAGACTTGTCCGAAGGTGGTGGGGTCAAAGATAGCGGCCGTCCCAAAGCCAGCCTGCTGATCCATAAGTGCCCCGCCCATCTGAAAACTCATAAACAGCCAGTTTGCGAGCATGCCTGCCGCAAGACCTGTCGCTACCTCCAGCACGACTGCACTGAGGAATGCGCCGATTTCTCTCTCGACAGAAACACCTCCGGCCGCGACAACTATTAGGCTTAGGAGCATGGCCAAGCCAATCTTGCTTAAGGGCGGGATTTGCCGCCTGTTAAACAGCGGTGCTGTAGTGAGGAACGAGAGCACACGGGCCAGAACTAATAGCAGTTGCAGCCAAGGTGTGAGCGCCGGGAGAATCATCGCAGTAGCCCGCCTAGATTACCGAACAAGTCCGTCGTATAGGCGACCATAGTGTTCATCATCCAGCCACCTAACAGGAGCAGTGTCAGCAGAATCGCCACGAGTTTGGGCACAAAGGTCAGAGTCTGCTCCTGTATCTGAGTTGCGGCCTGAAAGATGCTCACTAAGAGTCCCACAACGAGACTGGCAATAAGCAAGGGCCCTGCCAAAAGGAGTGTCAGCGCGATGGCTTCGCGTGCGAGGTGGAGAACTGTCCCTTCCGTCATCTAACCCTCCTAAAAGCTTTCGAGAATTGACTTGGCCACTAAATGCCAACCGTCGGCCAACACAAACAACAGCAGCTTAAAGGGCAGCGATACGGTCACCGGCGGGAGCATAAACATGCCCATAGAGAGAAGCGTGCTGGCTACGACCATGTCAATGACCATAAACGGAATGAACAGCGTTACCCCCATGGCAAAGGCGGTGCGCAACTCACTAAGCATAAACGCCGGCACTAATACCGTCAACGACAGGTCTTCTGGCGTGGCGGGAGCCGGGGCGTCAGTGGCGGTTAGGAACAACGCAATGTCCGCCTCGCGCGTATGCGGCAGCATAAACTCTCGTAGCGGTACCGTCGCCCGCTCAAAGGCTGCCTCCTGCGATAAATCGCCCGCGAGATACGGCGCGATAGCCTCATTCTGCAGGCGAGTTAAGGTCGGTGTCATCGTAAAAAGGGTGAGGAACAGCGCGAGCCCGATAAGAACTTGATTCGGGGGGACATTTTGTGCCGCAACCGCCGTGCGCACGAAAGACAACACAATCACGATGCGGGTAAACGAGGTCACCATCATCAAGATGGCGGGGACAAGACTAAGCACGGTAAGCAAGATGAGGAGCCTGACGCTCCCCACTACCTCGCTAGGCGAAGTGGCAGCTCCTATTTGTAGGCCTATCTCCGGTATAGGAAACATCACTACTTGCCTCCCTGTCGCAAGAAAGTAATCATGTGGTCCAAATGGGTGGCAAAGTCTAGATTGGCGGGTTGCTCGGTGGGCGCTAGCGGCGGGAGCTTGCTTAGAGGCCTAATCTGTACCGCGTGGTCGGTAGCACAGACCAGAAACGACTCTTCACCTACGTCAATAACCGCTGCTTGCGTGCGCGCAGATAACCACACACGCTCGCGAACACGCAGTAGGCAGGACGGAGCAGACCGCAGGGCAGGTGTACGCCGCAGCAAATACCAACGCAAGCCAAAGAGCAGGCCAAAAACAGCAACTAGCGATAGCAGTAAGCGCATCAAATACGCAAAAAGGTCCACGCGGCCCGCTCCTTATTGAATTACAAAGTCCACAAAGAAGAGATTAGTAATGTCCCCCCGCTCGAGTACCGCATTTAGTGCGGAGAGGAGCTCCTGACGCAATGTCTCTACTTTTTCTGTCGTAGTCAGGTCCTCAACGGTTTTTGCTCGCAACACTTTGATAACGGCATGCCGGACTTCAGGCTCACGCGCCACCAGTTCCTCAGTTAGAGCGCGAGAAGACAAATGCTGCAGCGATATGTTCACCCGCAGGTAGCGCCGCATCCCTGGGTCTAGCAGGTTTACCGTAAAGTCCCCTCCCGGAGAAACGACGAGTTCAGGGGGTGGGGAAATAAAGCCACGCACCATTGTCACCAAAGGCGCGCGAAAGACCACTCCGAGCACGATAATCGCTATGACCAGTACCGCCAAGATAATCTTCTTCACCATGCTGCTCAAATCCCCCGAATCACAAATACGACGCGCCGATTCTTGCTGCGCCCTGTTTCTGTGGCGTTGGTACCCACCGGTCGAAACTCGCCATAGCCCACTGCCTTGAAGCGCTCAGGCTTAAGGCCGTGAATCTCGACGAAGTACCTTACTACCCGCGCCGAACGCGCCGCCGAGAGTTCCCAATTAGAAGGAAACACCGGCGTGTTGATCGGGACATTGTCGGTATGTCCCTCCACTGCGATTTCATTGGGCATCTCGGAGAATAGAGCCACTAGTTTGCCAAGCAGTGCTAACCCGTCTGGGCGGAGTATAGCCTGCCCTGAATCAAACAAGACCCTGTCTTCGAGCTCCAAGAGAACCCCTTGTTCTGCTCGAAACGCTCTAACCTCCGCGGCAATACCCTGCTGTTCAAGGTATTCCTGCACGTGCGCTAACATCCGGCCGTTGTCGGCCCAGAAAGGACCCAGTTGCTCCGTAGCCACTTCGTTTGGATTCTCCTCCGGCATGACGATAGTCGTATTCGGCGTCGTCCCGCCATCCAGTATGCCAGCACCTTGAAACGAGGCAATAAACCGGCGAAACTTCACCACATCGATGGCCGAAAACGAGTACAGCAGCACGAAGAAGCATAGTAGGAGTGTAACCAGGTCCCCGTATGTAGTCAGCCAACTTGCGGCAACTACGCCGCCGGAAGACCTACGCCTAGTCATTGGCGGCCTCGGCCTTGTCCGGGCGAACATTCGCCTTAGCAGGCAGAACGAAGGCGCGGAGTCGCTGCTCGATTACGCGCGGATTGACACCCGCCTGCAATGCGGTGAGCCCTTCAATTACCATTTCGCGATAGAGAAGGACCTGGCGGCTCTTAAGCAGCACCTTCCCGGCGAGCGGTGTCAAGAGGAAGTTCGCCATAAAGGCACCGTACAACGTGGTAACTAAGGCAACGGCCATGGCAGGACCGATGGCCGCCGGGTCATCGAGAGCGTTTAGCATTAACACGAGCCCAATCAAAGTGCCAATCATGCCAAAGCCAGGGGCTAAGTTTCCCCACGTCGCCAGCATATTTGACGCTACAGAATGGCGGCTCTCCTCCTGCATAAGCTCTGTTTCGAGGACCTTGGTTACTACCGTAGGGTCCATACCGTCAATAACCATCTGCATGCCCTTACCTAGAAACGGCTCCATCTGCGGTATTTCGTCCTCGAGTACGAGCAGCCCTTCCCGCCGGGCGCGCGTAGAAAGCTCGCCAAACTTCTTGATAGTTTCCATGGGGTCCGGCGGAATCTGCTTAAACAAGCGTCGTACATCGTGATACGATTCGCGCGCGTCTTCCCAAGAGTAGTTGACCATCAATGCGGCAAAGGACCCGACCACGGTAATGAGAAATGAAGGGACGTCAATAAACACGCCCGCGCCACCGCCGGACATCATCGCCCAGACAATAGCAGTCAGCCCACCAAAAATGATGATCGGAGTGATGGGCCCTTGTTTACGCATTCTAGTCCCCCCTATCGCTTAAGCTGAATGAGCTCCTGCAGCATTTCGTCGGATGTACTGACCGTGCGTGAGTTTGCTTGGAAAGCGCGGCTCGTGGAAATCATCTCGGTGAACTCCGTCGCTAGGTCGACGTTTGACATTTCCAGCATGCCGACTTCTATCGAACCTCGGCCGCCCGAGCCTGCAACCCCGATTAATGGCTCACCGGAATTAGGCGAGACAGAGTAGAAGTTGCCGCCTTCTTTTAGCAGTGCTTCAGGATTGCCGAAATAGGCCAGCGCAATTTGGCCGATATCGCGCACCAAGCCATTGGAATACGTGCCCGTAATTACTCCACCCCGCCCAATGATAAAGGAGAGAAGTTCGCCGGGGGCGTACCCATCTTGGAAGCGCATCACAGCCGTGCTGGTGCCCGCAACCTGGGTCATGGAGTTAAAGTCAAGCGTCAGCGAAATATTGGCGGCACCCGGCACTACAACCGAAAATGCGCCACTGGTCGCCGTTGCCGGCGTAACCGCCCCGCTAGTGTCGAAGTTCAGTGCGAGTGCCCCGGTAGGAGGAGTAATCGTGAGGGGTGGGGTGGCGGTGGATGCGACAGCGTATGACCATGCATTCGCGCCGGTCCGCGTAAAAGTGACGTTTAGCTGATGCGCTTCGCCTTTGGAGTCAAACACTGTGATGGTGTTCGTGTGTGAGTAGGTCCCAGCAGGTGGGCTGTTGTTTAGGTTCCCCGAGAACTCGGCGCGAGTAGTGGGCTGTGTAATGACCGAGTCCCCCAAAGGAATTTGCATGGCAGTGGGCGGTGTGGCCGTCGATATGTTGCCGGTGCCATCAGCCATCCAGCCCTGCACTCTAAAGCCTGTGGCCGCATTAACTAGCTCACGCGCGAGTGAGAGCGAGAATGCTCCGTCGCGCGTAAACAAAGTACGTGCTCCGTCCGCCATAACAAAGAAACCACTGCCTTGAACAGCAAGATCAGAAATGCGCCCCGTGGCCTGTAGTGCGCCCTGGACGTGGCTAGTGTCAATTCCCCCCACGGCCACTCCCAGTCCGACTTGCGCGGGGTTGGTGCCTGCCCGTCCGCCGACGGGAGCAGAGGCGTTCCTAATAGTCTGGCTTAACATGTCGTGAAACTTGACGCGACTGCCTTTAAAGCCTGTAGTGTTTACGTTTGAGATATTGTTTGCGATAACGTCGAGTTTTGTTTGTTTGCTGCGCATGCCAGAAATCGCCGAATACAATGACCTAAGCACTGGCTTAACCCTCCCTTACTTCGAGTAGGCGTCCTAATGGAATCAAGGCATCGTTTATGCGCAGCTGGCTCTTGTTTCCGCTCCACACCAGCGATTGCACGGTGCCTTCCAGAATTTCGTCGTTCTCACCGCTAAAGCTCACCATCTTGCCCACGAGCCCGCTTAATTCCCCTAGCAGTTGCACTTCAATCAATTGGTCGAGTTTAGTGTTTAGGTTCTGCATTTGTTCAAGGCTGCTAAATTGAGCGAGCTGCGTAATCATGGCGGTTCCGTCGGCAGGATTCAAAGGGTCCTGATTGCGCATTTGCGCCAAGAGGATTTTTAGAAAAGCGTCTTTACCTAACTCCCCACCGGGCAGAGCGGCTTGCGTCATCGGCTGCGACTGTGCTGCTGACTGCGTGGCCTGAACTTTCACTCGATCACCTCCTAGACGGAAAATTCCGTGGTGCTTTTGTCCTGACGGCGCGGCGGCTGGCGTGGGCTTTCTTCTCGTCGCTCTCGACCGCGCGACTCGCCGTGTTCGCGATACTCCTCAAAGGTCATTATCTCTACTTCGGCCGGAACCGGGAATCGCTGTAGATGTAAAAGCACGTGTTCCTTAACCGCATTATTTTCCACAACCAGTCGAACTGCTACGTTGCCCTGAGGATCCACCTCACCGCTAACCAAGACACGCCCATACTCGGGAGGGTGAATCTCTAGGGTCACTTGCGGGCGGCTTGGGCTTTGCACAAAAGACACTATTTCCATACGCAAGGCTTGCAGTGAAGCTTCTGATACAGGTGGAGATGGGGGTATGGTGCCTCTGGCATGCACCTGTGTGCCCTCACCTAGCTGTGGAGGCGTATTTGTAGCCGCGTCGGCGCTGCTACTCGGCTGCGTCGTCCGAGTTTCGGCCCTCATGCCTGGCGCGACGGCTACGGGCATATGATTCCGAGTGATTATATCACCGGGGCGGTCGTTTGCGGAGCCCCCCGAAGCTTCGGCCAGAGCTGTCGGGGTGCTGTCCAAGACTGTACGACTGGGGGTGTTGTAAGCGGGTGGTGGATAAACCTGCGCAGGCTGAGCCTCAATCCGAACACCTGACCCAATGGACATTGCCGCAGTGCTGTCCAAGACTGGGCCACTTGGACTGTTGTACGTGGGTGGCGGAGCAACCTGCACAGGCGCTTCAATCGTTACAGCGTCACTGCTGCGCAGCACGGGTCGAGCCTCAGTTCGAACAGCTCGAGTTACTTCGGTCGTTGCGCTGACATACGGCTGCAAAACCTCGTGTATTAGTTCTGGGGTAGCCTGTGCAAGCGCTTCGATCGCTTCTACAGGTGGCTGAGAGACCTCGGTAGACTGCACTTCAGCCTGAGCTCCTCCAACTACTTGGGTCGATGCGCCGATGTATGGCCTTAAAACCTCGTTTGCGGACTTGCTAGAAACCTGGGCAAGGGCTGCAACCGCTTTAGCCTCATTGTTACCGAGCGTTGTTTGGGCTTCAGTCCGAACGGTTCCGACTATTTCGGCCGCAGTGTTGACGCATGTCCCTGACCCCTCGTATATGGGTTCTTGGGTCTGCGCACGCGCTCCAATCACTAGAACGTCAGTGCCTCGTGTCATCGGCTGAACTTCAGTTCGAACTCCTCTAACTGCTTGAGTCAATGTGCCGACGTATGGCGCTGAAACATCATAGAGGGGCTCTTTAGCAACCTGCGCAAGCGCTTCACTCACTTGAACGTCAGCGCTTTTTGTTAAAGCCTGAACTTCACTCCGAACGCTCTCAACTACTGCGGTCACTGCGCCGGTTTGACTCGCCTCCGTTGCTTCGGCCAAGGGAGCAGTCTGTGCCATGGCGACAGGCAGAGGTGTAACAGGGATTCCCACAATCAGCCGCGCCGGAGTCTCACAGGGCTCGAAGTGAGGCGAGTCCGTATCCTCGGCGGCAAGAGGAGGCACGTAGTCTTGCCCCTTGCCGGAGGGGTCCATCAGGGCGCGAAACAGCTCGTAGAAGTTAGCGACGACACCTTGTTTTTGTGAGCCGGCCGGCTTGACTTCGGTCGGCATTCGGGGCTTATGGGACTCAATCTTCATTGGCGTGCACCTCCTGTCGCCGCAAAAATTGCTGGCCTGCAACCTCGTCGGCTACAGCCTGTTCGAGACGGCGCTCACGCAATCTCACTCCCGCCTGGTGCGATTCTTTATGTGTCTCAAACTTCCTGGTGTCGACCCGGGTCTTAAGGAGCAGGGCTCGCGCCTGATGACACACTTCCGCCTGTGCGTGCAAGTTCTCTCGCTTGCTGCTTATCTTTCGTTGCGTGGCAATAGTAAAGCGCGCGCGGTGTTCCATAAGCTCGGGATGTGTGTATGCCGCTAATTCTTCCGCAAGCTTCATCTCCATCGCGGCCAGTGATTCTTCCTGCCTTTGTCGTTCGCGCTCTGCAAGGGCGAGTTCTAGTTGACGCATGCGTTCCTTTTGCTGCTGTAAGTCTAGCAGTTGTTCTAAAGGGTATTTAGACAGAAAAATCACCTCTTTACGACCTGTCCTAGGGCACGCAATGCGTCATCGAGAGATGTGCGCTCGTCAATCTCTTGTGCTAACACCCGCATAATGAGGGGTACTGTGTCGATGGCTTCGTCGATAACAGGACTTGACCCCTTAACATAGGCACCTATATTAATCAGGTCTTCGTTCTGTCGGTAGACAGCAAGCAGATTACGGGCCTTCGCGACTAAAGACAAGTGATCGGGGCGGCTAAGGTCATTTGCGAGCCGGCTCACGCTCTGCAGTACGTCAATTGAGGGATAGTGATTACGTTCCGCTAATCGCCGTGTTAGCACCACGTGGCCGTCTAGAATCCCACGCACAGCATCGGCAATCGGCTCGTTTAAGTCGTCGCCTTCTACCAGTACGGTGTATAGCCCGGTAATGCTGCCCCGCGATGCTGTGCCCGCGCGCTCGAGCAGTTTCGGTAGCATAGCGAAGACAGAAGGAGGATAGCCGCGTGTCGTCGGGGGCTCGCCAATGGCAAGACCTAGCTCGCGCTGCGCCATGGCAAAACGTGTCACCGAATCCATCATCAACATGACCTGTAGCCCTTGGTCGCGGAAATACTCGGCTATGGCGGTGGCTGTTAGCGCGGCCTTGATGCGCAGCAATGCGGGCTGATCAGACGTCGCCACGACGACCACCGAACGCGCTAGGCCTTCTTCACCGAGATCTCGCTCCAAGAAATCTCGCACTTCGCGCCCCCGCTCCCCCACTAGCGCAATGACATTGCAGTCGGCAGTACTGCCCCGAGCCAACATCCCAAGCAACGTGCTCTTGCCAACACCGCTGCCGGCAAAAATCCCTAAGCGTTGCCCGCAGCCGACGGTCAGAAAAAGGTCTAACGCGCGTATGCCCGTCTCCATGACGGCGAGAATGCGTTGCCTATGCAGAGGGTTAGGCGGAGCTTGATCAAGCAGGTACTCCGTGAACTCGCGCCCCTGTTCCTCACCCGCTAGAGGTCTCCCCAGCCCATCGAGCACGCTTCCCAGCAAAAACTCGCCTGTCTTTACCGCTAATCGCCGCCTAAGTGGTGCTACTTCACAGCCGGGAGAGATACCGTGTAGCGGTTGAAAAGGGAAGAGGTACAGCTTGTCGCCGCTAAACCCTACCACCTCTGATAAGACAGAGCTGTTGCCGTTACCTATATGACACAACTCGCCGATTGACGCTCGACACCCCCGAGCTTCTACTGTCAACCCGATAACTTCGGTTACGCGTCCGTATGTAGACCACTGCGGCTGACTAGAAAGACGGGCGCGAGCTCGGCAAAAATCGAAACTATAAGCCGCCACATAGCACCTCTTTGCCTAGCTGTCTAAGCTCGGCGGGAAGGTCATAACGCACCCCACCCAGTTCATCTTCCAGACGAAACGAGTCTACGTCGAGCGTACTATCGGTTCTAACTACAATGGGCGCATCGACAGGCAATGGCAAGAGATGCTTTAGGGCTTCTACTTTGAAAAGCTGCGTGGGATGTACAAAAACAAAGACCTTGCGCTGCGCCACAAGCTCGTCGTACGCCGCGTGAAAGAGAGTGAGGAGCGCGTCTTGATTCGTCTTTAGCTCCGCGCGCAGCATTACTTCTGCCATACGTTGGGCCAAAGCGGCGATGTCATGTTGGCTTTCTTCCACAAAGGCAAGGCGATCATGTTCGAGTTGCACGTAGGCCTTACGCACGACAGCCATTTCGTTCTCGAGCACCTCGCGAGCTTCACGCAGCCCTTCCGCGTACCCTTCCTGCCTCGCAGAGGCCAGCACACGTTGCGACTCGGCCGCGAGAGCACGCCTTAAGTCCGCTTCGGTTTCCTCTAGTCGCGCGCAGGCCTCCCGCCAGCGACGGTCAATCTCGTGCACTATGTGCTCTTCTATGCGTGCGGACAGCTCGGTTTCAGCGGCCTCGTTCTGTACGGTCACCGCGCTCACAGGCACTTGACGAGTATAGAGAGGCGTGTCCGCCCGTTTATACAATGATGGCATCTTCGCCACCCCTAGCTATGACAATCTCCCCGGCTTCATCGAGCTTACGGATTACCGCCACAATGCGCGCTTGGGCTTCTTCCACATCGCGTAAGCGAATCGGGCCCATAAATTCTAGATCTTCTTTTAGCATTTCTGCCGCGCGCTTTGACATATTTTTGTAGATGCGTTGGCTGACTTCCGCACCGGCGCCCTTAAGTGCTAAAGCCAACTCCTTGGAATCAACCTCACGGATAACGCGCTGAATGGCTCCGTCGTCAAGCATAATCACGTCTTCAAAAACAAATAGGCGCTTGCGTATTTCCTCGGCTAAGGGGGGGTCGTCGCGGTCGAGCTGCTCGAAGATCATCTTTTCCGTAGCGCGGTCTACGCGGTTTAGTATATTTACCAAAGACTTAATGCCGCCCGCAGCGGCAAAATCATAGTTGGAAAATGAATCAAACTTACTTGCCAGCACCGTCTCTAGCTCGGTCAATACCTCGGGCGAAACGCGTTCCATAGTGGCAATACGCCTCGCTACGTATGGACGCAGTTCATTTGGGAGAAGAGAAAGGACCGCGGCGGCTTGGTCCGGCTCAAGGTAGGAGATAATTAGGGCAATGGTTTGGGGATGTTCCTCACTGATAACTCCCGCTAACTGCCGTGGTTCTATCTTCTTGGCGAAACGGAACGGCTTAACGGCATTTGCTTCCGTCAGCTTGCGCATAATTTCCGCAGACTTGGCCGGCCCTACCGCGCGGTCTAACACGTCTCGCGCGTACCGCACGCCCCCCTCGAGCATGTACCCCTTAGCCTCGTACATCTGAATCATCTCATCTAGCACTTGCTCACGAAAATCGGCTTCTACCATGGTGGTATTGGCGACTTGCGCGGAAATAACCTCGATGTCCTCATCCGGCAACAGCTTAAGGATTTTGGCGCTGAGTTCCGGGCCAAGGGAAATCATGAGCGCAGCAATCTTTTGTATGCCTGTGACGCGCTTCTCTCTGGCCAAGCAAACCCCTACCCTTCGTTAAACCATGCCTTCACTAACTGCGCGACCTCTTCGGGCTGTTGCTTAGCTAACTCCTTTACCTTCTCGAGCGCAATGTTCGCCTCAGCGCTCGTGCGCGCTGCGGCGGCTTCGGCTAAGGCCTGCTTTAAGGGCACTAGCTGTACGCCTTCAGCTGCGGGGACATCAAAACGTGCCTTGCGCAGCCGCGATACCAGCACCATCAGGAATATAAAGCCAAGTAACGCGCCCGTACCGATAACCCCGTAACGTATGTATGTCTGCAGCTGCTCACGCTGTGCAAGCGCAGCCATTTGGCGTTCTGCTTCGGCTAAGTGCTCCTCGTTAAAGGGCCCCGCGCTGATGTGCACCGAATCGCCCCTGGTATTGTCAAGCCCTAACGCAGCGCGAACTAACTGCTCAAGTCGCGTCGTTTCTTCCGCCGTAAGGGCTGCGTTTACCGATACTGCCGCGGACAGACGCTCAATTCTCCCCGGCGCAATCACTACGGTAGATTCGGTGCGGCCAATCTCATACTGAACGGTGCGGTCCGTGCTCTGATATGTACTCGTTCCCTCACCTGTAGCGGGGGTAGTGGGATACACAGGGATGTTTGAGCCTGTGCCCGCAACACCGCCGGCAGCACCAGCCGGGCCGGTGAAAGTCTCTTCGCGCACTTGTTCGCTGCGCACGACTTGGCCTTCGGAGTCATATGTAATGCGGGTGACGGTCTCGGCGTCGAAGTTCATTTGTGCGGTTACAACCGCTACCGCTTTCCCCGGTCCGTGAATTCGCTCTAGCATTTGCACGAGTCGTTGTTCTAGCGTCTGCTCAAAGTCGCGTTGGCGCTCCGATTGCCGCAGGGCAAGCGGAGCGCTGCTGTCGCCTAAGCCTAAGCCCTCGGTGAGAATGCGTCCGCCTACGTCGACTATAGCGACATTTTCGGGCTTGAGATTGGGAACGCCTAGAGCGACAAGGTAGACGATGCTCTTCACTTGCTCGGCGGAAAGGCTTTGAAACGGCCGTAGCCGCAAGGTAACCGAAGCGCTAGCGGGAGCAGCTCGCTGTGTAAACACACTTGGCTCCGGAATCACGAGGTGAACACGCGCCTCGTCGACTGCCGGATAGTGGGTAATAGTCCGCCGCAGTTCCTCCTGTAAAGCACGCTGGTAGTTAAGCCGCCGCTCAAAATCGGTTATGCCTAACTGCACCTGATCAAACAGCTCGAAGCCGACACCGCTGTTGTACAAACCTTCCCCGGCTACACGTATGCGTATATCGTAGAGCTGCTTGCTTGGGACGAGCACGGTAGTACCCCCGTCAGTCAGACGGTAAGGAACGTTCTCCTGCCGCAGCGCTTCCACGATTGAACTAGCCTGCGTGGGGTCAAGGCTAGAGAAGAGCGGCGCATATTCTACGCGGGTAGCGTAATAGACGCCTGACACCAGGACTATCAACAGAGCTGCCGCCGACACCACATATAGGCTGCGGCGTCGGGGGTCTTGTTCTCCCCACCACGCTGCAATTTGGTCAGACTTCATTTACTTCACCCCTAGACCTGCATGCGCGCAATCTCTTGGTATGCTTCGACCATCTTGTTGCGCACTTGCACCGCAAGCTGCAGAGACAACTGTGCCTGGGCCATCGCAACGGTCACTTGATGCACGTCCTGTATTTCCCCTAGCGCTAGTTGCTTGGCAAGGTCGTCCGCCTTTAGCTGCAACTCGTTAACCTGTGCTAACGCATCGTTTAGTTGCGCAGCGAAACTTTGTTCTGTCGTGTTGTCGGCAGGTGGCTTGGTGGTTGGCGGCAGTGGGGCAATGGGAGCAATGGGCGGTAGCACCTTAATCATCTTACTGCCTACCCTCTGCCAATTTCTAGCGCCCGTAGCGCCATCGACTTAGTGACATTAAGCACTTGTACGTTAGTCTCGTAGGCGCGCGAAGCCGTCATAAGGTCAACCATCTCATTGACGATGTTAATGTCCGGCATGGCCACCATACCCTCGGCATTGGCGTCGGGGTGGTCTGGGTCGTGCACCATGCGCGGCGGTCTCTCGTCAGCGAGCACAGCCGACACCTTAACACCTTGGCGAGCCCCGGGTCTCGGCAGACGTACGAAGCGGTGACGAGAGGCGTCAGTTAAAAGCTCGGAGAATACGACGCGTCTGCGCTGATAGGGGCCGCCTTCAGGCGTGCGAGTCGTGTTCATGTTTGCCACATTCTGCGCGACCACGTCAATGCGCAGCTTCTCGGCGGTCAAGGCCGATGCGCTGACGGCCATGGTCGAAAAGACCTTCACTGATTATCGCCTCCCTTCGTTAATGACGTAGCGGTACATGGAGAACCGGTCGCTTAATTGCTGTGAAAGCGCCTGAAACTGAATAGCGTTGGCAGCCATAAGCACCATTTCGTGATCTACGCTCACGTTGTTGCCGTCTTCCCTTAGGGACGTAGCGGTGTCGATATGTACCCGAGGCTCTAAACTCGCCGCAGTGACGTTACGCCGCGCAACCGCTTCGCGCACGTGCTCTTCAAAAGACACGAAGCTGCGCTTGAAGCCGGGTGTATTGGCGTTCGCGACATTGTTGGCCACGACTCGCTGTCTAAGTGCCGCAGCATCCATGGCGCGTGAGAGAAGGTCGATAACACTGACTCGCATGGCCCACCTCCTACTTGGCATATACGGTGTTCGTTCGACAACTCTCGCCAAAATTCCTGCACAAAAACTAATCCGCAGCAAAACACTGCGGATTTCTTCCAAAAAGCTTAGGCTCTCTCATCCAAAATTACGCCTATTAGGCGCTGCAGGTGAGCAACCATGTCGAGCGTGCGCTCCGGCGGGATTTCGCGGATAACTTCGTTGCTCTCCTCGTTAATGATGCGCACCATATACTCGCCCGATGACTCGTGCTTCTCAAACTTGAGCCGAATACTCAGCGCGTACATAGTGGCATTGATGCGCTCGATCGCCTCGTCGTACGTCCGCACCTCAGACGGCGCCGCCGTGTCCTGGCGCCCACCCGTCCTCTCACGGCGAGCGTTTAAGTTCATGTCAATGGTGGAGCGCTGCGTGTCCCTGACCTCGCGCCGCGCCGCCATATCCACAACCTTCGTCAACACAACGGGTTCCGTTCCCTGAACTTTCACTGGGGTCACCTCCTACTTTTTGTCAGTAATCAAAGATCCGCTCTGTACTTGCTGCGACTCGGCATAGGCTGTGAAGCCGCGCTTTTGCACCATCAGGTCGTCAGACTTCTGCTTAACCGTACGTACCGCCTCCTGCAACGCCGTATGGACGCGGCGATCCTCATCTAGCAACGTATGCATAAGCCCGCTGATTTCGCCCTCTCGCATGCCAAAAATCCTGCCCCCGTCGGCAGACAGTGAGGGCCGCACTTCAAGGTATCCCAAGTCAATCCTATCGCTCAGCGTATCAAGGATGCGCATGCACTGCTGTCGCTCCTCTAACAGGCGCTCGAGCTTATCGAAGTCTTCCCCCTCTAGCACCTTGCCAATATCTGCCGTAAGGGCCAACAGACGCACTACCAGTTCGCGTTTACTCTCCAAAAGCTCTAGGAGCGCCCCAAAGTCTTTCGCCTCACCCAACTTGCCCACGGCTTAACTTCACCGCCTTCGCCCAGGTGTCGCGCAGCTCCGTCACCAAACTTAGACATTCCTGAACAATGGTTATCTCTTTGCGGAGGTTAGCCTCAATCATACGGCGACGCAGATACTCGTAAAGAGCCATCAACTGGTGCGAAATGTCGTACTGCATGTCTAAGGTGGCCATAAACTCAAGGATAATGTCCTGTGCGCGGAGCAGTGCATCGTTAGCGCCGGGCACGTCCTTTCTCTGCATGGCCAGCTCCGCACGGCTTAGGAACTTAATGCAGCCGTTGTAGAGCATAAGGGTCAAGTCGGCCTGCGAAGCGGTAAACACGCTCTGTTCTTGGTATGTAGCGTAGGGATTAGGCATGGCCATAGGGGAGACCTCCTTTGAATCGTGAATCGTGAATCATGAACTACAGATGTCGAGGGAAAGGTGGAACGGTCAAAGGGATAAGGGCAACGGGCTGTGAGCTGTAAGCCGCAAGCGGTGAGCGCGGTTCACGAAGTGCGTAGTGCTAAGTGCAAAGTGCCAAGTGCGCCACACTTCCCACGCACTACTGCTGCCGCGGTGCAAATTGCTGCGCGAGCCACGCGCTCTGGCTGTTCATGCGCTCCATAGCGCGCTCCAGTGAGGTAAACTGACGCCAGAGCCGGTCTTCGACGCGAGAGATGCGGTCTTCCTCGCGCACGATGCGGTCGTTTAAGCGCTGCATTTGCTGCCCGATGACGCTGCTGTCGGCGCGCAGGAAGCTACTGGCGGCACCTGCTTGGGCGTTTAGCTCCCGCACACTTGTGTCAAGCGAGGAGCGCAGGCGTTGCGCTGTTTTGGCAAACAGGTCCTGCACTGCTCCGCTGTCTTTTTCTAGCTCCGCCCGGAGCTTGGTTGTGTCAATATGCAGGCGACCGCCTTCGCCGTGATGCATAGTGCGTATGCCGATAACAGACATTTGCCGCAAGGTGGTATCGCTCACCGGGTCGTTAAAGTCCCTGCGCATGCGATTGACTATGCGCTCGAGGCCGTCGTCGCCGCGCAGCAAGCCGCTGCGCGCGCGCTCTTGCCATCGCTTTATGTCATCTTCGCTCATCTCTTTTCTCTGTTCGTCCGTGAGCGGTAAAAAGTCGCGGTGGCGCTCGGCGGTAAGCGCGGTGTTAAATCTCTCGAGGGTATCGTTGTATGATTTAACGAAATCCTCGATATTGCGGACTACCGCGTCGTGATCGGGTGTCACCGTAACGGTGGCCGCTGCTCCCGGGGCAAGAGTGTTGCGCAACGTAAATGCAACCCCGTTAATGGTGAAATTGTTCGTCCCACGCTCGGTAGCCAGGCCGTTTAAGGTAAACTGCGCGTTTTGTCCGTCCTGTACCGCCATGCGCAGCGTAGTGTTAAAGAAGGCTGCTCCTGCGCCCTCAAAGCCCATGTCGGCCGCAGCGGGATTGTTGTTGCCGGGAAAGCGCGAGGTTATGCTCACTCTACCCGAGAACGTATCGTAAAAGGCCTGCAAGCCTAACGTCTGTGAACTACTGATGCGACTAAGTACGGAGTTTAAGCTGTCGGTCGCAGTGTTTACGGTAAAGGTTTCGCTGACTCGGGTGCCCGCTTGGTTGTGGTTAAACACCGTCACGTCGAATGTTCCCGGCAGTGCGGCTCCATCGATTTGGCCTGCACTGATAAGTTGAGCAAGTGGCGCGTTGGCATCAATCGTCGTATGGGGTGCTAACACTATACTGCCCGTCGATGTGGCCCGCGTAGAACCAGCCAGCCTCGTTATAGCAGAAAACTCAAGCGCCATAGCCGAAGCATTGCCTGTGGCGGTCGCCGTCACCACAGCTTCGTTACTGCTAGCCACGTTGAAGCGGCGATAAGCTCCCTGCAGTGTCATATCAAAAGTGCGGTTGCGGAGCGTAGTAAGCTGCGTATTAAGAGCACGCAAGTCGTCACGGCGCCACTCTAGTTGCGTGCGGTTCTGCGTCAACCTATCGACACGTACTCTGTGGGCGCGCACCATATCTCGCACCATGGTTTCGGTGTCCAGCCCACTGGCTATGCCGCCTATGCGCGTCGTAGGGCGAATGGTCATGGGGAACCTCCTTGTCGCTTGTCGTTTGTGGCTTGTAGTGGGGGTGCACTTAGCACTTAGCACTTGGCACTTCGGTAGTACGCTCTCTCTTATCTATTCGGCACTTCACGTCAAATGCTTTAGAACCTTTTCGCCAGCTATGTTCATAGTTCATGATTCACGAGTCATGATTCATGATTGCCAAGCGAAAAGCCCCCGCTTGCGCGGAGGCCCTCAACCGATGGAAAGCAGTGACTACCTGAGCAGTTGCAGTACTCCCTGCGGCAACTGGTTGGCCTGAGCGAGCATCGCTTGTGCAGCTTGGGATAGGATGTTGTTCTTGGTGAACTCCATCATTTCCTTCGCCATGTCTACGTCGCGAACGCGGGACTCGGCAGCCGTTAAGTTCTCGGCTGAGGTGCCTAGGTTGTTAATTGTATGCTCGAGTCGGTTCTGGAAGGCGCCCAGTCGCGAACGTTCAGCAGAAACCAGAGTCATAGCGTTGTCCATAACGGTAATTGCCGCAGTTGCCCTGCTAGCAGTGGAAACATCAAGAGCAAACTCATTGGGCACTCCGCTTCTGTCTGTAAGCACCGTTGTAGTAAAGAATGCTTCAGCCACAACTCCATGAGCACTGCCAGATCCCGTCCCGGAGATCCTCAAGTTCTGTAGGGCTCTCATGTCAGAAATCGCTACAGTAAACTGCTGGCCTTGATTAGCCCCAATCTGCAAGTGGGATTGACCGCCGATACCGTCGGCTCCGTTGGTATTCTGCACAAGGGCCTGAGCGACCAAACCCGAGAGCAGCCTGATGGATTCCGCACCTGCGGCACCAGCAAAAGACCCGGTGCTCTTGGCCTCTATGCTAATATTAGTCGCGGTGCCTGTGATTGTGAAATCCCTGAGGGAATTGCTTGGCTCTAAGCCAAACAGCTGGTTTAGTGCACTTGCAACGTTTGTGCCAAGATCAGTAATCGTCGCGGTGCCGATGGTTACTGTATTGGTAGCCGTGTCGACAGTGTTTGTTCCTTGTGCAACTGCGTGAGCAAACGCAATATTATAGTTCTCTCCACCGATGGAAAGCACAACGTTCGGGTGCGGTGTCGCTAGCACAACTGAGGGGAAGGAAAGAGTTTGTCTCTCCATGACTGCACCTGTGCCAGCGCCCGTCATATCGCCATTAATGACTTTCTTGGTGTTAAACTCAGTGTTGTTACCAATCCTAGTTATCTCCGAGGTCAGCTGATTTACCTCTTTTTGGATTTCAGCGCGGTCAGTAACGGTGTTTGTATCGTTGGAGGCCTGTACCGCTAACTCACGCATGCGCTGCAGAATTGAGTGGGTTTCATTTAGGGCGCCTTCGGCAGTTTGGATAAGCGATATGCCGTCTTGAGCGTTGCGGGAAGCCTGAGTGAGACCGCGAATCTGGCCACGCATTTTTTCCGAGATAGCCAAGCCCGCAGCGTCATCACCAGCACGATTAATGCGTAGCCCTGAAGACAGTCGTTCGAGCGACCTCGCCCCTGCAGCTTGATTGGCAGTTAACTGCCGATACGTGTTGAGTGCCGACATGTTGGAGTTGATTCTCATTCTATTTCCTCCTTGAAATTACTAACGGCGTCCTTGCCGTTGAGTTTTGGCTCGTCGCGCGCCGAGCCCCTCACTAGAGTAGTCGACCGATGCCCGGGAGAACTTTAGGGGGAAGGAGAAAAATGTTCGCAGAATTCGTTTTCCCCCGTGCCCCTAGACGAGGTCCTGATTCATGATTCACGATTCACGATTGCCATTCGCCTTCCCGCTCTCCCCCCTGCGGGCTGTGAGCTGAGCGCCGAGCGCAGCTAATTCCCCTGGCGCCTGGCGGCTGGCGGCCGGCGGCTGAACCCCCGCCGCCGCCCTATTCTCCTCCCGCACCGCATCAAGCAGCTCTTGCCGGTAGATCGGCACGCCGCGCGGCGCGGTGATGCCGATGCGCACGGCTTCGCCGCGCACCTCGATTACGGTGAGCTCGATGTCGTCTCCTATACGCACTTTCTCCCCTACTTTGCGGGATAGAACGAGCATCAGTCATCACTCCTAAACAAGGAATGGCGCAATGGGTACGCAGTATCATGCAGGATTACCTGCTTGCCGACGGGAGAGCCGGCAGGGTTTCGTTCGATGACTACCGGGGCAAGTAGATTCGTGGTGGCGCGCGAAAAGTCGCCGTTAGGCACAGAAACAATCGTAAACACATGCGAAGTCTCTTTAAGCTCGGCCACTTGCCTAGCCAGTGCGACATCATAGTCTGGGGCAAACTGGGCGATATCGAGCAGTAAGAAGGCGGCATCGGCGTCGTGGGTAAACTGTAGCCACTGAAGGAGCGGCACCTCGGGCGAGAACGGCGCCAATACGGCGCTCTGCCACTCGGGTAAGCCAATAAATCCGGCGGGAAAAGAAATGAGGTCATCGGGCCTTACCGTAACCTCACCAAGCCTGGAGCTATGTACAATCACACTACTCACCTCTACCTGAGATAATCTAAGAGCGTGGGCTGCATTACGCGCGCGCCTGCAGCAAGAGCCGCCTGGTACACGTGCTCACGCGTGTTAAAGTTCATAATCGCCTCAGCCATATCGATGTCCTCTATCTGCGACTTAAGCTCGGTAAGAGTTACGTGCTGCGCTTCATAGCGCTGCTCGGTCATCTGTAGCCTGTTATGGCGAGCTCCGACAACGGCGCGCTCGTCAAGCAGAGTGTTAAAGGCCGCATCTAGGTTAGCAAGTGCAGTCTGCAGGTCGCCCGTGCCGAGCAACCCGTCCCGCACTGCTAGGAGCGAGTCAAAAAGCCCGCCGTCAAAAAACAGGTCGTACCCTTCGGTGTTTACTTGCATGTCAATGCCGCGGATTATCTCATAGTTTACGACTCCCTGCCCCGCATCCGAACTGGCCGGGTTAATCGTGTCCACCAAGCCGTCCGGTCGCACGGATACGACAAAGGGCACCCCACCGTGATGCGCGCCGCCGAATATAGAGCGGGTGCCGTCGAGCGACGTGTTAGCGAGCGCGACGACGTGACGCAGTAACTGGTCCACCTCAGTGGCATTGTAGGCCCTTGCTTCCTGCGGCATAGTGCCATTAGCTCCCGCTAACGCCAGCTCACGGGCGCGATGGAAGGCCTCGCCGACTGTGTCAAGTGTCGTGTCGGTTAGGTTAAGCCACGCTAAGCCGTCGCGCACGTTAATCTGTAGTTGCGAGCTCTCCGCTAGAACAGAGTTTACGCCAAGTAGTTTAGCTATGCCCACAGGGCTATCTGAAGGCTGGCTGATTGCCTTGCCTGACGCCATTTGGCGCTGCGTACGCTCTAGTTCGCGCAAGCTTAGCTGGAGATTGCGCATCACGTTATTGCGTAGCGTGGCGTTAGATATGCGCATGCACACTACCTCCCAAGGTTAATTAAGACTTCGAGCGTCTCATCTAAGGTGTCTAACAGCCTCGCCGCGGCGGCATAGCCGTGTTGAAACTGAATCATGGAGGCCATCTCCTCATCTATAGAGACACCTGCTGATTCCTGGCGCCGATTGTCGAGCTGGTTGACGAGTGCATCCTGATTAACGAACATGCGCGAAGACTGCTGCGCCTCTACGCCGAGAGCAATAACCAGCGCATTATAATACCCTTCCAGATTGGTGCCGCCGGGGAGCGAATTAGCGTGGCGCTGACGCACTACCAAAAGCGCATTGCTGCCGTCGGCACTCCCGGCGCCGCTAGCCCCTGCGCGGACGAGCGCGTGGTCAGCCACGATGTCGGGGTTGACGGTGATGAACCTAGCCTCGCGCCCTGCCGTCCCCGCGGGAATGACAAAGAAGTCGGCTCCGAGCGGTGACGGCGGCGTAGTTAAGGACTGCCCTGAAGCGTGCGCCGTGTTTACCAAATCGCTTAGGTGCACGGTGAGCGTGTTGATATTGGCATAGAATACGTCGCGGAGCCAGCCTGCCGCGGCAGACAACCCGGCTAGTCGCCCTTCGACAACCGTGGCACCGGTTCCATCCGGCCATGTGATTTTGCCGCCTGAATCGACAGTGAGCTCACTATACAGGGTGCCCTGCACCAAGTGACGGCCGCCTAAGACTACGTCGATAGCGCCGTTAGCTTGCGTGAGCTGAGTAAAGCCAAGTGTGCGCGAGAGGTCATCAAGCAGCACATCACGCCTATCGGCTAAGTCGTTGGGGTTAAGCCCCGCAGCGACATTGGTTATAATCTGGCGGTTAAGCGCGGCCAGCTGTTCGGCGATAGCGTTTACATCATTTACGGACATCCGCACCTTGGTCGTTAAGTCGCTAAGTGTAACCTCTGTCTGCTCGGCGACGGCATGCAGCGAGTTGGCGAGTGTCACACCTTTTTCCACAACCCCGGCTCGCGTCGCGCCGCTCGTTGGGTTTTTGCTTAGCTCTTGCCAAGCGTCCCAAAAGCGAGAGAACACGTTACTTAGGCCGGACTCGGTCGGCTCCATAAGAATCTTCTCGACGTGGTTTAAGGCCGCATAGCGCTCTTCCCACTCGCCGAGCTTACTAAGTTGCGGGCGAATCTGGTAATCCAAAAAGCTGTCGCGCATGCGGCGAATCTCGCTTACGGCCACGCCCGTACCGATTTGGCCCGCTTGCTGGGGTCTGTTCATGGAGGCAGTGGAGAAAGGGCTTGTTGTACTGAAAACGGCTTGCTGCCGCGAAAACCCCGGTGTTGACGCGTTAGCAACATTGTGCGCTGTGACATCTAGCGCTATCTTGTGCGCACTAATGCCTCGCCGCGCTATGTTAAAAGCAAAAAAGGTTGACGGCATACGACTACCTCCTTGACATCTCCACTGCTCTTATGCGCGAAGGTCGAGACTCTTCCCGGGGCGCACCTGTTTCTTGCCCCTATCTGAGTACCCGTCGTCCTCCACCAATAGGTTTAACACCTTGCGGGCAAAGACTAGGCTCTGCTGGGCCAGAAGCTGATTCGTCTCGACCAAGTCCTTTAGCTGTGACAGCTGCAAAGCGGTATCTGCGTCACGCACACCACTAGCGAGATAGGCTTCACACTGTTTCCAGAGGGCCTCCTGCTCTCGCACAAGCTCGGACAATCCGGCTAAGTCGTCGACTAGCATGCACTGCTGTTGCTCCAGTAGGTTCTTGTGGAGCGCGGTCAGCGAATCGCGTGAATTGGCGAGGTTTGGCGAGTTCATTTGCTTTCTCGCGCGAGGACCGTAAGCTCAGCGGCAAGCTTCGCCGCGAGCTGCCCATTATCCACCGCATAGCGTCCCTCGGACAGCTTCGCCCTTAACTCGGCGACTTTCGCTGCATCAAAAGGCTCTTCAATAGTCAAGGCCTCACGCAGCATTTTTGCGGCCGCAGAGATGACGATGGCGTCGTTTCCCACCGAATTTTGGGGCGCTGCCGCTCGCTTGGGCTCCTTAGGCGCCTCAATCGGTCGGTTAGGCAAAGTGCGGGTCACATCAATCTTCATAGTCTGCAGCTCCTATCTGCTTAATGGTGTGCGAGAAAGGCGACAATCTCACCTAGGCTCAAAACACGTTCGGCTAAACCCGCTTCAACCACGACGCGCGGCATGCCGTATACGACACAAGTTTCCTCGGATTCCGCCACAATTTCCGCACCGGCCCGATGCAATTCTCTGGCGCCCTCGAGGCCGTCTTGCCCCATCCCCGTTAGAACCACCGCCAAAACGCGGGGCGCAAACGGCAAAGCACTGGAAAACAGGACGTTGACGCTAGGGCGAAAAGGTGAAGAACTAGATTGGGGGGGCAGAATCGCAATTTCGGCGCGGTCCCTGTCACGCTTTACGGTGGTGTGGCTTCCCGCAGGTGCGATGTATACACACCCTGCGCGGAGCGACTGCTGGTGCGTAGCCTCCACTACCTGCACCTGGCTCTGCTGCGCCAGCCTTTGCGCCATGGGACCGGTGAAGCCCGGCGGTATGTGCTGGGCTACGACCACGGGTGCCGGAAAGTCCGCAGGCAAAGCGGGTATTATCTTTTGCAGCGCCGCGGGGCCGCCGGTCGAGCACCCTACCACTACCAGCTCGTAGTCTCGCGCACGAGTCGGCTGCACGCGTGCCGCGCTCGAGGGGCGATGCCTCTGCAAGCGGGCACCGGCTGCGACGCGAAGCTTTTGCGGCAAGACATCCGCTAACTCCCGCATAGCAAGCGCGCCCTTCGGTTTGGCCACAACGTCGACTGCTCCGCCCTCAAGCGCCTGCAGTGTCTCATTCGCGCCTGCAACCGTGAGGCTGCTTACCATAATCACCGGCGTGGGCTTTTCGGCCATAATGGCCTTGAGCGCAGTTAGGCCGTTCATACGCGGCATCTCAACGTCCATGGTGATTACGTCAGGCTTAAGCTCGCGCGCCTTAGCCACAGCTTCAACACCGTCTGCCGCTGTAGCGACAACTTCCATGTCGCTACAGGCATTGATGACGTTAACTAAAAGTTGCCGGATAAACGCTGAGTCGTCAACCACCAGTACACGTCGTTTGGGATGAACAATCATCGTTGCCGCAATAAGCCGAGGAGACCTTTAACGTCTAGAATCGGAACAACGCTGCCGTCACCGAGCACTGTCGCTCCGGCAAGTTCGCGATTGGCGGTGAAAAACGGCCCTAAAGGCTTAATGACTACCTCTTGCTCACCTAATAATCGGTCAACCATCAGCGCTACTTTAGACGTCGCCGAAAAAACAATCACCAAATGGTCTGGACTAGTGCCGACATCTGGCAGTTCTAGGGTAGACGCTAACGATACGAGGGGGACAATTTGCTCGCGAATGACGAGGCAGTCGCGCCCCTGCACCGCACGGACCTCCTGGCGATTGAGCTTGCGCGTCTCGCTGACAGAGGCAATCGGCAGCGCGAACGAGCGCCCCTGTACGCTAACGAGCAGCGCGCGTATGATGGCGAGCGTTAGTGGCAAGCGAATCACGAATTCGGTGCCGACATTAATTTCGCTCGTGATTTCGATGCTGCCGCCAATTTTTTCAAGCTGCGTACGCACTATGTCCATACCTACGCCGCGACCGGAGACATCACTTACCTCACGCGCCGTGCTTAGCCCCGGCGCAAAGATAAGCTGAAAAACCTGTTGGTCGCTATACTCACGCAGCTCTTCTTCCGTAACGAGGCCGAGACTGCGGGCCTTTCGCCCTACGGCTTCTCTATCGATGCCGCGACCGTCGTCCTTTACCGAAATGACGACGTTTGTTTCTTCATGCGAAGCAGCAAGCACTACGCGCCCAAGCGCCGGCTTGCCCAGCTTTACCCGCTCTTCTTTGGATTCAAGACCGTGGTCGATGGCGTTACGCACAAGGTGAATTAGCGGGTCGCGAACTTCCTCAACGATAGTGCGGTCAAGCTCTGTTTCGGTGCCGAGTAGTTCAAGTTCAACTTGCTTGCCGCGGTTTTGTGCTAGGTCACGCACCAGCCGCGGAAAGGTGTTAAATAGCTGCGCGATGGGGATCATGCGCGCTTTCATAATCTCTTGCTGCAGTTCGTTTGTGATCCGCCCAAGTTGCCCGGATACGCCAAGCAACGTCTGCACCTGCAGGTTGTCTCGGCTTGCCCGCTCGAGGTTGCCCACCACGTTCGCGAGGCGATTGCGCTCTATGACGAGTTCACCTACTAAGTTCATTAGCTTTTCTAGCTTGTTGACGTCAACTCGTACCGAGTGTTGCTTAGTGTCAGCGCGGTCCTGGGTCTGTTTTTCCGTACTAGACTTTAGTTTACCGGCGGGAGCAGCGAAATGAGTCACCCGCACGTCTTCGACATCGCCGTCCTGGCCGACGGCTTCACTCAATGTCGCGGAGCTTTGCTCGGTGTTAATCTCTACGGCAAAGCTCTGCTCAAAGCGCTCTTCCGTAAGGTCGCTCTCGCTTGGTTCGCAACGCACAACTTCGCCTAACTCGCGCAACCGCTTTAGCAGGATAAACGCGCGCACGCCCTTCATCACTGTTTGGGTGCGCAGAGTAATCTCCACGCGATGCGTAGCTACCGCCGCCGCAGGTGCCGTGTCGCGCGCTGCGGCTACCTCCGTTGTACCGGGTGAAAACTTGGTCAAGTCGGCAAGCACTGCGGCAAGGTCGTATGTACTTTCTGTGCCTGTGTTATACACATCGTGTTTAATCTGGCGCAAAGCATCAAGCCCCGCAAGTAAAGCTGAAAACAGCGCGGGCTCGGATGAAACTTGGCCTTGGCGCAGCAGGCTTAAGACGTTTTCCATCTGATGCGCAACACTTGCCATTTGGGTAAAGCCCATCGCCGCCGAGGAGCCTTTGATTGTATGCGCGTCGCGAAACACCTCGTTAATGATACCTGCGTCGGCAGGGTGCTTTTCTAGCGCGACAAGGTTTAGCGCTAAGCGGTCTACAAACTCCTCGGCTTCATCGAGAAACAGGCGCAGGTAATCGTTATTGACCAAGCAAGTTCACCCCCAGTTGCGGCTCGTCGGAAAAGAGTTTTACAGGGTCAAGCAGCGAAATTAAGGCTTCCCCATGGTGACATACGCCGCGTACAAAGGAGGCCGCAGCTATATCCGGGGCGGGTGTGACCAAAGGCTCTGCAATGTCGCTCACTTCGGTAACACCGTCGACGATTAATCCTACTTTTAGTCCCTCTGTGTCCACAATCACGATGCGCGTCGCGGACGTGTCGGTGCGAGCTGTAAGCGCAAAACGCTTGCGCAAACATACTACGGGCAGAATCTGTCCGCGCAAGTTTAGTACGCCTTCAATAAACTGAGGGCAGCGCGGAATGGGAGTAATCTCCTCCATGCGCGCAATCTCCTTAACCTGAGCTGTGTCAATGCCGTACTGCTCGCCCTCGAGCGAAAAAATAACAAGCTGCAGCCTGCTGACCATAGTGCTCCTCCCTCTTACTGCGTCATGCATACATCCTAGTACATCTTTTATTCTCGGTAAGGCGCAAAACACCTTTAATTTAGGTAAAAAGCTCAGGCGGCGCAGTATATATTGACAGCAGTTGCCCGACAAGATAGTCTTAATTGGAAAAGACGACGGCAATGAAACGGAGGAGCGGATTTTTATGCTTAAGTCATTGCGGGCCAAGCTCGTAACGGCCATGCTTGTCGCGGGGCTGTTACCCACGCTCGTACTTGGCGCGTGGAACATCAACGCCATCATTAACACAGTTAACAATAACGCCGAAGCGAACATGCGCGAGACCGTCGCCAACTTAAAGAAGACTATAGGGGCAAGGGTAGACGAAGCGCGCACCAATGCAGTGTTCTTGTCTGAGGCGCAGGCACTGCAGACAGGGAACGCGGAAGAAATCGCGGAGCTCTTTGCCGAGGCAAGAAAGCGCATTGGCGGCGCGGATCAGCTGATGCTTGTGGATCGTTCCGGCATAAGTACGCATAACACGATAGGCAGCGTACAAAACATGGCCAACCGAACCTACGTGCAGCGGGCGCTACAGGGAGAGGTAAACACCGCAATCGAGGTTGCGGCTGACGCAGGCATTACGCGGTTGATGGGAGCAGCGCCAGTCTATGACCGTCGCGGACAGCGTGTGGGCGCAGTCATAGTGGGCGTGAACTTGGCCGAACACAAGCGCCTAGTTGAGTTCTTTAGTCCAAACCAGGAAACGGATGAACGATACTTAGTGAATCGTCACGGCATGTTTATAACGGATAGTCGCTTCTTGGAGCGCGCCATCGGTACTTCGGTCGCTTCGCAGCAAGCACTGAAGATGTTTCAGCCGGATGCGCCTGAGGTCTTCTTTGGTCGCTACACGAACTATGCAGGCGCGGACGTGTTTGGCGCGCTAACCTACGTTCCTGCACTCGACATCGTCGCTGTCGCAGAGCAGCATCGGGCTGAGGTGATGGCGCTTGTATTTGATAAAGTTATGGTGTTTGCCGTCATCATTGCGGGAGCGATAGCACTAACGATGGTAGTGGCGTGGGTCACTTCCTCTGGCATTTCTAAACGCATTAGACCCATCGTCAGAGGCGCCGAGGAAGTCGCAGGAGGTAACTTAGCGTTAGCATTCACGGTAGATGGCGACGGTGACGAAATCGGTGCGCTTTCGCGTGCGTTTGTCACGATGGTGAAGAACTTAGGCGAGTTAATCAAAGGGGCGCAGACCTCTGCGCAGGAAGTGGCCGAACGCGCCAGCGTGATGAGCGGCAGCATTGCCGAGGTCGCAGCAGGAAACAACAGTCAAGCCAACATAACGCAAGAAGTAACTCGTACGCTAGAACAGCTTGCTGCCGCCACCGAGGAGATAGCCGCTAATGCGCAACACGCCTCGGCCGCCAGCGAATCCGCACAACAGGCCGCGGGAGACGGAGCCACGCGTATTGGGAACGCTATCGCCTCGCTGACTACAGTGCAAGAGAACGTAACCGGCCTGGTCAAGGTTTCGCAACAAATCGGCGGCATCGTCAATACAATTGAGTCTATCGCCGACCAGACTAACCTACTTGCCTTAAACGCGGCCATAGAGGCGGCGCGCGCCGGCGAGCACGGACGCGGCTTCGCCGTTGTCGCCGACGCCGTGCGCAGCTTAGCGGAACAAAGCCGGGAGTCTACGCAGGAAATCTCGCGGCTTATTCGCTCCATCCAAGAGCAAATCGACGCGGCGGTGAAAGTGAGCACTCAGGGCACGGCCGGCGCGCGCGGCGCAAGAGAAGCGCTCGATAATATCGTCGCCAAGGTCAACGAGATTGCGTTGATGATTGAGGGTATCTCGGCAGCTGGCGAGGAACAAGCCGCCAGTGCCAACGAAGTCTCAGCCTCGATGCAGAATCTCGGAGCTATTACCGAGGAAGTAGCCGCGAGTTCCGAAGAAACTGCAGCAGCCAGTGCGCAACTCGCAGAGCTTGGCAAAGGGTTAGAGCAAGCGGCGAGAAAGTTTAGAGTATAACGAGCAAAAACCCTTGAAGAGTCTATCCTTCAAGGGTTTTTATGTCTGGCAACCGACGTCCCTTCGGCGTGCGGTCAAAATCTGAATCAAGACTAATGAGGATATACCCGAACTTCTCGGCGGCCACATACTGATAGGCATCATCGAAACTCAACTTGTATTGGTTCCGTAATTGAAGCGCAAGCCGGAGATCGGCAGCATCGCCAGCCTTCGCCCCTCTACCTGCTGAAAGAATCGATGAACCTCCTCTGCCTTCTCCTGATCAAGAAGCAACTCCAGCCAGATATTCGTGTCTATCAGATACATGAATGGTCATTCCCCCACCACTCTAGAGCCTTCTTTTGCAGTTCCAAAGAGGTGAACTGGGTGCGGTGCTCCCGAAGCGCGCCCGCCCACGTCAACCTTAGCTTCCTCTGTCTCCTGTACACCTTCCTCTCCCACAGGAACTCCACGAAATCTCGCACTTCTTGCTGAAGATCTGGCGGCAGCTTCTCGACAAGCTCTTGTATAGATTGCATGGCTTCCTAGATCCTCCTTTTTGCCATTCTGAGGGCCACCCGTATGATTATTATACTTTCGTCTTGCATGCAATGCAATGAGGCATTTAGGGGCGGACGGTGCCTAACTCCCGTACTAGCTCAACTACAAATTCCACGGCGGTCTCTACGGTAGTTATGTCCACATTCTCTAGTGTGTCAGTGGGCCAATGCCAGTTAGGCAGCAGCCCCGCGTCAGAAACTGCGAGGAAGCTAATGGCCTTAAACCCACGCACTAAGGCCGGCATGGCATCGGTAGACAGCAGGGTGTAAACGCCGGGGGTTACGCCTAAGTCACTGCGGCGTGCGGCCACTCTTTCGCAGGCCGCGAGCAGTGCGGGTGTAGCCTTAAAGACCGGAAACATGCCCTCGCCGTGCATGTAATGCAGGCGACCGCTGCCGATATTGTCAAGATTAATGAAGTAGGCGTCGCGATAGCCTGCTCCGTGCCGTTCCAGGAACCGGGCCATGCCATAGGTGCCGGCTTCCTCTGCCCCGGTTAAGAGCACAGAAAGTTCTGCACCGGGGTAGTCCTTTAGGCGTGCAGCCGCTTCGAGCACCGCCGCCACACCGGAAGCGTTGTCGTTAGCGCCGGGCGTATACTTGTTCCAGAACTCGCGGTGGATAAGTGTCAGAGACGCGAAGGCCAAATAAAGCGTAGGGATAAGCGCGACTATGCGCCAGTAACCGCCAGGCCACTGCGATGCGGCTATGAGGGGTGGCGAGACAATAAAGGACCACGCCATCAGAAGAAACGAAGTTCTAAACCCTGTGACTAGAGCCGGGCTAAAGTTAAGCCCGGCTTTGCTGCTGTCAAGATGGGCGACTAGAACTACCTTGACCCCTTGCCCGCCGTGTTTGGCAATGACGTTTTGACTGCGTCCGGTGGGAAAGAGACGGCTTAAAGCGGGGATGGTGTTTAGGTCAAGGAAGAATAGCGCAGTGCCCAATAATCCAAGCCAAGCATTGCCGAGCATCCACGCCACCAGCGGCCACCAAAAGAAGCACACGTGCAACCAAGAAAACGTGGTCAATGACCGGAAAGGCTGTTGCTCCGTCTTAAACCCTAAACCTGCTAGGTAGTTTTCTGCATACACAGCCGCCTCACGTTCCGCCGGTGTACAACTGCCGCGCGGACCGATAGTCTCAGCCAAGTGCTTGATATGCGCTTTAACCTTCACATATATCACCTCGCGCATACTTTCGCCAAAATACGGGGGAGTACCTGCTTGTCACAGAGCACTAAGAGCTACTGCCTTCATCCTTTTCGTTCGTAATTTGTTGCTCGAGGAGTTTAATTTCTCGATCGAAGTCAGACTCGAACAGCTTGTCCTGTATGATTCGATACTTCTCAAACTCACTTTCGGCGCGGTCTTTTGCGATTTGGGAGGAAATACGCCCGGCATCGCTTAAGATTACTCGATCATCCGCTTGAAGGAATATGTCAAGCCTCTTAGCCCAATCCTCCATGGTCATTGGGATGCGTCGCTTAGCGCGGCTTTCTGCTAGGTCGAGGTAAGCATTAACGATACGACTAAGTTCATGCATCTCTGAACCTGTTAGGTAATTCTTAGCGATGGCAACATCTCTCTTAAGAATCTTTCCATCCGGGCTGTTTTCCCAAGTGGTTAGCCCCATGTACTCCTTATTGGCGTCGGCCCGGTTGTATATCATCTCAGCAGCAGTTTGCCCATGGACGGCAAAGTGCAGCTTGTTCTGAACTTTCGAGAAAAACTCCTTGGTTACTGGTGACCGGCTGTCATAGTCCATTGCAGTGGCGTAGATGTCAGTAATCTTCTGATAGAAGCGTCTCTCAGAAAGCCTAATCTCCCGGATTTCTTCGAGTAACCGCTCGAAGTAGTCTTCATCAAGAAAGGCACCACTTTCCATTCGCTTTCTGTCGAGCAGATAACCCCGCAAGGTGAAGTTACGCAGTACCCGTGTCGCCCATTGACGAAACGCTGTCGCACGCCTTGAATTGACGCGGTACCCTACAGCAATAACAGCATCAAGGTTATAATGCTTAACGGTGCGCCTTACTTCGCGGGTCCCTTCGATTTGAACTGCCGAGAAAGTCTCGGTAGTTGCCCTTTCGTTCAGCTCCTCCTCGCCATAAATGTTCTTTAGATGAAATGAGATGTTGTCAACCGACGTATCGAACAACAACGCCATTTGCTTCTGTCCTACCCACAGCGTTCCGTCTTGAACACGCACGTCGACCCCATCGCCTCCAGCTTGGTAGGAGAGTATCAGGAATTCGGCAGTGCTATTGCGAATTTGCAGGTCTCTTGTTCGTTTCTTCTCATTCACGACTTTCACCGTCCTTCGACTCGATTCGGTGTGTGCGTTTACCCCAACCCTGCTCCCGTACGGTAACTTATGGCTTCGGCAATATGCGCAGCCAGAATGGCGTCGCTCGCGGCGAGGTCGGCAATAGTGCGCGCCACCTTCAGGATGCGGTCATGCGCTCGGGCCGACAGTGCCAGTTTGGCGTAGGCGCTCTTTAAGAGCTGCTCGGCCGCTGGGTCAAGCGCTAGGCGGCGGAGGTGTCTATGTTGCAGGCGGGCATTACAGAAGAGGCCATACGGCGCAAGTCGAGTCTCCTGTCGGCTGCGCGCCTGTATTACCCTGCCGCGGATAGTGGCAGAGGACTCGCCCTGCGCGCGACTAGACAGTTCATGATACTCAAGCCGCGGCACAGACAACTGCAGGTCGATGCGGTCAAGGAGAGGTCCCGAGATCTTCCCTTGGTAGCGCGAAACATCCCCCGCAGAACAAGTGCAAGGCTTGAGTTTGTCGCCTAAATACCCGCAGGGGCAAGGGTTCATGGCGGCCACCAACATAAACTGCGCCGGATAAGTAAGGGTGGCGCTGACGCGGGCAATAGTCACGTTACCGTCTTCTAAGGGTTGGCGCAGCTGCTCTAGCACGCGCTTGCTGAACTCCGGCAGTTCGTCAAGGAACACTACGCCGTGGTGGGCCAGACTGACTTCGCCGGGCTGCGGAACCTTGCCCCCACCGATTAATCCTCCGTAGGAAATAGAGTGGTGAGGAGCACGAAAAGGTCGTTCGCTCACCAAAGTACCCCTGTCCGCCAACAGACCCGCTACGCTGTAAATCTTGGTGACCTCGAGTGCTTCCTGCGGTTGCATCGGCGGCAAAATTGAGGGCAGGTGTCTCGCTAAGAGTGTCTTGCCGGAACCCGGCGGGCCTACAAGTAACACATTGTGGCCCCCCGCTGCGGCAATCTCTAAGGCGCGTTTGGCTTGGTCTTGCCCCGCGATATCCTTAAAATCGCAGCTTGACTGCGTCTCCGCTGAGACAGTCATGGGAGCGGGAGGACAGGTAACAGTCCCTTGCAGAATTCCGATAAGCTCGGAGAGGCTCGCTGCAAAGGTGACAGGCAACCCTTCTACTAGCGTTGCCTCGCGCGCATTATCTGTCGGCACGACAAAAGCGCGGCCCTCCCGCTTGGCGACTAAAGCCATGGGCAAGGCCCCGTGAATCGGTCGCAAGGCACCGTCTAAAGACAGCTCGCCCGCGAAAACGGCGTCGGCTAACACCGAGGAATCGAGCTGCCCAGAGGCCACCAAGAGACCTATGGCAATGGGCAGGTCAAAGCCCGAGCCTTCTTTGCGCAAGTCAGCCGGGGCGAGATTTACCGTGATGCGCCGCGGCGGCATCTCAAAACCGCAGTTCTTAACCGCGGAACGGACACGCTCGCGCGCCTCCCGCACGGCCGTATCGGGCAACCCGACAATGTCAAAGGCCGGGAGCCCCAGGGCTACATCTACCTCTACATCAACTAGGTACGCCTCAATGCCATATACTGTTGAGCCGAGAACTTTTGCGAGCATGGTGTCACTCCTTTGAGCTGTGAGCTGTGAGCGGTGAGCTGGGGTAATCATGAATCGTGAATCGTGAATCGTGAACTGGGGGCTGTCACAGGCGTTAGGCACTAGGCGAGGCAAGAAAAGAGCAGTGAGCTGTGAGCCGTAAGCCGTAAGCTGTAAGCCCTAAGCCGTAAGCCGTAAGCCGTAAGCCGTAAGCCGTAAGCAAGGAGCTTGCGGCGCCCCATCCTCTAGCGGAGCACGAAGCACGAAGCACGAAGCACGCTCCCTCTTCATGAACATACGTTCGCTACGCACAAAAAAACTCCTGCTAACGCGAGGAGTTCTTTTTACGGTCCTAGGATATGCTCGAAGAGCTCGATAGACGGCGGCTGACTCGGGAGCTCAACGATGCAGATGGCGTCAAATTTTAGGCCAATAAAGGGTGGAGCCTCGCCGCTCATCAGGAATTCGGTCACCGCCGAGCGAAAGTGTGACAGCTTGCGTGGAGTAATCGCCTCGGCGGGGTGTCCTTGGTCGAGGTCCCGCCTGTACTTAACCTCGACAAAGAGCAACGTGCCACCTCGCATAGCTATAAGGTCTATCTCGCCGCGCGAGCCGCGGAAGTTACGAAACAGAATCTTATACCCTTGTTCCGTCAGATACTGCGCTGCCAATTCTTCGCCGCGCTGGCCAACCGCCCGACTAGACACGAGACCTATCCCACCGCGCGAGGAAGCTACGGCGATGTAAGGCGCACGGGCCGTTTAGCGCCAGGGCGGCATAGTGGCCCTTCGTGCCATAACCCTTGTGTGCGCTCAGCCCGAAGCCGGGGTACTGACTGTCGAGCTCGCACATTGTCCTGTCGCGCTCTACCTTGGCGATAATGCTCGCGGCGGCAATGGAAAGCGAGAGTTGGTCACCCTTGATCACGGCCTCCTGTACTAATGAAGGGTGCGCACGGGGGAAGTGAAAGGCATCTAGCAGCAAGACATCGGGCGCGAGCAGTGCTACGATTTCCTCCTGGCAGCTATATATGGCCTCCACAATCCCATGTGCGTCAATATAGGCTTGGTCGCGGCTGACACAGGCGTAAGCGCAGGCAGTTGACGTTATGTAAGTAGAAAGACGCTCTCGCTCACGCGCGCTAAGCGCCTTAGAGTCACGAATGCCCTCTCCTGCCGCCCCCTGACGCCAGATGACTCCGCCAACCGTGACAGGTCCGGCAAGTGCGCCTCTCCCCACTTCATCCATGCCCAAAACCCGCTGATAGCCCTGTGCCCAATACTTTTCTTCTAATCGGAGCATGGCTTTTCACTCCCTATCGAGCGTAAACCTACCGAGCTTGCCGAGGCGAAACTCCTGTAAGAGCAAATCTGCCGCGCGGGACAAATCAACTTGCCCGCCGGCTAGTAGGCACCCTCGCCTCTCCCCAATCTTGTGTAAAATGTCGGGAGCGAGTAAGCCGGGTGCACCTGCTACGCCGAACCTAGCGGTGAGCGCAGTGGGGTAAGCGACGGCAAGAAACTCCACCAAACGCTCCGCCAACTCGCGATTGTCGAAGCCGCCCTCCCCTATAGCCCCCGTAACAGCAAGGCGAAAGGCAATGTCAGGGTCCTCAAGGCGCGGCCACAAGAGGCCCGGCGTGTCAAGCATCTCTAAGCCGGAGTCGAGGCGAATCCACTGCTTGGCGCGAGTTAGGCCGGGCAAGGCCCCGGTGCGGGCAGCTTTGCGCTGGCACAGCGCGTTAATGAGGCTAGACTTGCCTACGTTAGGGATGCCGGCCACCATCACGCGCGGCGCGCGCAAGGGCCTGCCACTTGTGCGGTCACGCGGCAGGGTCCCCTCCACGGCCTGCTTGGTTTTGCCAAGGAGCTCTCGCATGCCGCGTTGTGCACGCGCGTTTACGGCCACACAAGGAATCCCCTCGCGCGCGAAATGAGCCGCGAAAGCCGCCGTGGCCAATTCATCGGCCAGGTCGGGCTTAGTTAGCGCAATAACCCGCGGCTTGTCGCCAAGCATATGCGCAAGCAGCGGGTTAGCACTAGATATCGGAATGCGTGCATCTCTAAGCTCAATGACCACATCCACGAGCGGGATACATTCAGACAAGAGCTGCTTTGCTTTGGCCATGTGGCCCGGAAACCACTGAATACTCATGGCTTTAGTTCGGCACGAGGCGTAGCGCCGGCAACGGCCAGAAAATAAGCATGGCCTTGCCTTTAATCTCGGCTAAAGGGATAAACCCAACTGCCGGGTCGCGCGAATCGAGGCTGAAATTGCGGTTGTCTCCCATAACGAATACCGTGCCCTCGGGGACCACGACGGGGCCAAAGGTCCCGTGCGTGGGGATACCGAGATACTGCTCCGTCAGTCTAACCCCATCCACATAGACGTGGTTGTCGCGAGTCTCGACTGTCTGCCCCGCCCCGGCGATAACCCGCTTGATAAAATCGCGGTCGCGGTCGCGTGGGTAGCGAAACACAACTACGTCAGACGGACTTGGCTCGCCAAAGCGGTAAACGAGCTTGTTCACCAAGACCCGTTCGCCGTGCTGCAGCGAGGGCTGCATGGACACTCCATCCACGATATACACTTCAATAAGGAAGACGCGAATGATAAGCGCCAAGATAATGGCTAGAGCAAAGGCCTTGCCCCACTCTAGGACTTCCGTACGCCATGACTTAGGCATAATAACTCTTTCCTTTTTTAGCCGCGAATGTCCCGAATGCGGGCGGCTTTTCCGGTGAGGCTGCGCAGGTAGTACAGCTTAGCCCTACGCACACGCCCGCGCCGCATTACTTCGATGCGCTCAATGCGGGGAGAATGTACGGGGAAAATGCGCTCTACCCCAATGCCGTAGGATATACGCCGCACGGTAAAGGTCTCGCGTATGCTGCCGCCGTGGCGAGCAATGACCGTACCCTCAAACACCTGGATACGTTCGCGATTACCTTCTACAACTTTAACGTGCACGCGCACGGTGTCCCCAGGCTTAAAGTCAGGGACATCTGTTCGCAGCTGCATCATCTCAATACTCTTAATCACTTCCACGTTAGAAACCCTCCTTTCTTAGGCTATAAAAATCCGGTGAATCGCCATTGGCTATGGCTAGGCACTCGCGGTCGTACTTGCTGAGCTCACGTTGCAGGAGTTCGGGCCGCTTCTCTAGCGTTCTACGTAAGGCGTGGCCGCGGCGCCACCTGCTAATCTCTTTATGGTTTCCCGAGAGCAACACTTCCGGTACTGACACGCCGCGAAACTCCCGCGGTCGCGTATAGTGCGGGTACTCGAGCACCGACTCAGAGGCGAAGGATTCCTCCGCCGTCGACTCAGGACTCCCTAGTACACCCGGCAAGAGCCGAGCCACACAGTCGATAAGGAGCATCGCCGGCAGTTCGCCACCTGTAAGCACATAGTCGCCGACAGATATCTCTTCATGCACGGCTAGTTGCGTTACGCGGTGGTCGATACCTTCGTAGTGGCCGCAGATGAGCACAAGGTGCTCCCGCTTCGACAGCTCGGTTGCCCGCGCTTGCGTTAGCACTTGACCTTGCGGGCTCAAAAGTATAACTCTGCTCTCCAAGTGACCTGCCGCCCTGGCCTGCTCCACCACCGCTTCTACGGCCGCAATCACAGGCTCGGGCTTTAGAACCATTCCCGCCCCGCCGCCAAAGGGATAGTCGTCGACTACGCGGTGTTTGTCCAAGGCAAAGGCCCTGATGTCTGTGAGCCGCACGTCTAACAGCCCTTGGCTCTGCGCACGCTTGAGAATACTCATGTCGGTCACGGCAGCAAACATTTCCGGGAACAAGGTGAGCACATCTACTCTCACGCCTCTTCCTCCAGCCCCACAGGCAGTGTCACCGTCATGCGTTGCTGCGCTAGGTCGATTTCTTTAATCGCACTGCGGATGGCCGGCAGCAGTATCTCGCCGCTTGCACCTGCGATGACATAGACATCGTTGCTCTTTAAGGAAAGGACCTCGCGCACCACGCCAAGTCTTGCTCCGTGTTCGTCGAAGACTTCGAGCCCGACAATTTGAAAGCAGTAGTAGGTATCCGTCGGCAACGGCAGCACGTCGGCTTGCGCAACCACCAATTGCCCGCCCACCAATTGTTCGGCCTCGGCGCGGCTGTCACAGCCCTCGAACGCCAAAATGTAGTATCGCCCTTGTTCATGCGCAAAACGCACAGTCAGCCGGCGAAACTCATCCTGACGGCGCCACAACATGCGTTGTCCGGGCATCTCGGCAAACCGCCGTGGATGGTCGGACAAGGGCTTGACCTTAATCTCCCCCGCTAGGCCGACCGCACCGACTACTTGACCCACACTCACCAGTTCGCTGCTCTGCATGGAATTCCCTCTAGATAAAAACTTTAGGAGTTTATTTCCACGAAAATGCGCTGGTCAACCGGGGAGGCCGCCTTTACTACCGTGCGGATAGCTTTGGCGATTCGTCCTTGTTTGCCGATCACTTTGCCGATGTCTTCACTAGCCACCGAAACCTTGAGAATGAGTCCGTCTTCCCCCTGCACTTCTGTCACGTGGACCTTGTCGGGCTCTGCGACGAGCGACTTGGTGATAAACAACACTAACTCACGCATGAGGGACACCTCCTTAGGCTTTCTCGAGGACACCCGCGCGGGTTAAGAGTCCTCGCACCGTGTCCGACATTTGGACGCCTGCCTTCAGCCAGTAGTTAATTCTTTCGCGGTCTATCTCGATTACGGCGGGATTCGCTACCGGATTGTAGTAACCGACCTCCTCGATATTGCGCCCATCCCGCGGTGAGCGAGAATCCGCGACAACCAATCGGTAAAAGGCAGCCTTCTTTGCGCCCATGCGCTTGAGTCGGATTTTTGTTGCCATCAGTTTCACCCCCTTTCAAGTCTTCCCCAAATCTATCCCTAAACTAAGGGGAACTTGGATTTCTTGCCGCCACGCTTTCCCATGTCGGTCATCGCCTTCATCATTTTGCGTGACTGCTCAAACTGCTTTAGCAGGCGGTTGACATCCTGCACCGATGTCCCACTGCCTAGTGCGATGCGCTTGCGTCTGCTGCCGTCGATAATCTCGGGGCGTTGGCGCTCCTTGGTAGTCATGGAGAAAATCATCGCCTCGACGCGTTTGAGCTCGCGCTCATCAAGCTGAAGCCCCTTAAGCTGCTGCGCCTGCGCTAGGCCGGGAATCATCCCAAGCAGCTGGTCTAACGGCCCTATATTGCGCATTTGCTGTAATTGTCCGAGAAAGTCCTCCAAGGTGAACGTCTGCGAGCGCAACTTGCGCTCTAGCTCTGCCGCCCGCTTGACGTCAAACACTTCTTCTGCCTTCTCAATCAGCGACAGCACATCACCCATGCCCAGAATGCGGGAGGCCATGCGTTCGGGGTGAAAAACTTCGAGAGCGTCAAGCTTCTCCCCCACGCCGATGTACTTTATGGGTTTGCCGGTAACAGCCTTGATGGAGAGCGCAGCTCCGCCGCGCGCATCGCCGTCTAGCTTGGTCATAATGATGCCGTCAATGGACAGCGCTTTGTCAAAGGACTCCGCCACCGTCACGGCATCCTGCCCGGTCATACCGTCAACCACGAGCAAGACCTCGTGGGGCTGCACTGCCGTATAGATGTCTTTTAGCTCCTGCATTAGCCGCTCGTCTATGTGTAGGCGCCCGGCTGTATCTATGATGACTAAGTCGCGCCCTTGGCGCATGGCGTTTTCCTTGGCCAGACGCGCAATTTCCACCGCATTCTTGCTCTCGCGCATGGAGAAGACGGGAATGTCGAGTTGGCGCCCGAGCGTCTCTAATTGGTCTATGGCTGCGGGTCGGTATATGTCGCACGCTACAAGTAAAGGGTGCCGTCCGCTCTTACGCAAGAGACGCGCGAGTTTCCCGGCTTGCGTGGTCTTGCCCGAACCTTGTAGCCCAACTAACATCAGTACGGAAGGCGGATTAGCCGAAAGATTGATACGGCTCGCACTGCCGCCAAGCAACTTGATTAACTCCTCGTGCACAATCTTGATAACGTGTTGTCCGGGAGTAAGGCTCTCGAATACTTCTTGGCCGATAGCGCGTTCTTTTACCGCGGCGACAAAGTCGCGTACTACCTTAAGGTTGACGTCTGCCTCTAGCAGAGCCATACGCACTTCACGCAGTGTTTCGGTAACGTCTTGTTCGGTAAGCTTACCCTTGCCGCGCAATTTCTTGAAGGTTGCCTGCAATCGTTCGCCAAGAATCTTGAACATGCCAAACCTCCTACGTGATGAGTTTCTCTAGGAGCGCCAAGACCTCGGGAGTCATCCCTTGCAGGCACAGGTCCCGCAAATGTCTCAGTTCGTTTTGTTGCTCTGTAAAACGTGCCAATAGCCCAAGTTTTTCTTCATAGTTTGTTAATGCCTGCTCTGCACGCCGCACGGTGTCGTGCACAGCTTGGCGGCTGATATTTAGCTCCGACGCTATCTCTCCTAAGGAGAGGTTCTCGGCAAAGTAGAGGCGGCAGGCAAGCAGTTGACGCTCTGTAAGTAAGCCCCCGTAAAAGTCTAGGAGCAGCCCCATCTGCACAAACTCCGGCACCACAGGTCCTTCACTCTGCGTCATGCCGTACACCCCCTATTAGACCTCGTTAGCATAGCAAAGGCACAGGCGGCTGTCAAGCAGTTTTACTTGACAGCCGCCGTCGCTACACCGCGTAGCTAGGAAAGGAGCGCCGCCGCAAATTCCTGTGGATCGAAGGGACGCAAGTCCTGCGCTCTTTCCCCTACCCCGATAAGCTTTATCGGAACCTTCTGCTCCTCTTGTATGGCTAAGACAATGCCGCCTTTAGCCGTGCCGTCAAGCTTAGTTAAGATAATGCCCGTAAGGGGCACAATCTCCGCAAACTCCCGCACTTGCGTGAGGGCGTTTTGGCCGGTAGTGGCATCGACGACGAGCAAAATTTCTTGCAGCGCCCCCGGCGCTTCACGCTCAATAATGCGGCGCACTTTGCCGAGTTCCTGCATTAGGTTGGTTTTGTTATGCAAGCGGCCGGCGGTGTCTACAAGCAAAAGGTCGATGCCCTTAGCGCGCGCGGAGTGTAAGGCGTCATAGACCACGGCGGCAGGGTCTCCGCCTGCGGCATGGGCAACGACCTGTACGCCGGCGCGTTCACCCCAAATCTCGAGCTGGTGTGCGGCTGCGGCGCGGAAAGTATCGCCGGCCGCTAGCATAACTTTTAGTCCCTGCTCGCGGTAAGATTGCGCTAGTTTCCCGATGCTCGTCGTCTTGCCAACACCGTTGACACCCACTACGAGAAAGACATTGAGTTTTCCCGATTGCAGAAGAACCTCGCGGCGCTTGCCAAATCGCTCCGAGATAATCTCTTGTAGCAGCGGGCGTATTAAGTGGCCTTCCTTTACTTTTCTCTGGTTAGCTAACTTGCGGAGTTCTGCGACGAGCCTAGCACTCGCCGCTACGCCTACGTCGTGTAGTATCAGCAGTTCCTCTAACTCCTCGTAGAGAGACTCGTCAATCGCTCGCCCTGTTATCAGCGTGTCAAGTTTAGCGACAAACTTTTCACGCGTCTTGGTAAGACTATCTGCTAACTTCTGCATAAAGCCCATGCGTTCCACTCCTATGCTCCTGCTATCTCCGATACTTTAACGGCAAGGACTTTTGACACGCCCTCTTCTCGCATTGTAACACCGTACAGCATATCTGCGGCCATCATCGTGCCGCGGGTATGGGTAATCATGAGAAACTGCGTATTCGCGCACAGCTCGCGCAGCACGGCAATTAGCCTCTCCACATTGGCCTCGTCAAGCGGCGCGTCAATTTCGTCTAGCACGCAAAACGGCGTGGGCTTAACCTTAAGCACCGCACAGAGCAAGGACAGCGCTACGAGCGCGCGCTCGCCGCCGGATAGCAGGGTAATGCTTTGGAGGCGCTTGCCAGGTGGTTGAACGTCGACTTCGATGCCCGATTCAAGCGGGCGCCCGGGTTCGCTAAGGTATATCCTGGCTGTGGCACCGCCGAAGAGCCGCGCCGCAACGTCGCTGAACGCCTTTTGAATCGAGCTAAACCCGGCCAAGAATCTCTCGCCCATCACCTGGTCTAACTCGGCCATAACCCCCCGCAGATGCTGTTCTGCCTGACGACAATCATCTTGCTCGCGCGCGAGGAAACTAATGCGCTCACCGAGCCGCTCACTCTCCGCAATCGCCGCAACGCGCACCGGTCCAAGCTCTGCTAGTGCCTTGTCTAGCTCGGCGATTCGCGTTTCCGCCTCGCTCCGGCTTGAGAGCGTGCTGCTTAGACCTTCCGCACAAGGGTACTTTTGCTTGAGCTTAGCCTTAAGGAAATCCTCCTCGGCGGCAACCCTCTCTAAGCGCAGTTCGATGTTGTGCACCTTCTGGCGGGCGCTGTTAAGCTCGTTTTGCAGCCGAACCAGAGTGGACTGCAAGTTCGCCTGTAGCGCTGTATGCTGGGCCTGTCGCGCGCGTCCGTCTTCTACTTGCGCCGTTAGCGCCTCTACCCGACTCAGCAGGTCGCTAATCTCAGCCCGAAGCGCCTGCATGCGTTCTGTTAGGTTCTTCTCTGTGAGTGCGACTTCTGCTACTTCTCGCTCTGCTTCTTTTTGGCGCTCACACGCCGACTCTAGGCTCTCCTTACGCTCCGCGACCTGTAGCGCGGCTAACGCTACCTGTGATTCCAGGCGGGCAATTTCAACCGCTAACTCGAGGCGCCGCAGAGATGTTTTGGCGTGCATCTCGGAGAGCTCTGCCTCAATGCGGAGCGCTTCCTCCCTTGCCGCAGCCAACTCCACAAGTTCCACACGCAGGTTTTCTGATTCGGCAGCCACGCGTTGGCATTCGTCCTTGTGGTGCGACACGTCTTCGCTACACACTCGGGCCGCATCCGCTAGAAACCACTGCTCCTCCGCGAGCCGCGCACTTGCCTGCTGGAGCTGCCGCTCTTCGCTTTCTAGGCGTAGAACTTCGTCTAATAGTTTGCGTACACTTGCCGCTACTTGCTCTGCTTGCCTACGCACTTCCGCCAGCTCCGTGGCGATAGCTTGACCCCGCGAGCGATTCTCTTCCCAGATGTTCGCGGCACTCTCTAGCTCACGGCGACGCGACAATAGCCAGGCCTGACGTTCGGGGCGACTGCCACCGGTTATCGAGCCTCCCGGCATAACAACATCGCCGTCAAGCGTCACGATGCGCCACGTGTAGCCGGTGAGTCCGGCTACTTGGGATGCACATTCGAGGGTATCGCAGACTAGGACGTTACCTAGCGTGTGTCTGACCACAGGCGAAAGCGCGGCAGGGCATTTCACTAGTTCTACCGCGCGGCCAATGCACCCAGACACAGCGGCCGCCCGCGCCGGCAACTCCCGCGCGTCCCGCGGCCGTAAGGTGTCAAGTGGATAAAAGGTGGCGCGGCCTTGTCCTTTGTCTTTGAGCACAGCAATGGCTCGCTTGGCTGTAGCCTCGGTATCCGTGACGATGTCGCCTACCTGTGCGCCTAGCGCGACCTCGATAGCGACTTCATACCGCTCCTCCGTACTGATGAGCTTGCCAAGTGCGCCCATAACTCCGTTCATGTTCATGCCTAACACGTAGCGCGCTCCGCGGCTTAGCCCATCCTGCTGCCGCTCACTAGCCTCGAGGGCGCGCAGGCGAGCGTGTGCGCCTTGGCCTTCGGCTTCCACGCGCATGCGCTCTCGCTCGAGGGCGGTCGCTTGGCCCTCAAGCTTCCTGGCCTGCGCTAGGGCGTCCGTGTGTCTGTCCTTAGCCTGTGCGAGTGCTAGCGTAAGGGTTTGACGCTCCTGCTCCCGCTTTTGCTGCTCTAGACTCAGGCGTTCTAACTTGCCAAGCAGAGCGGCGTGCTGTTCTGACTTGCCAGAGAGCGATTCCGCCAAGACCTGCGCTTGCTTTTCGCGCTCGGCTATTGCCCCGCGCACCTCATGGATGCGCTCCTCTACTCTGTTTAGGTCGGTTGCCTGCCCTCTCTCACCGCTAGCTCTTTGCTCTGCAGCATCAGGCAAATCCTGCTTGGCGGCAGTTTTTTCACTTAGGCTTTGTGCATAGCCACGGAGCTCGTCTTCCGCCTGCGACAGGTCTTGTGCGAGTTTGTCCTCTTCGCGCCGAAGTCGTTCTTGCAGCGACGTGACTTGCTGTAAGCGAGAAAGTGCGCGCGCGTGCTCTGCCGTCGTGTCTGCTAACCGCTCACTGCGCTGCTCGCGTAGCAGGGTGTGCTGCAGAAGATCGCGCTCAGCGTCTCGTAGCGCTGCCAAATCGACACTCGCGGCTAGTGAGCTACCGGCTTGTTCTGCTTCGTGCAAATTCAGGCGCGACTCAAGGTGGGTGACCTCGTCGCATACGCGCTCTCGTTGCCCTTGCAGCATTTGTCGCTGCCGCTCGGCTAGGGCTACTTCGTACAACAATAGTTCTCTTTCGTATGTGTCGCGCTCCTGCGTCAGGTCAAGGTAGTGCTTAGCGCGCTTTGCTTCCCCTACGAGCGGTTCGAGCTGCGATTCTAGCTCCCATGCAATATCTTGAATGCGGCGCAAGTTGGAAGCTGTGTCACTTAAGCGCGCCTCTGTTTCTTTCTTGCGCAGCTTATACCGGGAAATGCCCGTGGCTTCTTCGAATATTACGCGGCGGTTGCGCGGGTCGGCGCTAAGTATTTCTTCAATGCGGCCCTGACCGACAAAGGAATAGGACTCCTTGCCGATGCCGGTGTCAAGAAACATCTCAGCGATGTCCCGCAGCCTACAGAGCTTGCGATTAATGAAATACTCGGCCTCACCGGAACGATACACGCGGCGGGTGATAGCCACTTCGCTGATGTCTAGCGGCAACCGCCTACTGCTGTTGTCGAAGATAAGCGTCACTTCGGCCAGTCCGACGCCTTTGCGCTTGGCTGTCCCACAAAAGATGACGTCATCCATGCGCGTGCCGCGCAAGAGCTTGGCAGACTGCTCGCCGAGCACCCATTTTACGGCCTCGGCCAGATTACTTTTGCCGCTCCCATTAGGCCCGACAACAGCGGTGAGTCCTTCGCCTAGCTCAAACTCAGTTCTATCGGCAAAAGACTTAAACCCGCTGATCTCGATGCGTTTCATCCTCATAGCGTCGCCCCCTCACCCATTCATTGTAGCAAAATCTACAGGAAACCACACGCGACAAAACACCTGCTGCCGCGCAGCAGGTGTGTGTCTACACCAGAGTCTATTTCGGCTCTACGATGAAGCGAATAGCTGTGCGCTCCTCCCCTTCGATATAGATGTCGGCAAAAGCGGGCGTGGTCACCAGATTAAGGCCGTTCGCTGCGACAAATCCTCTGCAGATGGCGATAGCTTTCACCGCCTGGTTGACTGCTCCTGCTCCCACCGCTTGCAGTTCCGCAGTGCCCCGTTCCCTGAGCACAGCCGCCAACGCACCGGCGACGGATTTTGGACTTGAGTTGGCCGAAACTTTCAATACATCCAACTGCATCTCCCCCTCTACTGCGCTTAAAGCACCCTTGGGTTAGCCACAGTTATCTATATGCTTTTTAGGCGGCAGTCTTGCTTAGCTAGACGCGAAGATTTCGCAGTGCTTCTGCCGCCGCCGCTTGTTCGGCCTGTTTCTTGCTCTTTCCTTCCCCAAGACCGACGGCGCGCCCCGCCACAGATACACTCACGCGGAAAGTGCGGTCGTGGTCAGGTCCGCTGTAACCGAGTAGCGTGTAGCTCACCGCCTCGGGCGCATACTCCTGCAGAGTAGTCTTGGCGTCCATAAAAGCTACAGGGTCGCTGGTATTATCCAGCATGTCGGCGTAGAACAGCTGAAACAACTCCTCCGCACGGAACAGCCCGCCAGAAAGGAAGGCCGCACCTAGGAGCGCTTCGACACAACCGGCGAGAATCCTCGGCTTGGCTCTGCCGTTGCTAGCTTGGGCGCTCCGTCCCAGGAAGACAACGCTCTGCAGGTCAAACGAGCGGGCGATAGAAGCGAGCGCGGCCTCACAGACGAGGCTCGCGCGCAACTTGCTTAGCTGCCCCTCAGGCAACGCCGGAAACTTTTTGTACAGATGCGTGCTGCAGACCAAAGACAGCACGGAGTCACCTAAGAACTCCAAACGTTCGTTGTCGATGCTCCCGGGGTTCTCGTTGGCATACGAAACGTGAGTCAGAGCCTGCCTCACAAGCTGCTCACTCTCTTCCGAAAAACCGAGCCGTTTAGCTAGCGACCGCATGCTGCCCACTAGTTGTGCTTCACCTCAAATATGTCTCTCAATGTACCGTACAGCGTCGCTCACGGTTACGATTTGCGCTACCTCATCGTCGTCAAGCGTAATGTCTAGCTCCTGCTCTAGTCCCATGGCAATCTCGATGAGATTTATGGAGTCGGCACCGAGGTCAGCCCGAAAGCGCGAGCTCAGTTCGACTTTGCTTGGGTCTAAGCGCAAGATTCGGGCTGTAACCGCGCGCACGCGCGCGAAAATGTCCTCCATAAGTCCTCCCTACTTGGGCACTACGACGAGACCGACAGCACCCGGTCCGGCGTGCACCCCAATGACTGGTCCTATCACGTTTACCAGTAGGCTATCTACGCGGTACGCTTTCTCAAGCAGAGCTTTCAGTTCCTCCGCGCGTTCCGGGCAATTGCCATGCATAATCGCCGCTTGCACTGCGCGGCCGTGCGGGACAAACTCCCCGGCCGCATCGACCATGCTCTGTAATACTTTACTCATCTTCCCCCTGATTTTAGCGTGCGGCGCGACTGCCCCATCTGCAAATCGCAGCACTGGGTGAACATTAAGCAAGGTGCCCAGGAGTGCGCTAGCCTTGCCAATGCGGCCGTTACGCCGCAGGTACTCGAGTGTATCGACCGAAATGAGGAGCGTCTGTCGCTCACAAATGCGCTTTGCGGCTGCCAATATTTCAGGCAAATCTTGGCCGGCGTTGCGCGCTTCGGCCGCAGCGACTACAGCCAGACCGAGACCGAGTGAGGCACTCCTCGTGTCTAGCACGGCAACGCTTGTAGTAGATACTATGTCGCGCGCCATCACCGCCGACTGGTATGTACCCGACACTCCCGCAGATATGTGTAGGGAGAGAACTTCGTCGTAGTCTTTTAGCAACCGCTCGTAGACCGCCGTAAAGTCCCCCGGCGAGGGCTGCGACGTACGGGGGTGAAACTGGCTCTTAGGGAGCATTTCAAAGAAGCTTTGGCTAGTGATGTCTACTCCGTCGAGGTAGTTTGTCTCGCCGAAGACGACATTTAGTGGGACAACGTGGATGTCTAGCTGTTTTTGCACCAGAGCTGGGATGTCGGCAGTGCTGTCAGTAACGATGGCAACCTTCTTTACTGGCATAATCATCATCCTTTCACTTTTGGTGTTATGTCGGCAACAGCGGCCGCGATGTTCTTAACAACTCCCTGCTCCACAAACCGCGCCGCCTGCAGCAACCCGTTCTTAATTGCCGTCTCTTGTGAAGAGCCATGGCACTTAACTAAAACGCCATTGATGCCCAGTAACGGTGCTCCGCCGTATTCGGAGTAATCGAACTGCTTCTTAAAGCCTCGCAGGCTTGGCTTAAGCAGCAAGGCTCCAAGCTTGCTCCGCCAATCGCGCATACAGTAGTCCTTGAGCATGGCGGCAAAAGTCGCCGCCGTTCCCTCGAGCGCCTTAAGCAGGACATTGCCGGTAAAGCCGTCGCACACAACTACGTCTACCTGCCCCGCAAGGAGTTCTCTCGCCTCAATGTTCCCCACAAAGTTTATGCCGGCGTGCCGTAGCAAGGGAAAAGCTTCTTTGGTAACCTGATTTCCCTTACCTTCTTCTAAGCCGACGTTAAGCAGAGCGACCTGTGCGTTCTCGCGACGCAACACTTTGGACGCGTATAGCGCACCCATGATACCGTACTGCAGCAGATGTTCCGGCTTTGCGTCCATGTTCGCCCCGGCGTCTAGGAGCACTACGCCGCGCCCATTGCGCGTGGGTATAAGCGGCGCTAACGCCGGCCGGTCAATGCCCGGCAGCCTGCCTACCAGAAGAAGGCCTGCCGCCATAAAAGCGCCGGTGTTCCCTGCGGTGACTACCGCATCAACTTGTCCTCTGCGCAGCAAGTCCGACGCTACTACCAGCGAGGACTGCTTCTTACGCCTTACAGCCAGGCTAGGGCTGTCAAGGTCGGTGATCACCTCGGTAGCGTCCGCGACTTCGATGCGGTGCGCTAACCCTCTCTCTACAATCTGCGGCTTAAGAGTAGCCTCCGGGCCCACCAACACCACGGTAAAATCCCGCTCCCGCGCCGCATCTATTGCCGCAGCGACAATCGCGTGGGGAGCGTGGTCGCCGCCAAGCGCGTCGACTGCTATACGCAAATAAAACACCTCGCCTCTTACGTTATTTTAGTATACTGCATCACAAAATATCGCTCAACACATTTTTGTGCACACTCTGTATACAAAACAAAAAAGGCGACTTTATCGCCTTTGTTTGTCTGCTTTACTTTGCCGCCTGAGCGACTACAGCCTTGTTCTTGTAGTATCCGCATGCAGTACAAATGCGATGAGGGAGCTTGGCCTCATGACACTGTGGGCAAGATACTAAGCCGGGAGAGGTTAATTTCCAATTGGCCCGACGTTTGTCGCGACGAGCTTTAGATGTCTTTCTTTTCGGTAGTGCCATCTCTAACACCTCCTTTATCATGCAGCAGACGTCCTAAGACCGCTAGACGTGGGTCGACTTCGCGGTGATCGCAAGCGCATTCGGCTTCGTTGCGGTTTACTCCGCAAGTAGGACAAAGGCCAAGGCAGTTGCTCGCGCACAGCACTCGCACAGGCAAGTGCTCCATCAATAGGGCCGACCCGTATTCTGCTAAATTAACTATACGACCTGCGTCCTCTAGGAAAGAAGAGGCGAGGAAGTCTGCCGTCTCATCATTAGACCCGCACAACGGCCACTCGTCCGTCACCGTTACGGAGAGGTCTGTTATCGCGTCTGTCAGACAACGCGCGCAAGGTGACTGCAGCCGCACACAGAGAGCCGCCTCCACTTCGACTTTGCTTCCTTCTCTCTGCAAATGCAAACTTACCTGCGGAGGAGAAAGCGGCACAAAGTCGGTCCCCTGCAGTTCTAAAGGGGCCATGGATAAGGCAACCTCAAACTCGCGCGGTGAAGCCGCCTCACAGAGCTCGGCAACCATAACCTTCATGTCCAACACCTCATAGATTATACACAGTGTGTGTAGTAGCGTCAATTCTTAGTGAGAGAGAACGAGCTCCTTCGTGTCGCGGGCAATAATCAGCTCTTCGTTGGTCGGGATTAGCAGCACCTTTACTTTCGCACCTGGCGTGCTTAAGTCTACTTCTTTGCCGCGAACTTTGTTCTTCGCAAGGTCAAGCTCCACGCCCATAAACCCAAGGAACTTACACACGTGCTCCCTGACTTCAGGTGAGTTCTCACCAAGACCTGCCGTAAACACAATGGCGTCTACGCTCCCAAGCGCTGCGGCGTATGCGCCGACGTACTTGCGCACGCGATAGTAGTACATGTCAAGTGCTAACTGGGCCTGTTCATTTCCCTTGGCGGCAGCATCTTCGATCACGCGAAAATCGCTGCTGACTTCCGAAATGCCCATAACGCCGCACTTCTTGTTCAAGAAGTTGCTGACTTGTTCGCTGTTCATTTTCTCTTTTTCCATGAGGAAGGGGACGACAGCAGGGTCGAGGTCTCCCGAGCGGGTGCCCATAATAAGTCCTTCTAACGGCGTGAAGCCCATACTGGTATCGATAGATTTTCCGCCGTCGATAGCCGCTACAGATGCACCGTTGCCAAGGTGACAGGTGATGACCTTCGCTTCTTCGATCGGCTTGCCAAGCATCACAGTTGCGCGCTCGGAAACATAGCGGTGCGAGGTGCCGTGAAAGCCATAGCGCCTGAGGCCATACTTTCTGTAAAGCTCAAGTGGCAGACCGTAGAGATACGCAGTCTGTGGCATCGTCTGGTGAAAAGCCGTATCAAAAACTGCTACATTCTGGACTCTTGGCATCAGCTTTGCGCATACCTCAATCCCCATTATGTTAGGCGGATTGTGTAAGGGGGCAAGCTCAATGCACTGACGGAGAGCCTGCATCACGTCCTCATCAATCAGGACCGAACCGGCATACTTTTCGCCCGCATGTACTACGCGATGCCCGACAGCCTCGATTTCATCCATGCTCTTGACGACCCCGTGTTGTGGGTCAAGCAGTGTGTCAATCACAAGGCCAATCGCGACCTCGTGGTTGTGCATGTCGCGCTCCACAACTATGCTTTCCCCCTCACCGCGACGATGCTTAAGGAAGCTCCCCGGCAGGCCAATCTTCTCCACTAGGCCTTTCGCTAATACGGATTCGTCCGACATGTCAAAGACCTGATACTTGAGCGAAGAGCTACCGCAGTTGATAACGAGTATTTTCACTTAACGCAACCTCCCTTTGATGTAAAGACCGATATCATTATAGCGTGAAGTTCGTCACTTGTCGCTAGCTGAGAGGGCGAACGGAGTCTAGGTATCCCACACGCCACATATACTTTACAGCGAAAGGTGGGATGCTAGTTGCGTAAACGCGGGCTTTGGTCGCGCGGCCGACCTTACCTTGCCGCGTCGGTGGCCATTGCCCTTACCGTTACCACCATGCTTTACCCCGAGGAGGCCTTTGCCTCGGCGCTCGGCGGGCTCAGAGTGTGGTGGGACATAGTGTTCCCTGCTTTGCTGCCTTTCTTTATTCTGTCGGAAATTTTAATGGGTCTAGGCGTAGTCTCCATGATGGGAGTATTACTTGAGCCGCTGATGCGGCCGCTGTTTAATGTGCCCGGGGTGGGCTCGTTTGTCATGGCTATGGGGCTTGCTTCCGGGTACCCCATAGGCGCGATTCTCACCGCTAAGCTTAGGCGCCAGCGCGCATGTACGCAAGTAGAAGCCGAGCGCCTTTTGTCGTTCACCAACACAGCAGACCCGCTGTTTATGTTTGGCGCAGTAGCCGTAGGTATGTTTGCGGACGCGAGACTAGGTTCTGTGCTTGCTTTGGCTCATTACTTGTCTAGCCTCACCGTTGGCTTCATCATGCGCTTCTATCGACGCTCAACGACGGTGACAGTAGACAACATGCCTTCCGGCCCACTGCTTCTACGCGCCCTGCGCGCGCTCCCACGCGCTCGCCGACAAGATGGACGGCCGCTCGGGCAGCTGTTTGGTGATGCCGTGCGCAACTCCGTCACCAGTCTCCTAAACATCGGCGGGTTCATTATTTTGTTTTCAGTGATTATTCGCATGGCCACCATCGTAGGCTTAGTTGATTTACTGGCGGCAGCAATAGCTTTTCCGCTAGCAGTGATAGGTATATCGAGCGCGCTATCGCCAAGCGTTGTCTCCGGCTTCTTTGAAATAACAATCGGGACGGAGCTCTGTGCGAGTGCAGGTGCACCTCTGCTACAGCGTGTAGCCCTAGCGGGCGCAATCATCGCTTGGAGCGGGCTCTCTGTACACGGGCAAGTCGCAAGCATTCTGCACGATACAGATATCCGCATCGGACCATATGTAGTGGCACGATTTGTGCATGCTGTCTTAGCGTTTATCTATACTGTACTTCTGTGGAACGTAAGTGGGGGATTGCTCGGCGCCACTCTGCCGGTGCTCTTGACTGTACCTACCGGAACACCAAGCTTCGCGCTACAGCGCATGGCTTTTGCCGGTGTCCGAGCCCTAGCCTTCATCGGCATTGCGCTCGTTTTGTCGGCGATTGTTGTCGGCTTATGCAGACTCAGGATACGGGGGTGGCGGCCAAAAACTTAGCGCGCAGGCCGGCGGCAACTACCGGCTGTACCAGTTCATCCACGGAACCACCTAGGCGGGCTACTTCCTTAACCAAAGAAGAAGACAGATAGGAATAGCGGTTGTTCGTCATCATAAAAAGCGTTTCCACCCCGTCGTCGAGTGTACGGTTCATAAGCGCCATCTGAAACTCATACTCAAAGTCCGAGACCGCGCGCAAACCCTTGATGATTATCTGCGCCCGCTCGCTCTGCATGAAGTGTACTAAGAGACCGGGATGCTCTGTGATGACCACATTAGGGATGTCCCGTGTAACCTCCTGCAAGAGTGCAATACGCTCCTCGACGGAGAAAAGTGTGTTCTTACTTTGGTTACTCATGACGACTACACTCAGGCGGTCAAATATCTTAGCGGCGCGCAGAATGATGTCTAGATGGCCGTTTGTTACAGGGTCGAAACTGCCGGGGTATACAGCTCTAATCACGTCTATTTCCTCCCGCCCATAAATAATGGGACATAACGGTCTGACCATAGTCTTTTTCCTTGTGCAACGTAAGCCCTCCGGCGTCGGTCGGCAGCGACTCCTTTGCGAAGTGCTCGATGATCAGCACGCCGCCTGGAGCAAGCAGTCTATTACCGTCAACTAGTGCCAGGACTTGCGCGCCAAGCAAGTCTCCGTAGGGGGGGTCAGCAAAGATGATGTCGAATTGCTGGCCGAAAAGCCTTGGCAGGACTTTGTCATAAGAGCCAACACAAACCGAAAGTGTTTCTCTGGCAATGCCTAGACTATCGCGATTTCTCGCGATAAGGGCAGCGGCGCGCGGTGATTGCTCGACGGCGACAACTAGCTTAGCGCCGCGCGATATCGCCTCAATCCCCATGGCCCCGGTTCCTGCAAACACATCAAGAAAGCGAGCGTCCGGCACTAACTCACCTAAGCTAGAGAAGACCGCGCCGCGCGCTTTGTCAGATGTGGGGCGAATAGCAAGCTTATCTTCCATTACGATGCGTCGCCCCCGGTACATGCCCGCAATGATTCGAATAGACCTCACCTCTACGATAGCCAATATTCCCCTACCAAGAGCTCCTCACTATTGTACATTAGAGCAACCTGCTTGTCGCTAGTCAGGGCATACGAAAGGCGGACCGGAACGGTCCGCCTTTAAGTTACATCCAACTAACGCAGGGTGCCGCCACGGCCTGCCAGAGAACGCTCTGCCATTTCAATCATCTTGCGTACCATATGACCACCGATAGCCCCGGTATCGCGGGTGGTCATGGTTCCCCAATAGCCGTCATTAGGAGTCTGGATGCCAAGCTCAGAAGCCACTTCATACTTGAACTGCTCCATCGCGTTCTTGGCTTGCGGAACGACTATTTGATTGCTAGTAGTGTCGCTGCCTCTCGCCACGTTGATTGCACCTCCTTAAGCTTTATTTAAGCAGGCAAATTCGTGAGATGAATTTGTAACCTAGGCAAATTCATGACCTGCTTGAGCTTAGTATGTGCTGGAGCTTGTTCTCTATACTTAGGAAAAACTTCCTCGCAAATTGGATATCTACTCCACGGAAAGAATATAGTAGTAAACTGGCTGTCCGCCGGTAAAAAATTCAAGTTCGCAATTGGGGAATTTCGCCTTAATGCTCTCAACCAGAGACTTGGCATAAGCTTCATCAGTCTCGGCACCCGCAAAAAGCGAAATCACGCCGTCGTCATCCGTAACCATATTGGCTAGCAGCGCAAGCGCAACCTCGTTTACATCCGTGCCCACCGTGTCAATGCCTTTGTCGCTCAGGCCAAGGATGTCGCCTTCGGCAATCTCTCCGACATCCCCGTTGTACGATTTTACCGCATATGTTACGAGGCCTGTTTTGACTCCGCTCATGCGCCGATGCATGGCTCTCGCTACGCGCTCAAGCTCGGTTGCGTCAGCCTCATAGGAAAGCATAGCGGCGAGACCCTGCGGAACGGTGCGGCTCGCCACCACGGCCACCTCTTTATTCGTAACTTCTTTGACCTGCGAGGCCGCTAAGATTACGTTCTTGTTGTTTGGCAGGATGACGGCTCGCTCGCAGGCGAGGCTGTTGACGGCAGCGGCTAGGTCCTCAGTGCTCGGATTCATGGTTTGCCCGCCAGACACGACGACATCTGCGCCTAGACTTAAGAAGACCTCACGCAAACCATCGCCCGCCGCAACGGCCACCACGCCGATGGATTTGTCACTGCCCGGACGCGCGACCTTCAGCCCTTCCTCTGCCCAGGCAGTGTGTGCGTGCTGTTCCTTCATGTTTTCGATTTTTATGCCGCTGAGCTCACCGTGTTCAAGTGCGAGCTCCATCACTGTCCCGGGATGATTAGTATGGATATGCACCTTGATAACACCCTCGTCTCCGACAACCAGCAGCGAATCGCCGTAGGCCTCGAGGCCAGGGCGCAGCATATGGTCTTCGACGCGCGGGTGCAGAATCAGGAACTCGGTACAATACTGGAACTCAATTTCCGTGGGTGCAAAATGGGCCTGCTCGGGTACAAGGGTTAGCTTGGGTGCTTCTATAGCCACCGGGGCTTCGAGTTCTTGCCCCAGCAGAGCCTGGAGGAAGCCGCGGTAGATATAAACTAAACCTTGGCCACCGGCGTCGACTACGCCTGCCTTTTTTAGTACCGGTAGCATTTCAGGTGTACGCACCAGCGTCTTTTCGGCCTGCTCAATTACCGCCTGCATTACCTTGGCAATGTCCTGCTCAGTGCGCGCCTTTGCCTGAGCGGCGCGCGCGGCATCGCGCGCTACGGTGAGAATCGTTCCTTCTACGGGCCTACCGACGGCCTTGTACGCCGTTTCTACTCCTGCCATTAACGCTAGCGCAAAGTCTGTTCCCTGAAGTACCGTTTTTCGCTCCAAGGAACGGCTGAAACCGCGAAACAGCTGCGACAAGATGACGCCCGAGTTTCCGCGCGCTCCCATCAGCGACCCGGAAGCCACCACTTGAGCTACCGCGGCACAAGTATCAAGATTAGGTTTGTCAAGCGCACGTACGACCGCCTGCAAGGTAAGGTGCATGTTTGTGCCGGTGTCCCCATCAGGAACTGGGAAGACATTCAAAGCGTCTACTGCCTGTTTGTTGGCCTCTAGGTTCTTCGCGCCAAGCAGGAACATGTTTCGCAGGAGGATTGCATCTATCTGCTTTGGTGTCACAACATTCATCCTCCTAGTACTTCTCGTTTACGCGCACGCCTTGCACATTGACATTGACTTGCTCTACCGTCAAGTCGACTAGCGTTTCGACTACGTACCTTACTTTCTCCATGATGTTTGTCGCAACTTCGGAAATCTTGGTGCCGTACCCGACAATAATGTACAGGTCAATAACCACGCGGTTCCCGCTGATATGCACTTCTACGCCGCGAGATAAATTCTCCTTGCCCAACAGCTCAATAAAGCCGTCGCGAATGCGGCTGCGCGAGCACATACCTACTAGGCCATAGCATTCTAAAGCAGCTACGCCGGCTACTGTAGCAATAGCTTCTGCAGTAATGACTATCTTGCCATATTCTGTCAGCACAATCTGACTCACTATGTTTCCTCCTTCTTTCCTGCGTACAGTCATCTCTTATTCGTCTTGGTCTGTAATATTCCTGTCGCCGCCATCCTTGCCAGTGTAGTTTAGTATGTGATAGAATTACTCCCGTGAAAAGGAGGTGCGGCAACCATGCATACGTGTCAGGTCTGCAACAAACGTAAGTCTTCCGGAAACAAACTAAACTACAAGGGAACTCAGTTGACTAAACGCACCAAGCGTACTCGCTTCCCAAACATCCAACGAGTGCGTGTTATTGCTGAAGGCAAGCCAACTAGGCTCAACGTGTGTACAACATGCCTCAAGTCTAACAAAGTCACTCGCGCCGTGTAAATGATAAAAACAGGCAACGCAAGACCCTCCTCTTGGTTCATCACCAGTAGGAGGGTCTATCGCTTGTCACTACCGCTTGCGGCGGCTTCGCCAAAACAGCTTTAGGATGCCCGCCAGCCACTTGGGAGGCTTATAGACGCGGACTCTCATTGCCCTCCCCCTAGCTCTCATAATATAGGTACCACCCAGCCCACACGCACAGCCCCCCCAGCACCAGTAGCCACAGCCAGCTCGGAATTATCCGGGAAATCAACAGCAGCCCGGCTAACGCAACCAAAACACCGCCCACACGACGCAAGGGGTTGTGGCAGTGAGTCCTGCGCAAGTCACACCCTCCTCTTTTGCTCATGCCTCAGTGTATGCGGGGAGCGCTAGGTGTGTGCAGCAAGCATACTCTCTGCAAAAGCGCGTCGGTCGGGGCTCCCGAAGAAAGAAACGCCTGCCACTAGGTGGGTCGCGCCGTGTGCGAGGCACAGCTTGCCGGTTTCTAGCGTTATGCCTCCGTCGACCTGGATAGTAATATCTTTCCCCTGCGCCAAGGAAAAGTCACGTACTGCGCTTATTTTTTCCAGAACGCTAGGGATAAATTTCTGCCCGCCAAACCCGGGATTTACCGTCATCAGCAGCACTGCGTCCAGGTCGGGCATAATGCACTTTAACACGTCTACGGGCGTAGCCGGGTTTAAGGCGACGCCTGCCTGTATGCCTAGTTCCTTGATGCGATAGACGAGACGGTGCAGATGGTACGTCGCCTCATAGTGCACGGTGATGAGTTCGGGGCCGGCTGCGGCAAAGTCTTCTACGTGTTTTTCCGGTTCGGCGACCATCAGGTGGCAGTCAAACTTAAGCTTCCCATGTCGCCTGACAGCGTGAGCCATGTTTACACCGTAGGAGATGTTTGGCACGAAGTTTCCGTCCATAACATCTACATGTACATGGCTTAAGCCTAGAGAGGCCACGCTGTCTAGCTCTTCGCAGAGAAACAGCAGGTCTGCCGCCAAGAGTGAGGGTGACAGCACTATCACTTGTATCGGCTCCTTTCCTGTTGCCTGACTTCTTCAAGGAGGGCCAAATAGCTCTTGTATCTCTCCGGAGCCATCGCTTTGCTTGGCAACAACTTCTCCTGCACGGCACAGCCCGGTTCACCTCGGTGCCTGCAATCACCGCCGAAACGGCAGTGCTCGCGCGCGCCATGCATTTCCGGGAAGTACTCGGCCAGATTATAGGTGGTAAGCCCCTCGGGTAAGTCTAGGCGGCTAAAACCCGGCGTATCGGCTACAAAAGCTTCGCACTCCGCGAGGTAGTGCAGCTCGACATGGCGCGTAGTGTGCCTGCCTTGCCGCGTCTTCGCGCTTACTTCTCCTACAGCTAGGTCAAGCTCCGGACACAGGAGCCGCACTAGGCTCGATTTGCCTACGCCTGACTGCCCGGCTAGGACAGATGTTTGTCCGCGTAGAACATCTAAGAGCTCGCTTGGGGCAGGAGCACACGTCAGTGACCCGAGAATCACTCGGTAACCCGCCTTCTCGTAGATACCCCGGAGTTCCTCGCGCTGGTGTAGATCCGTCTTGTTAAAGAAGACTACGCCTTTAAGCCCTAGCACCTCTGCCGCTACCAAAACCCTGTCTACCAGGATGAGATTCGGCTCGGGCGAGGTCATCGCCGCGACTACGACTACTTGCGATACGTTTGCGACTAGGGGGCGTTCCAACAGGTTACGGCGCGGCAGGATGCGCCCGACCACGCCCTCGCTCTCGTTAAGTGCGCTCACTTCCACGAGATCACCGACAACCGGCGTCTCCTCTGCCAGGCGCAGCTTGCCGCGGGCACGGCACCTAAGCAAAGCAGACTCTGTCTGAACGAAATAGTAACCGGCTAAGAGTCTTATGACCCGTCCCACCAAACGCTATATGCCCCCCTGCCCGACTATCTCATCGCGGTCGAGGCGCCCGTCAATCCGCACGATAAGCCTAAAAGGCGCGATACCGGATACCGGAATGCGTATTTCCCCGTCCTGGCGCCTGTGCACGCGGTCATATACGACACGCATGCCTTCGATATCTTCGACACTCACCTCAATGCGCGTGTGCTCCCCTAACTTATCAGCAGGAATAACGACTACAGTAGTCACTTGTCGACCGCGGCTTACAGTTATGGACACTTCCCCACCTACGGGAATGCGTTCCCCGGCCTCCGGGGTCTGAGCGATGACCCGTCCATACGGAACGGCCGCGTGAAATTCCCGTGTGACAGGGGTTCTTACAGAAAGGCCAACCTCCCGCAGGCGAGCCACAACCTCTTGTTCCGTCAGGCCTATGAGCTGCGGAGTAGGCACTTCGGCTACAGGCGGCCCTAGGCTGACGGAGATGTCGATGCGCTCGCCCCGCTCCGTCAAAGTGCCGGGACGCGGGTTTTGCTCAATAATGTGTTCCACCGGCACCGTCTCGTGCGTGCGTTCTGTCTTCTCCCCGAGCACAAATCCGTCGCGCGTGAGGGCAATCTCCGCGGCTAACAGCGTCATGCCGATTATGTTGGGCACTTTTACAAGTTCCGGGCCGCGGCTAGGTACTATCTCAACCGTGCGACCGACACGTACCGTGTGACCGCCCACAGGATTCTGACGCAACACGACGTTAGGTGGAACATCTGGGTTAGACTCGGCCTCTTTTATCGTGTGATTTAGACCTGCCTCGCGCAGCAACGCCGTCGCTTCTGCGAGCGTCTTTCCTACAATTTCAGGCACGGTCACCTCGGGACGAGGCCAGAAGGTGTAGAGCAATCCGGCAACCGTCGCGAGCATCGTCACCGCCATCACGGCAGAAATGACTGCCAGCCATGAGACTTTGCGCTTGCCCTGCTTCCCCACACTGTTCCTCCTCGAATCTTCCTCGCGCGCTGGGAACTCACTTGACGCTTCTACCCTCCCGCGCTGGCGTCCTGTCGTTATGGCCAAAAGGTCATCTAGCAATGCTTCCGCCGTCTGGTATCTATTGTCTTGCTCTTTGCGCAGGCACTTCATTACCACCGCTTCGAGTCTAGGGTCGATGTGCGGAGAAACTTCCCTTAGAGGTCGAGGGGTTTCCTGTAAGTGCTTTAACCCGATAGAGAAGACGTTATCGCCGGTAAAGGGTACGTCTCCCGTAAGCATCTCATACATTACGACGCCAAGCGCATAAATGTCTGAGCGTTCATTGGTATAACCGCCCCGCGCTTGCTCTGGAGACAAATAATGCACAGAACCCATCAGCGCACCCGTTTGCGTCAGAGTGGAGGACGTAATGGCGCGAGCAATGCCGAAGTCTGTCACCTTGGCCTGACCGTCTCGCGTCATCAAGATGTTCAGCGGTTTTATGTCTCTATGGATAACGCCGTGCTGATGAGCATGTCGCAGCGCTTCCGCTATTTGCAGGGCGATATCGACTGCCAGAGCGCTATCTAGAGTGCCACTGTCGACAATTAGTTCTTTGAGCGTCTTACCCTCGACGTACTCCATAACGATAAAGTGAGCATCTTGGTCTTGCCCTACATCATAGACGGCGACGATGTGGGGGTTTGAAAGACTGGCGGCAGCCTGTGCTTCGCGGCGGAACTTAGTCACAAAGTCGCCGTCGACGGTCATTTGCGTGTTGAGAACTTTAATAGCCACGGTGCGGTTCAGCAGGGCATCACGCCCCTTGTACACAAAAGCTGTTCCGCCACCGCCTAACCGCTCTCCTACTGCGTAGCGTCCCCCCAAAACCTTGCCGGTCATGTTCATACGCCGCCCTCGCTCGTAGCCAAGAGAATAGTCACGTTGTCTGGGGCGCCGCGCGAGAGTGCCGCGTCCATTAGATGCCTAATAGCCACGGCGCAGTCGGCAGAATCGCGCAGTACGGCTTCGATTTCTTTATCCGCCAGCACTACGGTCAAACCGTCGGAGCACAACAACAACACATCCGAAGCTTCAAGGGACACGCCTTGACAGTCAGTCACTAGCTCCTCGGAAACCCCCAAGGCACGGGTCAGGACATGGCGCTGCGGATGAAAACGCGCATCGCGGACGGAGATACCGCCATGGCGCATCAACTCCTCCACGACGGAATGGTCGTGAGTGAGTCGCGTCAGCGTCCCGTTCGCAAACTTGTACGCGCGGCTATCTCCCACGTGACAGATGTAGCTACACTCAGGGAGCATTAAAGCGGCCGTCAGGGTGGTGCCCATTCCCGCGTACTCTGCGTGACGCATGGCGGCTCCGTAGACTGCGGCATTGGCATGGGCAAAGCCCTGCTCTAGCGCCTCGGCCGGACTTAAGCTGCCGCCCCTAGTGCGCAGGTGAAGCGCAAGCTCTTCCACAGCCATACGACTGGCGACATCGCCTGCCAAATGACCTCCCATGCCGTCGGCGACAATGCAGAGAACAGCCTCGCGCCCGGCTAGAGTAACCTCTTCGCTCAATACGCAGTCTTGGTTTTCTGCCCGCACTTTGCCGCGATTAGTTTCCGACACTACCCTAAACAAGCTACCACCCCGCCAATTATTTTTGTAGCTTTCCGCGCAACTGCCCGCAGGCACCTCCTACCCGCGACCCTAAGCCCCGACGGACGGTGACCACAATGCCCTCACGCACCAATATTTCCTGAAACCTCCGCACGGACGCGGGCAAGGGCGACTCTAGAGCCGAGTTTGGCACCGCGTTATAGGGGATGAGGTTAACGTGAAAGTTGCCGCCGCGAATTTTCGCAACTAAGTCCCGGGCGTGACGTTCCTGGTCGTTAACACCCTTAATGAGGACATACTCGATTGTCACCCGGCGCTTTGTCGCCTCTGCATACCTGTGCATCGCGGCCAGCACGACGTTCACGGGATAGGTTTGAGCAACCGGCATAAGCGATTGCCTAAGTTCGTCTGTGGCGGCATTGAGGCTTACGGTGAGCGTAAGCGGCAACCCTTCGGCAGCCAAGCGCTCGATAGCCGGCACCAAGCCACAAGTAGATACCGTGATGCGCCGGGCACTTATGGAGCATAGTGAGCTGACGGCGATACGGATAAAGGCAAGGCTTTCGTCGTAGTTGTCGAGCGGTTCCCCCATCCCCATCAGGACAAGGTGGGTGATGCGCTCCCCTTTGGCGCGAAGGTGAGCGTTAGCCAGTAGCAGCTGCGACAACATCTCGTAACGCGTCAGGTTTCTCGCAAAGCCGCCTTTCGCCGTGGCACAGAATAAGCACCCCATCTTGCACCCAACTTGCGTGGATACACACAGCGTCAGACCGTGCCTGTAGCGCATAATAACTGCCTCGACGACCTGTGTGTCAAAAAGCTCTATGAGAAGCTTGGTCGTACCGCCATCTGCTTTCTCTGCGACGACTTTGGCTGCGAGCACGGGGACGCTTTGCGCTAAAAGCGAGTCGCGCAGGGACTTTGGCAGGTTAGACATCTGTGCATATTCGAGTACGCCCTGCTTAAACACCCATTCCTCTATCTGCTGCAAACGATACTGACGCTCTCCTAATGCTGTGAGCCAGGCAGCCTTCTCGGCCGGGGCCATTGAAATGAAATCCAAAGCCAAATTTCTACGCCTCCTGTCAAATTCCTGCACGCCGCAAGGCCGCAATATAGAATCCATCCATTCCGTCGCGGTGTGGCCAAAAATGGTAGCCGGGGCCATCCCCTCGCCTTGGCTCCCGCTTAAGTTTAAGTCGCCGCGGCAGCGTCTTTACTTCCGCAAAATCACCGTGCAGAGCCAAGAACTTCCCTACAACCTCTGTCGTTTCCTCGGGCTCGGTTGTGCAGACACTATACACTAATGTCCCGCCTCTGGCCACTAACTGCGCCGCAGACCGGAGCATTTCGCTTTGGTTGGCGGCAAGCTGCCTGATAGTATCGTCGCTATGTCTATAGCGCAAGTCCGGCTTATGCCGCAGCACGCCAAGACCCGAGCACGGCGCGTCTAACAGCACTTTCTCTACCTCGCCGGTAACGGCAAGCGCTTCGTGCGCCTCCCTGTGTATCGTCCGGATAGACCGGAGTCCAAGCCGTGTCGCGTTTTCAACTACCAGTTGCAGACGCTTGGCATTCCTGTCAAAAGCAAAGATTTCCCCTTCATCACCCATTAGCTCTGCAAGATGCGTTGTCTTGCCCCCCGGCGCGGCACACAAGTCTACCACCCGCTCACGCGGCGCGGGCGCCAAAAAGTGCCCGCACATCGCCGACGCTTCGCCCTGCACGGAGTAATATCCTCCTGTAAACAGCTCGTCCGCAAACGAGGGCGTAGGAGAGGGGTAGAGGATTTCCGGCACGTACTGCCCCGCTTCTACCGTAAAATCGCGCTCCAGCAGGCGCTCGCTGAGCTCATGCACACCGATGCGGGTAGCATTTACGCGGATGCTAAAGCGCGGCGGCAGGTTATTTGCGCGCATCAACCCTTCTGTTTCCTCCGCCCCTAGCTGCCGCACCCACCGTGCCACGAGAAACGGCGGATGTGAATAGCGCACGGAAAGATAATGCGTACAGTCCTCGGACTTTTCCGGCCAGATGAGCGCGTCCGCAGGTGCGAGGCGCCGCAAGACGGCATTCACCAAGCGCGCGGTTCCGATATGACCGAAGCGATGCGCCAGCTTTACGGCTTCGTTCACAGCCGCATGCGGTGGTATTTTGGCGAGGTACATTATCTGATAGGCACCTAGCCTAAGGATGTTTCTGATGGCTGCCGGCAGCGTGTCAATAGGTTTTCGCATCAGGCTGTTCAGCTGAAAGTCTATGGCTAACTGCATGCTCACCGTTCCGTAAACCAGCTGAACAAGCAGTGCCTTGTCGGCACTGCTTAGGGAATGGCTTAAGAATCTCTCCAGACTGAGATTTGTGTAGGCCCCGCTCTCGTCGACGGCGATAAGTGCTTTGAGTGCGAAGAGCCTAGGCGAAGCGCTAATCTCTGCGGCCACGGAGTAGCATCAAACGCAGCAGGTGAGCCAGCGAAACTGCGGTGGCGGCGAGATAAGTGTAGCCTGCGGCGCGCAACATATCGCGCACGGGGCCTTCTTCCTCGCGCGACACGTAGCCGCCTGCGGCTAACAGCTCCACAGCCCGACTGCTGGCGTTAAACTCCACCGGCAAGGTGATAAACTGAAAGAGCACTGCGGCCGAGAAGAAAATGATTCCCAGGTCCATTAACGCCGGCATGCTAAACAGGAACCCGGCGAAGAACAAGGGGAAGGCCAGATTCGAGCCAATGCCGGCCACAGGCAGCAGCGCCGTGCGCATGGCCAACGGCGCGTAGCCCTCGGCATGTTGCGCAGCGTGACTTGCCTCGTGTGCGGCAACTCCGAGCGCCGCAATGGAAGTGCCGTTGTACACGTGCTCTGAGAGCCGCACACGGCGTGTGCGCGGGTCGTAGTGGTCAGATAGCTGCCCACCCACGGCTTCGACAGCCACGTCGTCTAAGCCTGCCTGTCGCAACAGCTCGCGCGCTACCTGGGCCCCGGTCCGTCCTCCGCGCGAGCGCATGGCGCTATACTTCTGATAGGCACTCTTAATCTTTAGCTGCGCCAACATCGCTAACACCATAGCCACAAGAATCAGCCCCATACCTGGTCCGGCAATAAACATCTCTAACCCTCCTAGTGAAATATAGTCTCCGGGTTACGGCTGAGGTAGCCGCGGTAAAAGTCTAACGCCGACATGGCTTTTTTGCCTGCGGGAAGCACCTTTAGTAGTTCGATGCTGCCGTCCTGACAGCCTACCCATACGCTGCCTTCCCGGCAGACCGCCTCCCCGGGCAGAAGTCGCGGCCCTTTGACCGAACAACGCGTTGCCAGTACGCCGAGCGTCTCTTGCCGCCACTGTGTATATGCCCCCGGCCATGGCTGCATGCCGCGGACCAAAGCATCAATCTGCTTAGACTCCATCGCCCAGTTAATCAGCCCATCTTGTTTGCGCACGGTGCGGGCGAAGGATTTTAGCTCATGCGCCTGCGGTACGCGCTTTGATTCACCTGCGTCCGGCAAGTCCAACACGCGCAAGATTAGTTCTGCGCCAAGCAGCGAGAGTTTTTCCGTGACACTGCCGCACGTATCCTCTCTGGTAATAGGGATGGCCCGCTGCTCGATAACATCCCCCGTGTCTAGGCCCCGCGCCATTTGCATAATCGTCACACCGGTTTCCTGCTCGCCGTTGACGATTGCCCAGTGCACCGGTGCTCCGCCGCGGTATTTTGGCAACAAAGAAGCATGGATGTTCTTGCAGCCAAACCGAGGCGCGGCCAATACTGCCGGTGGGAGGAGCTTAGCGTACGCAGCCACCACGATTACGTCAAGTGCCTGACCAAGCAAGAAGTCTAGCACTTCCGGATGGCCGAGCGAAGCAGGCTGCCAAACGGGTAGACCTAGTTCAAGCGCTGCTAACTTGACGGGGGGCGGCGTCAACCGTCTGCCTCTGCCGGCAGGACGGTCAGGTTGCGTAAAAACGGCTACTACAGCGTGTCCGGCACTATGCAGGGCGGTAAGCGCGGGCACGGCGAAGTCCGGTGTCCCCATAAAGACAATGCGCCTAAGCACCGTCTTCATCGTCCTCCACCTCGACATTAATCGCTTTGTCGATAAAGAGCACGCCGTCAAGATGGTCAATCTCGTGTTGTAGGCAACGGGCGGGTAGAGCCGTGGCCTCTATCTCTCTGACGGTGCCGTCAAGGTTTAGCCCGCGAACCACGACTTTCGCACTGCGACTCACAATGCCAGAGGCCCCGGGCACACTTAGGCATCCTTCCAAGTCCACGCTTGCGCCTTCGGACGCAATTATCTCCGGGTTAATAAGTGCTAGCTTTATGCCGTCGACATCCATGACGATAACGCGCTTGGGGACGCCAACCTGTGGTGCAGCTAAGCCTATTCCGTTGTAGTGGTACATCGTCTCAAACATGTCTTCTACTAATCGCAGAAGCCAATCGTCTAAGCGCTTTACGGGCCGTGCCCGCTCGCGCAGAATCTCATCGCCGTGCTCACGCACTGTTCTAATCGCCACAGGAAGACACCTCGAATTCGTTAGTTACTCTAATATGATATACCAACGCGCGCCAGATGAACAGACTTCCGTAATCCTTGCGCGAAGCTCCCCTAACACGACTTGCAAGACCTTCCTGTTTGGTGCTTTTAGCGTGAGCTGATAGCGGTAGATGCCCTTCTGTCTCGCCGGAACTTCCGCCACCGGCCCGAGTACCGTGACAGCAGGATTTGCCCCGCACAGCACTCCTGTCGCCTCGGCAGCTTCGAGAACCTTGTGTTGGTCTTTCCCGCGGAAACAGAGCGTAGCGAGGCCGCCAAACGGCGGATAAGACAACTTGCGCCTCAGCCTGCTCTCAATGCTGTAGAAGCCGCAGTAGTCATGTTGTTCTAGCAGCCGCAAGCAGTAATGGTTCGGATTAAACGTTTGGACAAACACCCGTCCGGACGTTGTCCCCCGCCCGGAGCGCCCGGCCACCTGCATTAGCAGAGCAAAGCTTTCCTCTACCGCGCGAAAATCCGGGTAGTACATGCCGCTGTCGGCATCGACTACACCTGCCACAGTGACGCGGGGGAAATCTAGCCCTTTGGCAATCATCTTGGTGCCCAACAAGACATGCGAATCTTGCCTGCCAAACTCGGTTAAGAGCTTCTGGTGGGCGCCTTTGCCCGCGGCAGTGTCGGCGTCGAGCCGCGTGAAAAGAAAGCCAGGGAACAACGCCTGCAGCTCCTCGGCTAGTTTCTCCGTTCCGGCCCCGCGATTGTAGAGCTGCCCGCGACAGCGCGAACACTCCTCTGACGCACGCACAGAGTAGCCGCAGTAATGGCATAACAGCCGCCGCGCCGCCGCGTGCAGACGCAGACTTACGTCGCAGTGCGGACACGCGGCGATGTGCCCGCAGTCGCGACAAAGCGAAAGCTGTGCGTAGCCGCGCCGGTTAAAGAGCAACAGAGCTTGCTCACCGTTTTGCAGGCTCGCGGCGACAGCCTGCCGCAGCGGACTCGAGAGAAGCCCTGACAGCCCCTGCCGCAGTTCTTGGCGCATGTCAATGATTTTTACTTCAGGCAAAGTTGTCCCCGGCGGTCGCGCAGTCAACCGCAGCAGCTTCGTACCGCCACGTGCGGCAGAAGAATACACCTCTAGCGAGGGAGTTGCACTGCCCATAAGCAACACCCCTCCCTGCCGTCGCGCCCGCAGTTGCGCTACCACGCGGGTGTGGTAGTTTACGCCGCCTTCGTGGCGATAAGTCTGCTCGTGCTCTTCGTCCATAACGATTAGCCCGAGGCGCGCTGTCGGAGCAAAAACTGCCGAACGCGCGCCGACGACTACCCGACATTCACCGCTTAGCACTCTCTGCCACGTCCTAGCCCGTTCACCGGGCGAAAGCCCGCTGTGGAGTACTGCCACTGCCTCGCCGAAGCGATGCACCACATTGGCAATAACTTGCGCCGTCAGTGCGATTTCGGGCACCAAATAGATGGCTTGCTTGCCTTGGCTAAGTGCGAAGGAGATAGCGTGAAGGTAAACCTCTGTCTTACCGCTTCCGGTTACACCATAGAGAAGGTGCGGTTTGGCTTGCCCGTCGGCAATGGCCCGCTTGACCTGTTCGATGGCGTCTGTCTGTTCAGTCGTCAGCTGCGCCGGCGCGCTGCGCATCAGAGTTTCGTCGTGGCTTGTCGCTTGCCTAGCTACCTTCTTGAGCGAGCTGACCTCTTTCTCGCGAAAAGGTACCGGCAGCATAAGGTCGATAATGGCGCCACGTGTGCAAAGATAAAAGTCCGCGAGCTCCTGCGACAAAGCTAAGAGCGCATGGTCAAGCCAAACCGCACCGGAGTACAGCGGCTTGCCAAGGCACTTAATCTCCTCGGCAATGTCTGTGACTGAGCTGTGCCCTACAACGAGAGCGGCCCTTGTGCTGCTCCCGAAGGGAACCTGCACGAGGCTCCCTAAAGGAGCCTCTCCTCGATACGTGAACACTCGGTCGTAGAGAGCCGGGACGTTGACCACAACTTGGCTGTACATGGCTCAAACAAAGCGTAGGCAACGCCTACGCTACTTTGTGCCTTCCCGCAAACGCTGGTACGTGATAATCCCTTTGTCAATCTCCTCTAGCGCTGCCGTCACCGGTTTGTCTACGACCGGTTTCTTTTGCAGCATCAACTCGCGGGCCCGCTTAGCCGAAGCTACTACCAGTGTGTATTTGCTGTCGACACGCCGCAGGAGTTTATCTACAGATGGGTGAATCATCATGGCTATCGCCTACCCTTCCACTACTTCGTCTCTATCTTCTTTGTCAAGCGCATCGTCTTTGCTGTCGCGCGCATACAGGCGGTGCGCCACCGTCTCAGGCTGTACAGCCGACAGAACGATGTGGTCACTGTCAGTAATAATGACCGCGCGCGTGCGACGACCGTAGGTTGCGTCAATCAGCATGCCGCGGTCGCGCGCCTCCTGCACGATGCGCTTAATCGGTGCCGACTCCGGACTTACAATCGCCACCATGCGGTTAGCGGACACGATGTTGCCAAAGCCAATGTTAATCAGCCTAATCTCCATGCTCAACTCCCCTTCAGCCAAAACTATTCAAGGTTCTGTACTTGCTCCCTGATTTTCTCCAACTCAGCCTTAATATCTACCACGATTTGGCTAATACTTACGTCTGCTGATTTACTCCCCACAGTGTTAACCTCACGGTTCATTTCCTGTAGGTAAAAATCCATCTTCCTGCCGACAGCCTGCTGACTGAGGAACTGACGGAAATTGTGCAGGTGGGTGTTTAACCTTACTATTTCTTCGGTGATGTTGGCGCGGTCGGCCCAGAGCGCTACTTCCATCTCCAGTCTGCCTTGGTCTAGCCCCGCGTCTTGCGTGATGCGCTTCATGTTCTCAAAGAGCCTCTGGCAGTAGTTTCCGACGCTGTCTTGTGCCAACCCTTCGATACGGTCTACACAGCTCTTGATAAAGCCCAGCCTAGCCGCCAAATCATCGCACAGGCGCCGTCCCTCCTGCTCGCGCGACTCTACTAAGGCATCTAAGCCTTGTGCAACAATTTCTTTAACACAGGCCCAATGCGTCTGGGAATCATCGCTCTCTTCTTGCTCTACCAACACGCCGGGAAGCGACAACAAGTAGGGCAGTGAGACATTCTGGCGTGGATCTAGTTCTAGCTCGCAGGCTAGGCTGAGCAGTTTTCCCTTGTATTCCCGCAGCAGCTCGCCGTTAAAGACAGCCGGTCGAGTATGCTTCGCCTGCGACTGCAGTCTAAGCGTAAGCTCGACTCTGCCGCGCGCCACCCTCTCCCTTACTAAGCCCTTAATCTCTTCTTCCATCGTCGACAGCTCTCTTGGCATACGCAACGACAAGTCGAGATACCTGTGATTGACAGACCTTAGTTCTGCGGTGAGTACGCCTACTTCGCACTCCCTCTGCACGCGCGCAAAGCCGGTCATGCTGCGCAAACCCATGCCCTAAACTCCCCCTACGCCTCTAACGGAACACTTCTCCTGCGAATAGTATACCGTCTTTACCCAGAGAATCAAGCGGCCCAGTGCGCAAGCAACCGCCGTATGCCGATTGCTATGCTCGGGAAACCTGACGCGATCAACACTACCCCCCAGGCGGTCGCCGAAAGCGGCACATTTCCGAACAAGTCGCGGAGGAATGGCAAGTAAATAGATGCCAGTAACAGCACGGCTGAAGACATTACTGCCGCGAACAGCCACGGATTTGACAGCAACCCCTTTTCCGCTACGCCCATTGTCTCTGAGCGGCAGTCAAACACGTGCAGGAGTTGGCAGACGACCAAAGTCGCAAAAGCCATCGTCTGGGCAGTAGCGAGACACTGCCCGGTCTTTAAGCTGGCGGCAAACACTAGCGCGGTGGAGATGCCAATCAGCGTCCCGCGCGTCAGAATCCGGCGCGCGAGCCCACGACTGAAGACTCCCTCGGCCGGGGAACGCGGCTGACGCAGCATGACGCCTTTGTCAGCGCTGTCTACCCCGAGGGCCATGGCCGGCAGGCCGTCGGTGACTAAGTTCACCCACAGTATTTGCAGCGGACGTAGAGGAAGCGGCAGCCCCACCGCCATGGCCAAGAACACCGCCAACAGCTCCCCCACATTGCACGACAATAGGTAGCGGATAAACTTGCGTATGTTGTCGTAGATGCCTCGCCCCTCCTCTATGGCTCTCACAATCGTGGCGAAGTTGTCGTCCTGGAGAACTAACGCCGAGGCCTCGCGGGCTACTTCTGTACCGCACTGCCCCATGCTCACGCCAATGTCGGCTTCGCTTAAGGCGGGAGCGTCGTTAATGCCGTCTCCCGTCATGGCTACGACCTGTCCTTGTCGGCGCAGGGCCCGCACTAGACGCAACTTACACTCAGGCGAGACGCGCGCGAAGACGTTAACGCGCGAGACTACGGCCTCTAGCTCTTTATCCTGCATAGCGCTTAGCTCCGTGCCGTTAACAACGCGCGCGTCCTGGTCCACAAGCTCAATTTCACGGGCAATAGCTAAGGCCGTTAAGGCGTGGTCGCCCGTAACCATAATCACCCTGATCCCGGCCATTTTGCACTTTCTCAGGGTTGCTCTGACTTCGGCACGCGGCGGGTCGTGCATGCCCATGAGCCCGACAAAAGTAAGGCCGCGCTCGCTAGTCGCGATATCTGCCGTCTCCGGATTGCCGCTGTACTCCCGATAGGCAACCCCTAGCACTCTAAGACCTCGCGCGGCAAGCTCCTCGTTTTGCTTCTGCAAGGCAGCAAGGGTGGCCGGAGTCAGCTTCTTGGTCTGTCCCCCTTCCCTGTATTCGGTACAAATCGCAAACAAGGCGTCGGGCGCACCTTTGGTGAGCACTTCGTGCTTACCGCTCTTGTCTTTTACGATTACGCTCATCAGCATGCGCTCTGAATCAAAGGGAAACTCTCTCACTAAGTTGCCGCCAAACTCAAGCTTCGCTTTCTCCGCCGCCACAATCAGCGCGGCTTCGGTGGGGTCCCCTATTACTGCCCGCTGCTTACCGCGCGAGACGCGTGTAGTCGTGCAGACTGCACCAATGCGCAAGGCAAGGTTTAGGTCGGGTACTATCTGTGCTACTACGCGCCTGTCCTCCGCGAAAAACTCCCCCTGGGACGTGAGCCCATGCCCAGAAACTCGATAGCGCTCACCGCCTGCCAGGACTTCCGTAACCGTCATTTGATTGCAGGTCAGAGTGCCGGTTTTGTCGGAGCAGATGACCGTAGCGCTACCTAAAGTCTCTACCGCCGGGAGCCGCCGCACCAGCGCATTGACCTTAGCGATGCGCTGCACGCCTAAGGCCAAAACAATAGTCACAATCGCCGGTAGCCCTTCGGGAATAGCGGCCACCGCTAGGCTTACTCCCGCCAAAAACATGCTGTAGAACGGTTCTCCCCGACTTAGGCCAAGTGCTACGACACAAGCACATACAGCGAGGCAAGCGAACACCAAGTACCGACTCAGTTCATGGAAGCGTTGCTGCAACGGCGTAGGCTCATCTTTAGATTGCAGAAGCAAAGCAATTAAGCCTACCTCCGTATCCATGCCGGTCGCCACAACCACGCCAACCGCACGGCCTTTGGTGGCCATTGTCCCAAAGTAGGCCATACAGGCGCGCTCGGGTAAGCCCGCACTCTCTGCTACCGCTTTAGTGTGCTTGCTGACCGGAATAGATTCGCCCGTCAGGGGAGCCTCGTCTACTTCGAAGGACCACGCTTGACACAGCCTCACATCAGCCGGAATGCGGTCGCCTGCGGTAAGGAGCACAATGTCGCCCGGCACCAGCCGCGACACAGCCATGGTTTTCTCTTCGCCGTCACGTCGTACGGTAACGGTAGGTGAAGCGAGTTTCTTTAGGGCGGCCAGCGCCTTTTCTGCCCGCCATTCCTGAATGAGCCCGAGCGTAGCGTTAAGCAAGACTATGGCGACGATTATCACCGCATCCGCATACTCGCCCATCAGCCCCGAGACGACCGTCGCCGCTAAGAGAACTAGCGTCATTAAGTCGCTGAGCTGTGCAATGAACCGCGCCAAGAGACCCGGGCGCGGCTTTTCGACTAGTTCGTTTAACCCAACTTCGCGCAGTCGGCGCTCTGCCTCACGTTGACTAAGCCCACTTTGACTTGTTTCCAGCCAGCGCAAAACCTCTTCATAGGCGAGCGCGTGGCATCCGCTTTCTCCCTTCACGCTGCACCTCCTTATCCTCATAAAACATATGCCTGTTATCGCGCGAAAATGTGCGGTAAGATATGAGGAGTTAGGGAGGTCTGCCTGTATATGAGTCTAGATGGTTTTGTGCTTAATGCTTTAGTGCATGAACTTAATGCTGAATTGGTCGGGCTGCGCTGCGAAAAAGTCCATCAACCCACCCGCAACACAGCTACCCTGCTCTTGACCGCGAAGGGCAAGAAGCACCGCTTGGTCATCTCCGCCGACCCGGCATGGCCGAGGGTACTCGTGTCGCCCGCAGCGTGGGAGAACCCGCCGTCGCCGCCTTTCTTCTGCTTAATGCTGCGGAAGTACCTTACCGGGGCGCGCTTAACTAAGTTGTCCGTGGCCGGGTTTGAGCGCGTCGTTACGGCAGCCTTCTTGGGCCGCGACGAGTTGGGCAATGCTGCTACCTACCGGCTGATGATTGAACTCACGGGACGACACAGCAACGCCGTGTTAGTAGGTCCTGCCGGCACGGTAATTGACGCGCTAACACGGGTAAGCATGAACTTGTCCTCAGTTCGCGCTGTGATGCCGGGACTACACTACGACCCGCCGCCGACGCAGGGCCGCGTTTCGCCGGAGAGCGTCACCGGCGAGTATTTGCATCTAGCTGCCAGCGAGAGCGAAGACCCGGTGCACAAGGTGCTCTATACTAACATCCAAGGTGTATCAGGCCTCTTGGCCAATGAGTTAGCATACAGATATGCACCAAACGCCAAAGCGCGCGACCTAAATCTACCGGAGTGGGAGCTAATTGCGGCACAGGTAAGGGAGCTAGCGCATGCCGCCGGCGCGGGAGAAGTCCGCGCTGGCTACATATACCGCGCCGACAAGGCGCGCTTTCACATTCTCCCCCTCACCCACCTCGGTACGCCGGGCGAGGAAATCCTAGGGATAAACGCCCTAGTCGCAGAAGCGCTATTGTTCTCGAATCAGTCTGAACAGCTCGCAGCGCTACGCGGGAGCTTGCGCAGATTAGTCGCCGCCGCGCTCGCTAAAACCGAACGCCGCATCCAGGCGCTCAGGGGAGACCTGCTAAAGAGTGAGGGCAGCGAAAAACTTAGGCGATTTGGGGACTTGCTGTACGCAAATCTTGGCACGCAGCGCCTGGAAGGCGGTGAGGCAGTCGTAATAGATTACTATGACGAGAGCATGCCTGAAGTCCGCATACCCCTCGACGCGAAACTGAGCTTTGCCGACAACGCCAAGCAGTACTACCGGCAATACGCGCGAGCGCAAAGTACGACGCAACATGCAGAGGAACGGCTCCGCCGTGACTTGTCGCATCTTGCCTATTTGGAGACGTTGCTGTACGGCATCGACGCGGCGCCTGATGTAGAGACACTGCACGAAATATCCCTGGAAATAGGCGCAATGGGGCTAATGCCCGCCACCGCAGCTGCAAAACGGCAGGCAACAGCCCCAAGTCTCCCGCGTAAGTTCACCTGTCCCGACGGGGTAAGTATCTCCGTCGGTCGAACAAACACGCAAAATGATCGCCTCGTGCGCGAGGCCCACCCCGAACACATTTGGTTGCACGTGCAAAAAGCGCCGGGCAGCCACGTGCTTATCCATTCTACCGCAGGTGCCTCCGAAACAACCCTGCACTATGCGGCGAACCTAGCGGCCTACTACAGCACCTTGCGAGCGTCAACTAACGTTCCCGTGGATTTCACGCAGCGCAAGTTCGTCAAGCGGCCCAAAGAGGCGCCTCCCGGTTATGTCATCTACGAACAGCAGCGCACTCTCTACGTCAGACAGCCGACAGCGCCACTTGATGATCAGCAGGACTCAAATAGCAGCACTTGATCATGGCCGTCAATCTCAGTTACCTCGACAGCAATATGCTCCTTGCGTGACGTAGGCACATTCTTGCCCACGTAGTCGGCGCGAATCGGCAACTCCCGATGCCCGCGGTCAATCAGCACGGCTAGCTGCACGCTGCTAGGTCTCCCCTGATCGACTAAGGCGTCAAGTGCAGCCCGCACGGTGCGACCGGTGTAGAGCACGTCGTCTACGATGACCACGGTCTTGCCGGCAACGGCAGGCAAAGTGCCGGTAGCAATGTACACGTCCGGCATAGAGGTGAGGTCATCGCGATACAGCGTGATGTCTAGCGTGCCCACCTCGACCGCAGTGCCTTCAATGCGCGCTATGGCCTCCCGCAGGCGTTCGGCCAGAGGTACGCCCCGACGCTTGACCCCCATCAGGACGACATTCTCCACACCTTTGTTGCGCTCGATAATCTCGTGGGCGATGCGCGTGATAGCACGCGCGATGGCCTTGTCGTCCATTAACAGCGCCTTTTGTTTTAACTCCAATCAGCCTTCACCTCTGTGAGCTTATACCGCCGGCAATCCTCTGCAGCTTGTCTAGCAGTGACCTAAATTCTGCCGGCAGTTCACTGCTAAACTCCATGCGTTCACCCGTCATCGGGTGTGTAAGCGTTAACTTGGCGGCGTGCAACATATGACGGGTTAGCTGTAGGGTGGACTTCCGCGGCCCATAGACCTCATCACCCACGACAGGATGCCCAATATATGCCAGGTGCACGCGAATCTGGTGTGTGCGCCCTGTTTCCAGTTTGCAGGCCAGCAAGGCGTATCTGCCGAGACAATCTAACACTTGGTAGTGGGTCACCGCAGCTCTCCCGTGCGGTACTACGGCCATTTCCTTGCGGCGCGCAGCGTGACGTCCTATGGGGGCATTCACCGTCCCCTGGTTGACCTTTGGACAGCCGTGTGTCAGGGCTACGTACTCCCGGCCCATCTTGCGCGACGACAGCTGTTGCTGCAAGCGAAGCAGGCTCTCGGTGTGCTTCGCCACAACCAAGAGACCGGATGTGTTCTTATCTAACCTATGGACAATACCGGGGCGCTCCTCACCGCTTATCCCCGCCAAATCTTGCACGTGATACAGCAAAGCGTTGACTAAGGTGCCGCGACGGTGCCCTACCGCCGGGTGGACTACCATACCGGCAGGTTTGTCTATGACGATAATATGGCTGTCCTCATATACGACCGCGAGGGGCATAGCCTCAGCTACTATTTCGGTTGCCTTCACTTCCGGGAGAGTTACCGCCACGAGCTGCCCTGCGCGCAGGCGATAGCTATTGCGCTCGCTCTGTCCGTCAACGGTTACCAGTCCTTCTGCAATCAAGCGCTGCGCGGCGCTCCGCGTTACGCCCGGGACAGACTCACTGACGTAGACATCAAGGCGTTTGGAGGCGTCTGCAGGCGCTACTATAAGCGAATCGCTCATCTCAGTTCCGCGCGCAACAAAACATAGGAGAGAACGGCTGTCCCAACCACAATCGCAGAGTCGGCCACATTAAAAACCGGCCAAAAGCCCACATCGACGAAATCTACGACATAACCGAGGCGCACGCGGTCGACGAAGTTTCCCAGTGCACCACCTAAGACGCAGCCGCTTGCCCACACTGCGCCTCGCCCGACCAACACGATTTCTTTCCAGAATACGACCATGGCGAGGACCAGAATTAACATGGCCCCAAAAAACAGCAGTCTCTGGCGATAGAACAAGCCAAAGGCCGCGCCAAAGTTCCTGACATAGGTGAGACTGAGGATGTTAGGTAGTATGGAAACAGACTCACCGTAGGCTAGGCGCGTCACGACGAAGTGCTTACTGGCTTGGTCTAACACTACGACCATCACCGCAATATAAACGAGTACCATAAGTTCCTCCTGTGGACTGATAAGACACTAGCGCAGTTGTATCTGCACCAGCTTTACAATCTCCGCGATGATGTCGCTGATGAGAGGTAAATTGAGTATCGCAATCTGCGACAGTAAATAGAGCAATACCCCAACTAACAGTGACCCGCCGATAGCTATGCCGACCCCGCGCGCTAGGCCGGCGATAAAATTAAGCCACAGCAGGCGCCAGGGGTTGTTCATAAGCTGCACGTATTCCGCTAGTTTTGCCCGTTCGAGCGTCATAGCGACAGCGCGAATCTTCTCATCTGATGACTCCAAAATCGTCCGATTCCCTCCCTTACGTTATAGCCCGCCTGCACGGTGTACGGAGCCCTCTAAGCCAAAGCTGACTAGTGCCTCGGCTAAGGTGGACGTAGGGTCAATAACCGGCAGCAACCGCGACGCCGGACCGGAGATGAGCGGGAGTTCCGTACAAGCAGCGACTATAGCTTCCGCACCGGAGCGAAGCAAACGCAAACATACGTCTTGGTAACCCAGGCAGTTCACCTCGTCTACGAACCCTGCCTTAACGCCACGCGGCCCAAAGATGAGGCTGTCTATAATCTCCTGCTCCGCGGCAGACGGCACCAACGGCTTTAGTCCGTAGCGAAGCAACGCACGCTCGTATAGCCCTGTAGCTAATGTGCCTCGGGTCGCAGTGACGGCTACCACAGCATTCGCTCCGAGCACGTTGCTTGCCGCCTTTGCGGCAAGCTCAATCATGTCTAGTACCGGGACTCCTGCCGCTGCCTGCCGAATAGCCTCAAGGTAGTAATGTGCCGTATTACACGGAATGCCGATGCACTCCGCGCCGCCCTTTACGAGCTTCGCGGCGCCGGCATAGAGGGCAGGTCGGGGGTCCTCGCCGCAGCCAAGTATCGCCGCCGTGCGGTCAGGAATGTGTGGGTCAGACCAAATCAGCACCTGCAGATGGTCCTGGTCTTTGGTTGCTGGCGTTAAGTTAAGTACCTTCTGGTAAAGGTCGATTGTAGCCTGCGGTCCCATGCCGCCTAGAATGCCGATGATGCGCATTACTGCGTTAGCTTGTCCCAATCACTAGCACCGATCATCTCTAGTTGCGCCTGTAGCAACGCACGCAGACGTCCGCGGAAGATTTCGGCCTGCTTTTGCACCTCTTGGTACTCGCTGGCCATTTTGCGTGACTTGGCAATGGCCTCTTCTACTATCTTTTCTGCCCGCACCTCAGCTTCCTTAACCAAGAGCTGAGCTTCTTTGCGCGCCGAGTTCTTGACTTCTTCGGCTGTCTCTTGTGCTACTACCAAAGCGCCGTGCAGAGTCTGCTCTAGCTTGTAATAGTGGGTTAGCTTGTCTTCTAGTTTGGCGACTTGCTCACGGCTGACCGTAAGCTCGCGCAGGCTGCCTTCATAATCCCGCGTAACTTGGTCTAAAAAATCGTCGACTTCCTCGGTATTGTAGCCCCTCATAGTGCGTTTGAACTCTTTTTTGTTGATATCCTGCGGCGTTAATGGCATAGTCGAACCTCCTCTATAAATACCCTAATAATTGCCTTAAGATACTGGCCAGTAACAGGACCACGATGGGCGACACGTCAATGTAGATGTTGCCAAGGCGCACAAGGCCAAAAGCGCGGCGTATCGGCGCGAGCAAAGGCTCTGTGAGCGCGTGCACATAGCTAAGCGGCGGGCGGCTGCCGTCAATAGGCATAAAGGAAGCCACCAGCCTAAAAAGCATCAGCCAATAAAAGACTTCGTACGCTATCGAAAAGACTTGCTGCATATTAGTCCCCTTTCTTCATCACGATGCGCTTACCGGGGACCTCCTCCTCATAGACCTCACCGGTCACATTGTCAATCTGCACACTTGACGGGGCCGAGAGGAATATCCACTCGCTGACCTTCTGCATTCTCCCACCCGAGCCATACGTAGCGCCGGACATAAAATCTAGCACACGCTGACGGCTCTTCTGTTCACACACGTCAAGGTTAAGGATAATCGGCCGCTTGGCTTTAATGTGCTCTACGACACTGGGCACATCGTCGAAACTGCGCGGCTGAATCACGACTACGCGCAGCTGTTGTCTTTTGCTTAGGTCGACAACTTGCTGTGGACGACGGTTAGGAACTACGGCTTGGTCGTACTGGTCAGCCTGCTCCTCGCGCATTTCCTCTTCCTCGTCACTGTCAAAACCGAAAAAGTCCAGGGTCTTTCTCCATAGGTTTTTATTTGCCATCGTGTCTTCCCCCATTATCGCGCAAATTCGAAAATATGGCACTGCCAATCCGCAACATAGTGGCCCCCTCGTCGAGGGCCAGCTCGTAATCGGCACTCATACCCATCGACAGGTGTTGCATGCAGGCCTCGCCGCTTGGCATGCGCCTAAGCTCCTCGTATAAGGCCCTTACCTGACGGAACACGCGCCGAATTGCGAGGCGGTCCTCGGTGTGCGGCCCCATGGTCATCAACCCTAGGACTCTAACTCCCGGCAGCCTAGATACCAGAGCGAGAAAGTCGGCTACTTCGCCTAACGCCAAGCCTTGTTTCGTTTGCTCAAGAGAAGCGTTCACCTGCACCAAGCAGGGAAAGCAACTTCCAGTTCGCAAGGCAATGCGGTTCATCTCCTCTGCTAAGTGCAGACTAGACAGCGAGTGATACAGCGCAAAGCGCCCGGCCGCTGACCGGACCTTATTAGTCTGCAGACGACCCACGAAGTGCCAGCTTACGTGCAAATCTAGCGCGTCCTGCTTCGCCAGCGCATCCTGCATGCGGTTCTCGCCAAAGTGCCTAAATCCGCAGTCGTAAGCTAGGCGTATCTCTTGTACCCCAACTTCTTTGCTCACCGCTACGATTGTGACATCGGGGTACTCGTCGATCTTTGCCAACAAAGAGGCTAACCGGGGGTTCATTACCGACTCGCCTCCGCCCGCACAGCCTGTGGGTTACTTACCACCGACTCCTCCGCATTAAGACCAGACACTATAGCTAGACCGGCCCGCCTTTGGCGAACGTGCACCACGCGCTCTTCTAGTTCGCCGCCGTCTGATTGGACATAGACGATATCGCCATTATCCCGAGCCACTACGGCGCGCAGAGGTATCTTAGTAAGGACTTCTCCTTGCGGCCGCACACTGATGTTCACCACACGTGCTGTCAGGAGCGATGTGGGCGGGTTTATCAAGCTCAGGGCAACCAAACCGCTACTTGTACCGTCTTGCACGGCCGCAGACAACACCCTAGCGGTAAGCACAGACTCTCCATACACTACTTCCACCTCTCCCCCGAGCGCGACTGCGCCTGCTTCAAACAGCAGTACAGCCCTCCTCGAGTCGACAATGGAACCAACCACTTGGCCAGCTTGAATGATGTCCATGTTCTGTCGCGCACGCGGGTTTCGCTTTATCTGTCGGAAGGTTGCGAGCGGCAGTGAGTGATAGTCTGCGGTGCGCAACTCGTCCTCCCACCCGTCCAAGGCAAAATTCAACACACCTGACAGCGGTGACGTCACTGAATGGATTGCCTGCCGACGCTGATTCTGTAACTCCTCCCGGCGCGCTGCATACTGCTCTTGTGATCTATCCGCAAAAATGTATTCCTCTTTACTTGCTTGCGCCTTTCTGTTGGCGACCTCTAAGTCGGAGAACACACGCAGAGCTCTCACGCTGTCGTTAGCTCGCAGATAAGAGGCATACCGCACAGTTAGGTCTCGGACGGCAGTTTGCGCCGCCGCTACCTGGGAGCGCAGATGGGCGATTACTTCCGACGACTGCGCCTGGCTAGCTGCCATGCGCTTTGCTTCATCGGCGAGCTGTCGGTCAATCGCTGCCAGGCGATTGACGTCCACGATCTCAAACATAACCTCGCCCGCAGATATGTTGTCGGCATGAAGGTGCAGTTGATTAAGCATACCTGCCCTTTCGGCTGCCACCACCACCTCGTCACGCAAAACCACAGCTTGTCCTGCAAACAGCGGTTCATCGGCCAAAACGGCCTGCTCAAGGCGCAGCTTGGGGAAAGCGGTGCTGTAAACCAAACGAGAGCAGCTATAGGCCCCATACACCAATCCTACAATCACAAGCAACAACAGGAGGCGCCTTAGAGGCCGGAAGCGACGCCTCCTGCGCCTATGTAGCGCAGGGCGTCCAAACTCGTTCACGCTCACACCTCCCTTGCGGCCTCGCCCTTATTTACTTCTGGAAAAGTTGCGCTAATCCTGCTTGACAGGACAAAAGTTCAGCAATCGCAAGCAGCTACTGAGCTTACTTTAGGTGGTGCGAATGCGCAACAGGCGTTCGAGCTCGCCTAGAAAATTGTTAATGTCGGTAAACTGGCGGTAGACCGAAGCGAACCGTACATAGGCAACTTCGTCAATGGCACGAAGCTTCTCCATAACTAACTCCCCGATGCGGCTAGAAGGGACTTCTGCCGTAGACTCCTGCTGCAGTGTAGCCAAAATCTCGGACACCGCCTCTTCTAACACTTGCAGAGGTACAGGCCGCTTCTCACACGCCCGCAAGAGACCCGCCAAGATTTTTGCCCGACTAAACAGCTCGCGCCGCCCGTCCTTCTTAATCACTACCACCGGCTGCTCCTCAGGTCGCTCGTAAGTAGTGAAGCGGCGTAAGCACTTAGGGCATTCACGGCGGCGACGAATAGCACTTTCCTCACCGGTCGGGCGGCTGTCGACCACCCTGCTGTCTAGCTGACTGCAATAAGGACACTTCATGCGCGCCACCGTTCCTTCTTTGTGTTTGCAGGATGTTTGTAGCACTTAGCACTTAGCACTTAGCACTTCGTGGAGGCCGGCGGATGCTGGCTCCTGGCTCCTAGCTCCTGGCCGAAGAACGGTGCCCAGTGCCCAGTTCTCAGTGCTCAGCGGGAAACGCATCCCCTAGTTCACGATTCATGATTCGCGATTCATGATTCCTATCGCCAGGCAGTGACCCCCTACTGGGCACTAGGCACTAGGCACTAGGCACTAGGCACTAGGCACTATGCATCTGCTTCCTGTCCTTATCCTACTACATTTTGGGGGCAAAAGAAAAGCGCGCCGTTAGGCGCGGTCTATGTTTCATCTTCCAGGCAAGCGATATCTTCCGCCGGCAGGTCCACAAGGATAACATCCAGGCCAATTTTGACGATTTTTTCCCAGGGGACGTATATGTCATTGTCTCGTCCAAAAAGCCCGAGAATCTTGCCCCCGCCCGGTATAATGATGCCTTTGACCCTGCCTGCTGTAAGGTCTATCTCAAGGTCCCCGATCAAGCCTAGGCGTTTCCCGTCAAGCACGCTAATTACTTCTTTTGTGCGCAGTTCGGAAATCCTTAACAGCGTGTGTCACCCCCACACCGGCCGAGTCGCTCTCCACACTATATGCTCGGGAGGCAGCCAAGTTGCTTAATTCGCGACTATTCTACGCCAGAAGCTGCGCAAGAGGTTCAGCAAGGCAAACTCGTGACGAGACTCGCCTGTGCGCCGCACAACGCCGGGGACGTAACACAGCGGAGGATACATAATGCACCACCAGTTTGCGCCTCGCCCGGCGCCGATGTTGACGTAGAGGGCCGGGTATACACCGGCCGGCAGCGCAACTTGGCGATAGGCGCGCGCCGGGAAAGGAAAGCTTCCCCACATCAGGCTGATGGTGTGCTGAGAACCGAGACTGCTAAGCTCCTGCGACGCCAGCAGTTCGAGTCGAGGGAGGTTTTTTGTGACTACGCTTGAGGCCTCATGGATGTTCTGGGCGTCTTTAAGCAGCTCGCTAATTTCCTGCAACAGCGCGTTCCGCAAGGATAACTTCGCAGCCTGCTCAGCCGCGGTGTTGTTGTGAGCGAGGATGTGCAGGCGGATAACCGTAGGTTGATTGCCCGCCGCCCTTGCTCCGGGCACACTGAGCAAGGCAATGAGAAGACATAACAGAATTCTACGCATCTGACTGACCATGCGGTGCAATGAGCTTTCGCATATGCGTGAGAGCGGCCTTTTCGAGCCGCGATACTTGCGCCTGCGAGATGCCAATCTCCTCCGCGACTTCCATCTGTGTCTTACCGGAGAAAAAGCGCAGATTGAGTATGTGGCGCTCTCTCTCGCTTAGGCGATGCAACGCCTCCTTAATGGCGAGCCCTTCCACCCAGTACGAGTCTTGGTCGCGTTCACTCTTGATTTGGTCCATGATATAGATGGGGTCGCCGCCCTCTTGATAGATGGGGTCAAAGAGCGATACCGGTTCCTGAATAGCATCAAGGGCAAACACCACTTCTTCGCGCGATATCTTCAGCTCATCGGCAATCTCACTTACGGTCGGTTCCCGCGCGTTGCGGTTGACGAGAGCGTCCCGCACCTGCAAGGCTTTGTAGGCAATGTCTCGCAGGGAGCGACTGACGCGGATAGGGTTGTTGTCGCGCAGATAGCGGCGTATCTCGCCGATGACCATCGGCACGGCATAGGTCGAAAACTTGACGTTTTGGCTTAGGTCAAAGTTGTCGATGGCCTTCATCAGTCCGATACACCCTACCTGAAACAAGTCATCGACAAACTCCCCGCGGTTGTTGAAGCGCTGTATCACGCTTAAGACTAAACGCAGATTCCCCATGATGAGTGTTTCACGGGCTGCGGTATCACCTTTCTGCAAGGCCACAAAAAGCTCACGCATTTTGGCGTTAGTGAGTACCTGCAGCTTGGCAGTGTTCACTCCACAAATCTCTACTCGGTTCAACGTCTCACTCCTCCCGTTTGCGCCCATCATGATTATCACCATGCGCAGGGCAAGTTTATACGGGGGAGAGAAGATTATCCATATACCACTAAAAGTGCGTCTATTCCATTTTTCTAAATTCTCGCCGCAGCCTGCCAAGAATGCGCTTTTCTAGCCGAGAAATATAGGATTGCGAAATGCCAAGTAAGTCGGCCACTTCTTTTTGCGTGCGGTCGCGTCCGTCGACTAATCCGAATCTCAAATGCATAATCTGGCGCTCACGGCTCTCGAGTCTGCTTAACGCCGTTTTGAGCAACACCCTGTCAACTTCGGCCTCAATTCCCCGATGGACCTCACTGCCCTCAATCGGGATGACGTCCGACAGCAGAAGCTCATTGCCGTCCCAATCGACGTTCAGCGGCTCATCAAGCGAAACCTCGGCCTTTAGTTTTTGGTTACGCCTCAAGTACATGAGAATCTCGTTTTCGATGCAGCGCGACGCATAAGTAGCGAGCTTGATGTTGCGGCTTGGGTTGAATGTATTGACTGCCTTTATCAGTCCAATCGACCCAATGGAAACCAAGTCTTCGATTAAGACTCCGGTATTCTCGAACTTCCGAGCGATGTAAACCACAAGCCGCAGGTTGCGCTCGATAAGAACGGTCTTAACGGCGTGGTCGCCTTGGCGCAACCTATCGATTAGAAAGAGCTCCTCCTCCTCGCTCAGGGGCGGAGGAAGGGCCTCGCTGCTGCCAATGAAGAAGATAGAGCGTGGTACTTGCACCCCAATGTGCGATAAGATGCGGATGACAAAGAGCTGCCATCTGAGTTTCAAGACCGAAAACAGCTTCACAATCCTACTCCCTCCCTAAGATAGCGGCCACAGCGCCTGCGGCAGTAATGCTCCCTTGCCGGCTAGCCGAACATCGCCGACCGCGAAGGCGACAACCGCCTCGAAGGTATACCATATGCCCCTAGACTCAACTTCGCAAGAATCCGGTCGTATAGCCAGCATCAGTCCGCTTGCGGCTACAGTCGTGTAGGGAATTAACGTAACTTTGCACATAAGGCTGTCCGGCAGCGGCATGAGCTGTGTTGCATCATCCTCCTGCCACCGCTCGACCGCCCCGCGCAGCGGGGGTGGCAGTTGTTCCGCTGCCAGTGCTGTGTCTACTACTACGACAGGCCGATAGGTGAGCGGCTCAAGCAACGTATTCCCGGTGTCGAGTGCGGCCTCTAGCTCGACGATGGCTCCTCCTAAGCGGAAGCGAAATCGTCCCGCTGCGTCTGTTGCTCTAAAGCACGCAGCCAGAGAGCTCCACAGGCGCTTCAGGGGAAGCGTCGCCAGCAAAGGACTAGCTGCCACCAAGTACCAGTGCACAAGCGGCCAACCGTCGCCGCCGGTAGAAGACAAAGCCGCGGCATAGGTTAGCCCCGCGCTAAAGGCAGAAAGAGCGACAAAGATTGCGGTCTGCGTGATGAGAGCCCACCAGGTGTTAGGGCGAAAGCAGAAGGCAACCATAGTCGCGGCCACAACTCCCTTGAGGATTAGCTCGCGTGTCAGTGTAAGCGGCACGACCAGCCCGACAAAGGCGCACGCTGCTCCAAAGGCGGCTCCGCCACACAGCACCCACAGGCGCGCTCTTTTCCGCAACAGCAAGGCTGTAGCCCACAGTAGCCACCAGTTCATGCCGAAGTTGAGCAAGAAGACTAAATCCAGATAGACGGCAATAAAAACACCCCCTTTAAGCGCATTATACTGCGGCGGGGGTGTTGGAATATGTCGTTTGGCGCTAACTCTATTACTTATCTATTAGCCGTTTCTTACGCATAAAGGTAGGGATATCTAGCTGTTCGTCGTCGTAAGGCGAGATGGTAATCCCATCGAAGAAGCGGTCGCGAGACTTCCGGCCGTCGAATCCTGTGGCAATTACCGTAACGCGGACTTCTTCGCCTAATCTCTCGTCAATCACCGCGCCAAGAATGATGTTAGCATCAGGGTCGACAGCACCGGAGACAGTCTCGGCGGCCTCGTTAATTTCATGCAAGCCCATGGACGGCCCCCCGGTGAAGCTAAGGAGCAGCCCCCTCGCCCCATCAATCGTAGTCTCAAGCAAGGGGCTAGACATGGCTTGCTTGGCGGCAGCCATAGCTCGTCCTTCACCCGAACCAGTTCCTATACCCATTAAGGCAGACCCTGCGCTAGACATTACGGTCTTGACATCCGCAAAATCGACGTTAATCAGGCCGGGAATCATAATAACATCCGAAATACCCTGTACACCCTGCCGCAGAACATCATCAGCGATGCGGAATGACTCCGACAAAGGGGCCTTCTTATCTACGACCTGTAGCAAGCGGTCGTTAGGAATAGTAATAATGGCGTCTACCTTTTCTTTGAGCGCCGCAATGCCCCGCTCCGCCTGCGCGAGCCGTTTTCGCCCTTCAATTGAGAACGGTTTGGTAACGACTCCGACAGTGAGGGCGCCAACTTCGCGCGCGACTTCAGCTACAATCGGAGCCGCGCCGGTGCCTGTTCCGCCACCCATCCCCGCAGTGACAAAGACCATATCCGCGCCTTTTATCGCCTTAACGATTAAGTCACGGCTTTCCTCCGCCGCCTTTAAGCCGATGTCTGGGTTTGAACCTGCACCTAAGCCCCGCGTTAGCTTCTCTCCAATCTGCACTTTATGAGTGGCCTTTGAGGATGCTAGAGCTTGGGCATCAGTATTGATGGCGATAAACTCCGCTCCCTTAAGTCCGGCTTCGATCATGCGGTTGACGCCGTTGTTGCCTCCCCCACCGACCCCAACAACCTTGATCTTTGCATATGGACTAAACTCAAGATCCCATTCACCCATCGTGGTCCCTCCCCCAAACTACTCCCAAAAATCCTGCAGGACACCCTTCACTCTTGCCCATACGCTCGTCTTGATGCGCCCGGACGGCGTCGCTTGTGCCGGCCTCTCCTGCGAAAAAACATATGCCGCAACTGCCAGTGCCGTATGTAACCCCGGGTCATCCACGAAATCGTAGGCTTCTAACTTCATGCGCACGACGCCGCTCTGCGAACGCTCCGCCAGGCGCGCCAAAGCCTTAGTCTTCAGCATGCCGCCAGTAAGAACTGTCCCCGCCGGTGGTGCCTCCCGGCCGCTCATGCTCTCCCCTTGTTGGCGGATTAACTTCATCAGTTCATCGAGACGGGGCTCGATAACCTCAAGAACGCTCCGCGGTTGAACTCGACGCGACTCCACATGCCCAAACGCCTGCAAATCGAAGGCCTTGTCGTCGGGCATGGAAAACCAGTCTACCTCAGTCTTAAGTTTCTCGGCAGTAGAGATACTAATCTTTAGCCCCACGGCAAGGTCGTTTGAAACACTGCCGCCTCCAATTGGCACCACACAGATAGACTTGAGCGCACCTTCCTCAAAATACGCCATCTCTGTTACGCCTGCCCCTATATCTACGAGCTGTACGCCTCGCTCTCGCTCATCCGCACTGAGAATGAGCTCTCCTAACGCCAGCGGCTTGAGAATAAAGGAGGCGGTAGAATAGCCCGCTCTTTCTACGGTGCGGCGCAGAGTCGAAAGCGCCGTGAGGTTACCCACCACCAGCAAAGCGTCTAGCTCTAGCCTCATTCCGACCATGCGCAAGGGGTCCTTCAGTCCACCGTAACCGTCAACTATGTACTGCCTAGGAATGATGTCCACTATTTCGCGATTAGGGGGGAGACTAACCACTCGCGCCGCCTGCACCACCCTAGCGATATCTTCCTCACACACTTCATACTTTTCGCTCTGGACAGTAACTACGCCACGACTTGGCTGCAAAGTCGCATGAAGGGGTGACAACGCCACATAAAGTGCACCTGCTCTTACGCCTGCCATTCGCTCGGCGGATGATACCGTCTCTTGCACGGTGCGGGCGCAAGCGTCAACGTCTACAATAACGCCTTTGCGCACCCCCTGACTGGGGCGCTGGCACAATCCTAGTACACGCAGCTGGCCCCGAGTGCTGACCTCAGTCAGAACACAGCGTGTAGTGGCAGTGCCAATATCTAAGCTAGCTATTACATCTCGCGGCATATCAATACCTCCCGCTGCTTACCCTTTCGACAGAACAGAGAAATTCCCTCTTGGTCTTCCGGATTATTTCACGCGTTGCAGAATGAGCCTGCGGATGAGAGCAAGGTTTTGGAAAATCCTTACCCCAAAAGCCACCAAGGCCGCCAAGTATAGGTTAATGCCTATGCGGTCGCCCACAAAGGCCAACAGCGCAGCCAGGAGTGTATTGCTTAGCAGACCAGTCACAAAGATACTGTCCTCAAAGTGCTTTTCCAGTGCGGCGCGCAAGCCCCCTAGCAGAGAGTCAAAAGCGGCCAACAGAGCCACCGCTGTGTACGGCGCTAAGTGCGGCGGCACCGAAAACTGACCGAAAAAGCCAATGGCTAGGCCTATGAAGACGCCAAGTAGCGGTAGTACCATACTGCTACCTCCCCTCCGTAGGCTTAGCCCACTCAAAACGCAGCGGGCGCGTAAAGCCGGGCACATCTAGCGTGGTGTGCTGGGTAATCGCAATTTCCATGCCAAAATATCCTAACGTCTCCACTATGCCTCCCCGCATACGCAAAGAGCTCTCCATGGCCGCAGGATTGCCGATAGCCTTTATCTCAAACGGGGCTGCCACACGCGTATTGTTTATGGATATGGCCGGGCCTGCGCAGTGAATTTCGGTTGATGCCAACAAGCGCTCCCCGTTGACAGAGAGCGCTTCCGCACCTGCGGCCCTCAACACGTTTACTAGCTTAAGAATATCTTCATCGTGAATAATAAAAAGAGCTGGGTCATCGCCATGCACAGGTGGCCGCTTGCTGTCACTCAGCGTGATGATTAGTCCCGGACCGCGCACAGGCGTAATACCCGCTAATAGCCGCGCCCTGTCAAGCTCCGTGCGCAGTAGGCCTAATGCACCCTCGCCTTCTGTCACGCTTAGTTCATAGTCGCGCACCTTGCGTCTAAGCTCTTCTAAGTCCTCCTGCATGGTTTGATTTTGCCGAATTGCGTCCATGAGCATGACGCGCATTTCACTCGTGCGCAAATCCGGCACGGCAGAGGTAAGATTGCCAGTGCTTCGTATCTGCACAGCCAATAGAACCCCGATAGCGACGCATACTGCGGTTAATACAAAGCGTGAACTTCCTCTCACCTGTTACCTTCCTTTATACACCGGTATTTCTCCGGTCATGTCGATGTAGGCGACGGTAGTCGTGGACAATCCCCTCACTTCATAAGCATAGAGCACCGCGGAAAGCAAAGCAAGCCTTGCAGGCGCACCTTTGTGGTTGCCAATTTTTACTCTCAACCCATCGGTCACCGTGAGGACCATCTCACCTTCCGGGTTCACGTGCAGCTCGGAGATGCGCGGACGCACGTCGCTTGGGATGGCAGCCATCGCTGCTCTTGCGCCCTCGAACAGCTCACCCGTCAGCTTGTCCCCCAGAGCGACTTGAGACAGCTCCAAACCAGTAATAATGGGTAGATTTACTAGGCTGAAGTTCGTGACGATGGATACAACGGTTCCGTTGCGGTCAATTTCTACAAAACCAACGTGATATGGCAACACCGCGAGCCCGAGGCTTTCTTCGATACGTATGCGCAGCGTACTTGGGAGAACGCGGGTTACCCGTGCACTCACAATGCGTGGGTCGGCGAGCAGTCTCCTCTCGATTTCGCCGAGGTCTAGCCTAAGGAGCGGCGCGCCTTGCCACACGCCTGCCAACTCCTCGATTTGTCTTGCGGATACGGTTTCCGCTCCTAGCACTTCTATCGATTCTGTGCTGAAAATCACGGCTGAGTTTACTGTTTGCCAAGCAAAAAGGAGCAGGAGTAAGAGTAAGAACAGCGCCTTCTGCAGATGTCTATAACTCTCCACTCTACTCCCTCGCTCTCACTAAATTCTCTCAATGGCCGCGCCTAGCGTCTGCAAATCAGAGAGCATGCTGGCGTAGCCGCGCGCAATGTGATGTACTTCGTCCACTACCGTTATGCCGCGTGCGGCAAGGCCAGCTAGGGTCAGTGCCGCACCGGCCCGCAGGTCACTCGCGGTTACCATTGCTCCTGTCAGGCCGCCAACTCCTCGGATAACTGCGCTTCGTCCCACGACATTAATGCGCGCGCCGAGGCGATTAAGCTCATCGACGTGCTTGAAACGGCTCTCAAACACCGTCTCGGTCAAAACAGATGTGCCTTCTGCCAAGCACAAAGCCGCCGAGAGCGGGGCCTGCAAATCAGTCGGGAAACCCGGGAAGGGGGAAGTCTTTATTGAATCGAGTGCTTTCGGTCGCCCCCGACCTACCGCCGTAACGCCGCAACCGTCAACAAATACCAGAGCACCCATTTCCCGCAGTGCAACCAAGAGCGATTCGAGCTGCTCAGCCGGCGCCGGGAAAACCGTTACCTGGCCACCTGTCATAACCGCGCCTAGCAGATACGTCCCCGCCACAATGCGGTCCGGAATAATAGTGTACTCCGCCCCGTGCAGGCGATTTACCCCCCTAATGCGTATTAGGTCGGTGCCTGCACCCGAAATTTCGGCCCCCATGGCGTTAAGGAAGTTCTGTAAATCTACAATCTCCGGTTCTCTCGCCGCATTGCGGATAATCGTCTCCCCTAGAGCCAACGTCGCCGCCATCATAATGTTTTCGGTCGCCCCGACACTTGGCAAGGTAAGGTGAATATCGGCTCCCTGCAGTGTCTCCACACACGCCTGCAGGAGTCCGTGCCCCTCATCTTCGATCTGCGCCCCGAGAGCTCGCAGCCCTTTCAGATGCAAATCAATCGGCCGTGAACCTATGGCGCAACCACCGGGATAGGACGCCGTTACGCGCCCGGAGCGGGCTAGAAGCGGGCCGAGCAGGATGATCGAAGACCTCATCTCACGCATAAGATCATCGGGTATAACACAGCTACTAATCCGCTCGGCGGAGACAACCAAATCGTCGCCGTCCCATTCGCACTCCGCGCCCAAACTATGTAGAATACTGCACATTGCATTGATGTCGGTCAACTTTGGGATATTGCGCAACCTAACAGGTTCTTCGGTTAAGAGACAGGCAGCAATGGTTGGTAGAGCCGAGTTCTTGGCCCCCTGCACCTTGACAGTGCCGCAAAGAGGCCGCCCCCCCGCGATTACAAAACGGTCCACCTTCGTCGCTCCTTTCGCTCATACAGCACTCGCTACTGCACCAGTGTATGCGTACAGGAGCGAGAGAGTGAATGTGGTTAGCTGTTAGAGCGCTCGCCGCATGACTTGTTCCATTAAGTCACAGAGGTCACGCGTGGCATCAGGGAAGGCTAACGTCTTGCTGTTAGCGCTCATTTTGCCAAGTAGCGCGGGGTCGCGGAACAACTCACATACAGTGCTCGCTAAGGCTTGTCCTGTAAGAAACCGCTCCTCTAGCAGTATCGCCCCGCCCGCCTGCGCCGCGACACGGGCATTATGGAGCTGATGGTCGTTAGGCGCACTAGGCAGGGGGATAAGGATGGCCGGCTTGCCGAGCAAAGCGAGTTCGGCAGTTATTCCCCCCGCACGGGACACAACCAAATCTGCCGCCGCTAGAACCTCCGGCATATTCGCAGCGTAGTCAACCACGCGAATGCGTCGGGGAGGAAGGTGACGCGCCGCGTCGAGAGTAGAGTTGTAATACCGCTTACCCGTCACATGATATACGACTATCCCGGCCTGCAGAAGGGCAGAGTAAGCGCCAATCACCGCTTGGTTAACCGCCTGTGCGCCTCCGCTCCCTCCTACTACAACCAAGAGCTTCTCTTGGTCGCTTAGGCCAAGTTCTTGGCGTGCGCGTTGTCTGTCTACCGAGAACAGCTCCGCTCGCAGCGGATTCCCTGTTACTCGGACTTTATCGGTCGGAAAGTGAGCTCGGGCTGCGGCATGGCTTACGGCAATGGCGCGCACGAACCTGCCTAAGATTCTGTTGGTTAGACTGGGGAAGGCGTTTTGCTCATGTATAAGCGTCGGGTAGCCTAGTAGCGCCGCGGAAAGTAACAGCGGCCCCGCAGCATATCCGCCTGTCCCGACGACGACGTGGGGCGCAAACTCGCGTACCAAACTGCGCGCTGCGACGAGTGCCCGCAGTGCTAACCAGGCACTCTGCATCTGCTTAAACGAAGGTCGGCGCGGAAAGGACATTATCTCAAGCGTTGCCAGCCTATACCCGGCAGCTGGCACTATCTCCCGCTCCATGCCGCGCGCCGCACCGACAAAGAGAATCTCGGCGTGAGCGTGACGCCTTTCAACTTCTTTAGCCAAGGCAATGGCTGGGTAGATATGACCGCCTGTGCCGCCTCCGGCAAGTAATACACGTAGCTTCTGCATGGTATCCCTCATTCGCTGATGTGCTTCGAGACGTTGAGCAAAATTCCGAGTGAACCCATAATGATCAAGAGAGAGCTGCCTCCATAGCTGACCAAAGGCAGAGTGATACCGGTAACCGGCACAGAAGCGGTGACGACGGCGATATTAATCATCGCCTGCGATATGACCATTGACGTAATTCCGGTAGCTAAGAGGCTACCGAAGCGATCCGGGGCCCTGAGAGCCACCCGCATGCCACGCACCGCCAGGACCGCAAAGAGGAAAATGAGCAGTGCCCCCCCGAGGAATCCCAGCTCCTCGGCGAGGGTAGAAAAAATAAAGTCGTTGTGTGGCTCGGGCAAGAAGAAGCGCTTCTGTTGTCCCCCGCCGAAGCCTCGCCCAAACAGGCCTCCTGTACCGATTGCGTACAACGACTGGATAATCTGATAGCCCGTGTCTAACGGATCCTTCCACGGGTCGAGGAAGGCCATATAGCGCTCGAAACGGTAGGGTGCCATGCGTATCAGCTGTGCCAACACCACCCCCCCGACGCCAACTAATGCTATCGTCTGCGTCATAGGCAAGCCGGCCACAAACAGAACCAACCCAAAGACTAAGATAATGGCCACGGCAGTGCCAAGGTCAGGCTGTAGCAAGATAAGCGATCCGATGAGCCCCGCTACTGCGAGTAAAGGCAGAGTGCCGCGTATGAACGAAGTGAGCCGCCCCGGTCGCCTAGCCAGCCTGTCGGCTAACCAAATCATTAAAGTGACCTTCGCCACCTCCGAGGGCTGCACTCGCACTACTCCTAGGTTTATCCACCTAGAAGAGCCCTGAATTGTGACCCCTATGCCCGGCATCCAGACAAAAAGCAAGAGGATTACGGTGCACACAAGACCTAGGCCGGCAAGCTGCTGCCACTTGCGGTAGTTAATACGGCTGGCCACGTAGAGGGCGACAGTACCTAGGACTGTCCAGAGAATCTGCCTAATGATGAAGTGCCACTCATGTCCCACCATCGCATATGACAGTGAAGTGCTAGCACTATACACCATCACCACGCCTATACAAATGAGCGACATAATTGCCGCCAGCAGTATGTAGTCGGGAGAGCGGTGTTTCATCTTCATCGACACTATCCCCCCATTTAGAGTGCAAGTAAGCCCACCGCAGTACAGAGCAGTCCAACAAGGTAGTAAACCCCGACTATTCTTTTCTCCGACCAACCTCTAAGTTCCAGCGCATGGTGGAAAGGAGCCATGCGAAACAAGCGGCGCCCGTGGGAGAGGCGAAAAAAGGTAACCTGCAGGATAACGGAGAGCGTGCTCCAGACATAGACCAAACCTATTACGGGAAGGAGTAGCTCGGTCTTAGTGAGAACACTCATAGCCACCAACCCCCCTCCGAGCGCAAGCGAGCCCACATCACCCATAAACACGCGCGCGGGATGAGCGTTAAAGTAAAGAAATCCTAGCAAGGAACCGGTTAAGGCTACGGCAAAAAGCACTACTTCGGGTCTGTTTGTGGCCAGCCCAATACCGATATAGGCCAGACTCGAGAGTGCAACCGTCCCAGCCGCCAAACCGTCTACGCCATCTGTCAGATTAACCGCATTGCTAAAGCCCATCCCCCATACCAAAAGCAGCGCCCAATAGAGAGGTCCAAGCTCAAGCGGAAGACCCAGGAATGGAATCATGACGCGCGTGCTGTGACCGATAAAATGTAAGATTAAAGCCGCAGACACCGTCAACAGCGCTTGCCAGAGAAGCTTCTCTCGCGCCAGTAAGCCTAGGGGACGCCGAAAGACGACCTTTAGGGCGTCGTCAGTGAGTCCCACCAAGCCAAACCCAAGCGTCAGAACCGAAATTACCATGATTCGTGCCGGATCAAGCGACATCCTGACCCCTAGAAGCCATAGGAGCGCTACCGCGGGCGCAAGAAAGATAATTCCGCCCATAGTCGGCGTACCTTTTTTCGCCAGGTGCGACTGCGGACCGTCAGACCTAATGACCTGCCCTAACCGCAGGCGCGTTAAGAGCGGCAAGGTCAGCGCGCCTAGCGCCAAACTGGCGACGAGAGCGGCAATGCCAATGTACCAAAACTCAATCTGCATTAGACTCGACCCCTTTGAGTACGGCTGCCACTATCTGCTCCAGGCGGAGCCCGCGCGAGCCTTTAATCAGCACGACGTCTCCGGGCCTCTGCTCGCGCCTAAGCAACGACAAGGCCTCAGTCGGCGTTTGGCAGGAGTACACCGGCTTAGTGCCGCGCGAAGAGACTTCTGCCGCAATGTCTAGCGCTTCGGCGCCGACGGTGATCACTATATCACAGACTGCGGCCGCGGCACTCCCTACTTCCTGATGCGCAGCCTTACTGCGGTGGCCGAGCTCGTACATACTCCCGAGCACGGCTATTCGCCGTCCGGCCGTTTTGGTTTCACTTAGTGTCGCTAATGCTGCGAGCATGGAGATGGGACTTGCATTATAGGTGTCATCAATCACTACTACGCCGTCCGCAGACCGCAAGACATTCAGGCGGTGTTCACTAGGTGCACAGACGGCAATCGCTTCTATTGCCCTGTTTGGATCTACGCCCACAGCCGCCGCCGTCGCGACTGCCGCGGCCGCATTGTAGATGTGGTGACGTCCTGGCCAGGGACAGCGTACAAAGTATTGCTCTCTCTCGCGGCGCAGAGCAAAGGAGTAGCGCAGCAGCGCGTCAGCCTCTCCCTCGCCTATTACCCAATCTGCCTGACTATGCACACCAAAGGATATGACCGGCCCTTTGGCCCACCGCGCCAGGTACTCATAGTACTCGTCGTCACGGTTAAGTACGGCTATGGACTTAGCCTTACTCCCCTGCAGGATTTCTGCCTTGGCGCGGGCTATGTTATCCCGCGAACCCAGAAGCTCAATGTGGGCTTCACCGATGTTTGTCACCACCGCCACGTCCGGCGGAGCAATTTCCGTGAGAAAAGCTATCTGTCCAAAGCCACGCATAGCCATCTCCAGCACCATGACTTCCTCCTGTTGATGGCTGAGGACGCTCAGCGGCAGGCCAACTTCCGTGTTTTGGTTGCCGCCGCTCTTTAGTACGCTGAACTGAGAGGCAATAGCGGCTGCCGTCAGCTCTTTGCAGCTGGTTTTGCCGACGCTGCCGGTAATCGCCACGACGCGCGGGTTCACGCGAGCCATGTAGGCACGAGCGAGTCTTGCTAGCGCCTGGCGCGTATCCTCTACCATCACTAGAGGACATCCATACTCGCCTGTACGCGACGCAACAACTGCCACAGCCCCCGCCCTAAGTGCGGCCGCAATGTGCGCATGCCCATCCTCCCTAGCCCCCGGCAAGGCGAAGAAGAGCTGTCCCGCAGAAACTTTACGGCTGTCCGTGGCCACCCCTTCGGCAGTCACGGCCTCACCTAATAACTGCCCACCCGTCACTTCGGCTACCCAGTCGAGTCTGAGGCTAGTCACGGCAGCACGCCCTAAGAGCAGACCTAGCCTCTTCCCTGTCGTCAAAATGCGATACGCCTGCACGGGTCGTTTGCGTAGTTTCGTGACCTTTGCCGGCGATTAAGACAACGTCGCCTTTATCCGCGAGCGCGATGGCGAGTCTTATTGCTTTGCGGCGGTCAGGCTCGACCTTAAGACCGTCACTACCCTCACTGCGCGAAATCCCCGCCAATATATCGCCAATGATTTCCAGGGGGTCTTCCGAACGGGGGTTGTCGGAAGTGATCACGACTACATCGGCGTAGCGGCAAGCAATCTCGCCCATGAGAGGACGCTTCCCTCGGTCGCGGTCACCGCCGCAGCCAAAGACAAGGATAATCTTCCCGTGCACAAAATCTTTCACCGCCCGCAGCACGTTCTCCAGTCCGTCGGGAGAATGGGCGTAGTCTACGAGTACGGCAAATTGCTGTCCCTCGTCGATTGGCTCCATGCGACCGGGGACACCGGACAAACGGAGCCCGCGCTCCACATCTTCCAAGCTAGCCCCCTCTACGAGCGACGCACCGGCTGCCGCCAATGCATTATAGATGCTGTGCGCACCGGGCGTGACAATGGCTACTTCCCGCTCACCCCAAGGCGTGTGCAGGACAAATGACGAACCACGTGCATTAGACTGAATCGCGGTGGCGTGTATGTCGGCTATCTGCGCAAGCCCGAAGCTCAGAACTTGTCCGCGACTTACTTTGGCTAGGCGCTCCCCATAGGCGTCGTCAACATTTACCACAGCCGTTCTCCCTGCAAAATCTTGTGCCTCAGTGAACAGCTTAGCCTTAGCCTGGTAATAGTTTTCCATGGTACCGTGAAAATCGAGGTGGTCCTGCGTGAGGTTAGTGAAGACTGCCGTGGTGTAATCTAGGCTGGCCACACGCCGCATAGCTAAAGCATGCGATGATACTTCCATGACAGCGTGGCTCGCGCCCATATCCGCCATGTGCTTAAGCAATGCCTGCAGCTCCGGGGCTTCAGGCGTAGTGAACTTCACTGGCAGCACTCGCTCTCCCACTTCGACTTGTACGGTGCCGATGAGGCCGACAGTGCGTCCCGCTTGGCGGAGTATACTCTTGATAAGGTAAGTCGTGGTCGTCTTGCCGTTCGTGCCGGTGACGCCGATAACCCGGAGTCTGCGCGATGGGTAGCCAAAGAACTTCGCCGCCAGCTCTGCTAACGCTAATCGCCCATCTTCGACCACCGCCCAGGCGATGTGGGGAGGAAGTGTCACTTGCCGCGTAGCGACGATGCCTGAGGCTCCTCGATTAATGGCCTCAGGTATATAGTCGTGCCCGTCGGCGCGCTGTCCCACGAGTGCCACGTAAACAGAGCCAGGCTTAACGTCGCCCGCGAAATGCGTGATCCCCGTCACCTGCGCATCGCCGCCGCACGCCTGCACAGCTACACCCGATAAGAGATATGAGAATTGCACCTTTCGCTCACCCCTCGCCTTACGGACTAAATCTTACACGCACACCCGTACCTAAGGCAACTTGCGTCCCCGGAAGCGGGTCTTGTGCGTTAGCTGTCCCTGTTCCCTCGATGATAATGCGTAGCCCCAAACTCTCGATGCGCAGACTTGCGTCGCGCATGGTCATACCGCGAACATCCGGCACGACAGCGGTGGTGCCGAGTACCGGCGGTTCGCCCAAACTTACGATGACCGTAGTGCCGGCAGCCACTTGTGCCCCCGGTTTCGGCGTCTGGTCGACAATCTGAACCCCTGCCTGCTCTATCCTTAAGTTTAGTCCTAAGTCGCGCAGGTGCGCAACAGCCGCTGTGGTGGTGAGCCCACGGAGCTCAGGCACGACAATTGGGTTTGGCTGTAGTTCCGAGGCGGCAGTCGGCGCAGGTTGGACTCTAAGGTAACGCAAAATATCAACCATCATGGCCCGAAAAGCAGGGGCGGCAACCTGGCTGCCGTAATAACCGTAAGGGCCGCGAGGGTCGCGCACCATTACCAGAAGGGCAACCTGTGGGTCATCCGCCGGCGCAAAGCCAATAAACGAAGCTATGTACCTATCGGGGAAATACCCGCCTCCCGGACGCGGAACCTGCGCTGTACCTGTCTTCCCTGCCACACGATAGCCTTCGATAAAGGCATTGCGTCCCGAACCGTGCACCACCGCACTCTCGAGTAGCGCCTGTAGCCGCCTAGCTGTCTCAGCTGTGACCGGGCGGGCAACCTCTTCCGGGGCAAAAGTCTCTACGCCATTGCCATGGTTATCCTTTATCTGGTTAACCAAGCGAGGCCGCATCCGCCTTCCGTCGTTGGCAATGGCGGAAATGGCGACCACCTGCTGCAGGGGAGTCACTGCCGGACCTTGGCCAAAACTGGTAGTCGCCAACTCGACAGGCCCTACCTGTCTAAACATAATGCCAGTGGCCTCGCCGGGCAGGTCGACACCTGTTCTCCTGCCAAAGCCAAACTCGGCGATGTATCGAAAGAGCGCCTCTTGGCCGAGTTTTTGTCCTACATTGACAAAGCCGGGGTTGCAGGAGAGGTCCATCACCTGGCTGAAGTTGAGGCTTCCGTGCCCTCGCGTCCTCCAACAGGAGAGACGTACGCCTGCGACGACGACATAACCCGGGCAGTAGAAGCGGTCTGTTTCTCTCACGAGGTCCTCATTTAATGCGGCCGCAGCCGTCACCAGCTTAAAAGTTGAGCCCGGTTCAAAGCTGTCGGACACCGCGGCATTGCGACGCAACTCTACCGGATAGAGATTGAACCGGTTGGGGTCATAAGTCGGACGATTGGCCATAGCGAGAATCTCGCCGGTCCTAGGGTTCATCGCGACGGCAAGGGCTGCCTGTGCCTGATGCTTTGCCATGGCTATGTCGAGCTCTCGCTCCACTATATGCTGTATGACTTCATCGATTGTCAAGACTATGCTCCTGCCGTCTACGGGCGGAACATACTCCGGGTAAGCGTTAGGCAACGGGTTACCTTTGTTGTCAGTAGGAGTGCGCACTTTGCCTGCCGTTCCGCGGAGAATGCTGTCGTAAGTGAGCTCTACGCCGTCTAGCCCCTGTCCGTCTCTCCCCGCAAAACCAAGCACGTGGCTAGCTAGCGTCCCGAAAGGGTAAAATCGAGCTGTTTCAATGTCAAAATGGATGCCCGGAAGTGCCAGCGCCCTAACTGCGGCTGCCTGAGCCTCCGTCACCCTTCTCGCCACATATACCCGCGACTGCCGGCGGGTCAGCAACTCGTATATAGTATCTTCGGCGAGCCCTAGCACCGCTGCCAGCTTCTTAGCTGTCTCCCTTGGTTCGGTTATCCTAGCCGGGCTCGCGACGATGCTATCGACGTCGGCGCTGATGGCCAGCTCGCGTCCTTGACGGTCATAGATGACACCGCGCCTGGGGTCTACAGGCGCATCCCGCATCCATTGCGCGATGGCCAAGCGCGTCAACATGGGCCCCCGGACAAATTGCAGGAAACCTAAACGCAGAACCAGTCCAAACAGCGCCACCACGAAAACAGCTAACAGCAGGCCGGCACGAGTCCTGAAGCTTTTGGGAGTTGACACGCTTTTCTCCTCCTAGGTCTAGTTGCCGCCGCTTGCCCCCAGTGTCAGTACTTGCAGTGTTGTCGGCGCACGCATGCCAAGCCGCTCTCTGGCTACTTGTTCGATGTGTGCAGTCGAGCCGAGCCTTGCGACCTCTACCCGCAACGCAGCATTCCTCGCTTCCAAGTCGGCGACCTCAGCCGAGAGAGCGCGCAAAGTGCGATTGTGGGCAACGATGTTGGCCTCTCGCGCTACCGCGCCAAAGGCGAGAACGCCAAAAACGGCGAGTACAAACACTAAGCGATAGACATTCCGAAGCTGGCTTCGCTTGCGAGGTTTCTCTACTGGGCGCGATAGTGGCGCCGCAGGAAGAGGCATCCGCGGTAACGGCTTTGTGGCTAGTATCACAGCTATTCACTCCCTGTTTGTGATAGAACTAAAGACGTTCTGCTGCACGCAGCCGAGCACTGCGACTACGCGGGTTGACTCGAATTTCTTCCGCCGACGGAGCAATAGCCTTACGCGTCAGCAAACGAAGCACTGGTTTCACTTGGCAGACGCATTGGGGAACTCCGCTGGGACATACACAATCCTTAGCCGCAGACACCATAAACTGCTTGACTACCCTGTCTTCAAGGGAGTGAAATGAGATACAGCCTAGGCGCCCTCCCGCGACCAGCGCCTTCACCGCCTTCGTTAAGGCCTCCTCTAGTGCGCCAAGCTCGTCGTTAACGGCGATGCGCAGCGCTTGAAACGTCCTGCGTGCTGGGTGTTGCTCTTCTTTATCCCGCACGCCCTTAGGGATGGCCGCTTTAATGACGCTGACTAGCTGCTGTGTCGTCTCGATGGGTTGGCGCGCGCGCGCTTCGACTATGAAGGCGGCAATGCGCTTGGACCAGCGTTCTTCCCCGTATTCATGGAGTATCTCCGCTAGTTTAGTCTCCGCATAGGTGTTGACAATGTCTATAGCGCTCAGTTTCTGCCGCTCATCCATGCGCATATCTAATCTTGCGTCGTGTTGATACGAGAATCCCCTGCCACGCTCGTCTAGCTGTGGGCTAGACACGCCGAGGTCAAAAAACACTGCGTCGACATACCTGACATCTGTTAGCGCCAACGCCGAGTCCAGTTGTCTAAAGTCACGCCGGACGAATCTGAAGGCAGGCTCGCCCTTAAACGCTTCCGCCGCTACCTCTGCCTCGCGGTCGACATCGAGCCCGATTACCAAGCCGTTTGGGCCCACTGCCTTGAGGAACTCCCGCGTGTGCCCGCCACGCCCAAAAGTGCAGTCCAACACCTTATCGCCTGGCTTTAGATTAAGTGCGACTAGACTCTCCTGCAGCAAGACCGGCACATGCTCCACTCGGCCACCTCTTCTCAGATTGGGGTTTGCAGCTCCTCTGCTAGAGCCTCGTATTCGCTCTGCATGGTGTGCTTGTACCGCGCCCAGTTCTCAGCGCTCCAGATTTCGACTCGGCTGTTGGCACCAATGATTACGGTCTCTCCCGCGAGCGACGCATATTCACGTTGGTGCAGTGGAATGTTAACGCGCCCTTGCTTGTCACACTCGCACTCTTGGGCGTTAGCAAAGAAGAGACGGGAAAAAGCGCGTGCGTTGCTCTGCGTCGTGGCCAAGTTCCTGAGCCGCTCTGCAATCGTCTCCCACTCGGCCATAGGGTAAACGAAGAGACAGCCGTCTAGCCCTTGCGTGGTAACAAAGGACGAGCCAAGCCGTTCGCGAAACTTCGCCGGCAGTGACAACCTGCCCTTTTCATCAATAGAGTGCACATAATGCCCCACGAACATCTAGCTTGACCTCCTTTCGCCCCACTTCATCCCACTATTCACCTCATTGTGGGTATTTTTCGCCACTACATGCGGCGTTCCTGCTTGTCCGCAAAAAAAATTTCCCCACTTTGTGTGGGGAGGGGAGAGGAATCTTGAATCGGGAATCGTGAATCGTGAACAGCGGGGTAACAAAGGGGGCAATCGGCTCTCGGCTCTCAGCTCTCAGCTGCGCCAGGCCTTGCCTGCGAAGGCTTTAACTCCGCAACACCTTCTCCATCGCTTTGCCTTTGGCCAGTTCGTCGACGAGTTTATCTAACCAGCGAACCTTTTGCATAAGCGGGTCCTCTATTGCCTCTACGCGACAACCGCAGATTACTCCTGTAATCTTCTGTGCATTGGGGTGAATCTGCGGGGCTGCAGCAAAAAACGTTTCGAGAGTCACCGCCTTGTCGATTTGCTCCTGTAGGCTCCGTTCGTCATAGCCCGTTAACCAACAGAGAACCTGGTCCACTTCTTCTTTAGTGCGACCCTTCTTCTGCGCTTTCTGCACATAAAGCAGATACACGCTGGCAAACGTCATCTTGTATACGCGCTCGTTCTTCATGGACACTCTCCTTTCCACTGTAACATCGCTCTACTGAGCACTGAGCGCTGAGCACTGAGCACGCTCCCCTCTACCAGTAGCCAGCAGCCAAGAGCGCTATACCCTCTCCGAAGTGCCAAGTGCCAAGTGCGAAGTGCCACGCGCTTCGGCGCTACGCGCTCCCACAACTCAGCGTCACGCCCGAGATAACTTCGAGCGCGTGCGGCACTGCCGGCAAAACAACTTGCAGGCACTCCAGCGCGCCTTTTTTGCTGCCCGGTAGATTTATTATAAGCGTTCCTTTGCGCACACCAGCCACAGCCCGACTTAACATGGCGTGCGGTGTGACGAGCAGGCTCTGCATGCGCATGGCCTCGGCTAAGCCTGGGACTTCGCGCTCTATGGCGTCACGTGTTGCCTCCGGTGTAACATCGCGCGGCGACAACCCTGTGCCGCCGGTAGTTACAATTAAGTCAGCCTGCTTGGCGTCGCACGTCGTTACGAGCAGGTCGCGTAGCGAAGCGTAGTCGTCGGGCAGTAGCGCGCGCTCTACGTCAGCTCCGAGCAGCGCAAACTCTTCTGCCAAGAGCTTGCCGCTTTCGTCGACTTGTTCGCCGCGCGAGCACCTGTCACTCAGCGTAACGACTAAGACGCGAAAGCGCGGCCAAGCGATGACAGACATTCCGCCTGCTACCCGACCATCTCTTAGCACTTCGGCAAAGATACCTTCCTTGGGCATTACGCAGTCGCCAGCCTGATGATAAATAGCACAGCGTTCATGACACACTTTGCCTATCTGAGTGACGTTTAGCACGGCCGACCCTAGCGTCAGGCGAGTGCCTAACGGTAGCCTAGCCAAGTCGATACCCTGCGTAGTGATGTTCTCCGCAAAGTCCCCCGGTCCTACGGCTAGGCCTAGCTTCTGCATCTGGGCAATACTTTCTTGAGCTAGGAGACTAACTTGGCGATGACCACTCCCTGCGTGTGCGTCACCCTCTACACCTAGCCCCGTGCGCAGTGTGATATGCGTCACCGGGGTCTTCTTTGTGCCTTTGACGGCGCTGACATTGACCGCAACGACCTTAGCTCTCACTGCTTTTTTCCTCCCAACGGAAGTCCCCGCTCCGGCCGCCTGTCTTTTCGAGCAGATAAATCTCCTTAATCGCCATGCGCCGGTCTATGGCTTTACACATATCAATGGCAGTCAGCGCCGCGACCGCGACCGCCGTTAGCGCCTCCATCTCCACGCCCGTGCTGTCGACGGCCGCGACAGTCGCCACAATTTCTAGCTCCTCGGGGGGCAGTGGGCTGATTTCTAAATTAGCCGTCTTCAGCTGCAGCTGATGGCACAGCGGTATAAGCTCCCATGTCTTTTTAGCGGCCATAATGCCTGCTAGGCGCATAGCCGCGAGCACGTCTCCCTTGGGCATGTTGCCCTGTAGCACTAAGTCGAGCGTGGCTGCCTGCATAGCCACTACGCCGCGCGCCCGCGCGATGCGGAGGGTAGTGGGCTTCCCCGAAACATCTACCATGCGCGCGCGACCTTCTTGGTCAAGGTGAGTTAACATGCTATCCCCCTATTTCTGCCATGCGTGTTTTGGCAAGGGCAGCTCCTCGCGGCTGTTTGGCAGAGACAGCTGCCTGTAAGACCTCTGCTAATGCGGGTTTGTCCCGCAATCTAACCGCGGCCAGAACGTCAAGTTCTATCGGTGAAAAAAGACATGGGCGCACTGCGCCGCGCGCCGTCACACGCACGCGGTTACAGGCCGCGCAGAAGTGTTTACTGTCTCCGCTGATAAACCCAATCGTACCCACAGCGCTAGGAAGCCGATACACCATGGCTGGACCGGCGCCAACTTCAGCGGCATTTTCTAAAGGCCCTAAGCTTTCTTGCATGGCCTTAACCGACACAAAGCGCGCCTCGGGCCAAGCCTCTGCCGCTCCGAGACGCATAAGTTCAATAAAGCGGACAGACAAGGGCTCTCGGTAAGTAAGCGCGGCAAAGTCTAAGAGCTCGTCACCGTTAATTCCGCCCACAACTACGCAGTTTATCTTAACCGGCGTTAGGCCTACTTGTAGAGCTTTGGAGATGCCTGCCAATACCTCGCCTAGTTCCCCACCGCGTGTCATGTAGCGATAGCGCTCTGGGCGCAAGGAGTCCAGACTGACATTTACCCGCGCTAAGCCCGCCTGCTTAAGCTGTGCTGCCATGCTAGCGAGGAGATGTCCATTGGTGGTTAGGCTGACTTCCGAAATGCCATTAAGGTTGCATAAATCAGCTATCAGCTCTGGCAAATCTGGTTTTAGCAGAGGCTCACCTCCTGTCAAACGCACCCTGCGAATGCCAAGCTCAGCCGCTACCCCAACCAGGAACACGAGGTCGCAGTTGTCCATAATGCTTTGCTCGCGCTCCTCGCCGCTTGACGAGCAATACCGACAGCGCAAGTTGCAGGATGGTGTTAGCGAGAGCCTGAGATAATCTATCGTTCTCCCTTGTGCATCACGCATGGCTTCGCCACACCACCTGCCCCGAAGTGCCCAGGTCATACCCCGCTAAGCCTAAGCGCGCAACTTCCTCGGCAAACAGCCGCGACCCAAGGACGCTAAGGAGCGCTGCCACGCGGGAATCCGCGAGCGACAGCCTTGGCAACAACAGGTCGTAGTTCTCAAGGCACAAGGGCACAAAGCCGAGGCCAAAAGCGTCGGCGGCAGCTTTGATGCCAAGCCCAATCTCCGCTTCACCGGCGCTTACCGCGCAAGCAACTGCCAAATGCGTAGTTTCCTCGCGCTCATACCCAGCGACGGCGCTTGGGTCCATGCCTTCTAGCCGCAGGTGATAATCCAGCAGCACACGCGTGCCCGAGCCGCTTTGGCGGTTAACAAACCGGTACTTGCTGAGGTCGCGCCAAGAATTCACCTGTCTTGCCAAGTGGGACGGAACAATAAACCCCTGCCAGCGTTTTACCACGTTGACTAAGAGCATATCCCGCTCAGGCATTAACCTCTTGACGTAGGAGACATTGTATGCGCCTGTTTCCTCATCTAGGAGGTGTACCGTGGCGACGTGGCAGAGACTCTGGCTTAGCGCAAGCAAACCTGCCAGGCTACCCACGTGACTGGAGGCAAAACTGACGTTCTGTGTACGTTTTAGCAGGTCTGCCAGCACGTCGAGGATGACGTCGTGGCTACCGATGCAGACTAGTCGCGCGGCAATCTGTCCTAACGAGCGCCAAAGCTTGACGTCGACTTCCTCCCCTGTGTCGAAGCCTTCGGTGTTCGCGGGGACGCGCACATAACCATCCGCCTTGACGAGCGACGTAACTGCGCCCGCACCTCTCCCAAGCGGCGTTACAACGGTCTGCTGCGCGACCTGCCCCACTTGCACACGCACAAACTCATCTACACCAAAGCCCGACACCAAAGGGCGAGTTAACGTGCCCTTAAGAATAGGCTCCTCTGGCAACGGCTGACGGTAGCGCGCAAACACTAGGGGCTTTACGAGGTTCTGTAAGCACACTGCCGCGCTCACAGGGTATCCCGGCAGCCCAAAGACTGGTACACCCGCTACGCTTCCCACTAACACAGGCTTGCCCGGCCGTATAGCCACGCCGTGGAACAGCAGCTCGCCGAGGGTGGCGACTACCTCGGCAGTATGGTCCCCGCGCCCTGTAGAAGTGCCGGCGATGACTAGAACTATGTCTGCCTGACGCGCGGCTCGTGCTATAGCCTGCGCGAGTAACCCGCGCTCATCCTTAACCGGTGCGGTTATCTCGCACTCAAGGCCCCACTCCATAAGCGTAGCCGCAATAATGCTTGAGTTAAACTCCACTATCTCGCCAGCCTCCGGCGTTACCCCTGCTACCGGAGAAACAAGTTCATCACCCGTTGGTATAACGACTGCTCGCTGCCTAGCGAATACGGGCACCTCTAGGACACCCGCCGCCAACAGCGCTCCAATATCCACAGCCGAAATGAGATGATAACGCGGCAAAAGCAGGTCGGTTGCCACGATATCCTCGCCCACCGGCCGCACGTGTTGCCACGCAGGCGCAGCTTGCTCGATGAGGGCATCTTCTCCCTCGAGCACAACATGTTCGATCATAATAACGGCGTCCTTACCCACGGGCAAAGCGTCGCCGGTGTCGACGGGCAAGAACCCTTGTCCCCGTACGAGTCTCTGCGGGCGTCCCGGCCGTGCTCCCTGCGTGTCCTCAGCCCGCACAGCTATGCCATCCATAGCGGCAGAGGCGTAGTGGGGCGAAGACTGTTTGGCGAAAATCGGCTGTGAGGTCACCCGACCCAAAGCCTGTTGTGCCGGTACGATTTCCTCCCGGTCGAAGGCGCCAAACGCAGTGACGATGCGTCGCTCTGCCTCAGCTAGCGATATACTCTGTAAAAAGTGCTGTCGCACTCAATCACCTCCAGATCTCTACTGCGACCTCTGCTCCGGCGTTTAGACCTTCGCAATCCTCAGGTATGGTAAGGAGCCCATCCGCACGCGCGAGCACTTGGATGGCGGCCGACTTCGCCAAAAGCGGCGTAGCCACGCCGCGCTCTAAACTAATGGGTATAAAGTCCCTGCGCCCGGGGACGCTCGCTACCGCACGGCTGAGTGCGGCCGTCACTTCCCACGTGCGGGGAGGTATTACCCCTGCTGCACGGCAAAGAATGGGCCAAGCTACTTTGTGCGCGACGATGGCACACGAAAGCGGGTGTCCCGGGAGCCCCACGACCAGCTTCCCGCCGACAGTCGCCAAAATGGTTGGCTTCCCCGGCTTAACCGCCAGACCGTGCGCCAATACTTCCGCGGCGGGAAGTCGCAGGATAGCCTTGACGGTAAAGTCGAGGGCTCCGGCAGAACTCCCGCCCGACAGCACCACGGCATCGCACTCCTGTAGGCTATGGGCTAGGACCTCGGTCAGCAGCGTTTCATCGTCCCGGATAATGCCATAGTTCATCGGCGCAAGGCCCCGGCTCGCCAAATACGCGGTGAGATACGGCGAATTGGAGTCCCTGATTTGTCCTATCCCCGGCACCTGCTCGACCGAAACAACTTCGTCGCCCGTGGCTACAATCCCAACCTTAAACACTTTTACGCTCACGGCAGTTACACCCTGCGTGGCCAAAACAGCGATGCGAGAAGGAGACAGGTATTCCCCCTCGGTCACTAAAGTCGACCCTGCCTCCACATCCTCGCCGACATCCATAACGTTTTCACCGGAAGCAACAGGGCGCGTCACCATGAGGGTTGCGGGGGGAACTTGCCTAACATACTCCTGCATTACGACGGCATCGTAGGGGTAGGGCACGGGCGCCCCGGTCAGCACCGCCACGCACCCTTGCGCGTCCTGTCTGTCGCGGTTAAGCAACGCCGGTATAGTCTCGCTCGCGCCGGTCGTGACGCGCGCTGTAACGGCAAGCCCATCCATAGTGGAGCGCCGAAAATGCGGCACAGGACACGAGGCTACGACAGATTCTGCGGCAACTCGCCCGCTAGCGCATTCTATAGGCAACAACACCGTAGCGCCGCGCGGCGTGAGCTCGCTACACACCCTCTCTAGCGCTTCGTCTAATCTGGTAATGTTTTTTAAGAGCCTAATAGACCGCACACTCCTTTGGCAAGGATGGTTATTTGTTCGACGCGCGATTCAGCTTTCCTGCCACGGCAAGCTTAGCACTTGGCACTTGGCACTTGGCACTTGGCACTTAGCACTTAGCACTTAGCACTTAGCACTTAGCACTTAGCACTTGGCACTTAGCACTTGGCACTTAGCACTTGGCACTTCGCACTTAGCACTTCGTAGGGGGCGAGGGCCCGCTTCTGCTGAGAGCTGAGAGCCGAGAGCTGACTGCCTCCTTCCCTCAAGCGACAAGGGACAAGCAACAAGCGACAAGCCACCTGCCCCAAGCGACAAAAACAGGGCCGTAGCCCTGTTCTTGCCTAGCGTCTTCCGGTTAACATTTTCTCGGCCTTGGCGATAGCCAGTCTGACCATATCACCTGTGTCCCGGGTAGAAACTGCTCCCCAGCCTCCGGTGCGAACGGTCTCGGCAAACCCCAGTTCTTGCGCGAGCTGCATCTTGAGCTGCTCTGACATTACTTTTCGTCTGCGTGCCATTTACTATCACCCCTTTACCGCGATAGACGCCGGCACTTATATTTTTTGAAAAAGTTGCGCTTGCTATGTAGATTGCCGCCATGCAAAATATAGAAGACAAACAAAAAAGGAGATATGCGCTTGAAGGCTGCGATTTTCGACCTTGACGGCACTTTGTGGGATGCCACCACTGTGGCATTGCCTGCATTTCGAAGTGTGTTGGCTCGACTGGAGCTTCCTGCTGTGTCCGACGACCGCTTAACTTCGACGCTTGGCTACCCTATCCCAGAAATTTGGCAAATGCTCCTGCCGCCAGAAGAACTGCACCGTGCGCATGAGGCAGACAAGCTTATGGAAGAGACTGAGGCCGAGCTCTTAGCTGCAGGCATGGGGAAACCATTCCCCGCGGTTCTAGAAACGCTCTCCGTCATTCGACAGCGCGGGTTCCTCACGTTTATTTGCAGCAACTGCCAGCCAAACTACCTCGAAATTACACCTAATAGACTGGGGGTCGCCCACCTTTTCGATGGGCGTTACTGCGCAGGGCAATATCAGGGACTTACAAAAGTAGATATTGTTAAGCTCATTAAAGAGAGCCACGGCATTACTAGCGGCTTTATGATTGGCGACCGCTTTCACGACGTAGAGGCCGGGCTAGCCAATGGCCTTACTGCTGTCGGGTGCCTATTTGGCACCGGGACGCGCGAGGAGCTTAAGCGCGCCCATTACCTGATTAATGGCTTCAGTGAGTTACAGCGCATCGTAACTTAATTGCCGGCTTTTTCGCGCTTGCTGCCGAAGCGGCCGCATCTGTCACCCCAATAGGCTACGGCCGTTCTATCCATGCGGAACTCGACCACTTCACAGAGGTGGCCGCAGCCGCCGCAGGTGGAAGTGGCGGTCTGGCAGTGTGCCTCTGCCACGGCAAAGCCGCGAAAAGCGCTCGCCCCTTTAACCCCTTGGCTCAAGAAGCAGGCACCTAGTGCGCCCATAACATTGTAGTGGGGCGGCACAATTATGGGTAGCTGCAAGGCATCTTCAAAGGCCTTTCTGATGCCGACGTTAGCTGCGACTCCCCCTTGGAAAACTACGGGGGACACGATACTCTTGCCTTTCCCCACGTTGTTGAGATAGTTTCGCACTAACGCTTCGCAGAGTCCGGCCACTATATCTGCCAGCGAGTGGCCGACTTGCTGCTTATGAATCATGTCAGACTCCGCAAACACCGCACACCTACCCGCAATGCGGGTAGGTTTTGTCGCTTGTAGCGCGAGCCGGCCTAAGTCGGCGATGTCTAGGCCTAGACGGCTAGCCTGCCTGTCCAAAAATGAGCCTGTCCCGGCTGCGCACACGGTGTTCATGGCAAAGTCGGTGACGACACCGTGGTTAAGCACGATGATTTTGGAGTCCTGCCCGCCGATTTCAATAATCGTGCGCACATCCGGCACAGCCCGCAAGGTAGCTGCGGCATGTGCCGTGATTTCATTCTTGACGATATCCGCCCCTACTAATGCCCGGGTTAACAGGCGACCGCTGCCGGTAGCCCCGACACCGCGGACAGTTGCATCCTGCGGCAGCACAAGCGCGACATCCCGCAGTCCCTTCTGCACGGCGGCAATCGGCTGCCCCTGCGTCGGGAGGTAGCCGACCGCTAAGACCTGCGATGCATCATCGATAACAGCCAAGTTCGTGCTGACAGAGCCTACATCTATGCCTATGTAAACGCTTTTTCCCACTGATTTTGCCTCCTTGGTGCACTCTTTCGCACCCGCAGCATGTCCACAAAGGCTTCGAGCCTCGTCTGCAGCCCCGCTTCGCCGGAATGCTCGTCAAATACGAGGGTCATAATCGGTACGCCTAGTTGTCGGCTCACGGCAGGCAGAATGCTCTGCGCCACAATCTCCGGCATGCAGGTGAGCGGCATTACCTGAATTATGCCATCGACGCCTTGCTCACCGTACAGCACACTGTTGCCGACTGTCTCAAGACCGTGGCCACCCACAAACCCACGCAGGTAAGGACGTGCTTTGCTCTTTAGCTTCCGCTCCTTCTGCAGGGCACAAGGGCTCGGAATTAGGTGCGAGAAGACCCAGTCGCTTACACAGATGCTTCGCTCTACTGCCACACCCATATCGCCGAGGCGCTTTTCTAAGTTAAGGTTTACGCTCGGCTCGAGAACCACGTAGATCTCCCCCACTATCGCTACGCGCAGCGGTACCGGAGCGCCCCGTCGCTCTAGGGCACCTAATAACTCATATACCTGCAGCTTAGCCCGTCTTAAGTGCGCGACATCGCGCACCTGTCCAAAGAGATGCAGGGCTGTCTCCCACACTGCATCGCAGCTCGTGGGTGTTATCTGCATGGCGCGCAGCTCACTTAGCTCGCGCTCTACCTTGTCGAGGGCTTGGCAGAGCTCCAAAGCAAAACGGAGGTTTCGCACGACCTCGGTTGGCGTGGCTCCGTTGGTTAGAGGGGCAATAATGCGGCCGATTTCCCATACGCCCTTTTCCGGCGGCTCTAAGACTAAGAGTCTCAGGTCAGTTCCCAGTTCGCGCAGTATCTCGCGCTGTGAGGCAGCGTAGAAGCCTAGTCGGCAGGGGCCTGTCCCACCCGCCATCACCGCCGTGTCGGCCCCGCTCGCCGCTGCCTCCAGGAAGTTGCCCACATTCACTTTAAAGGGCAGACATACACACTCCGGGGAGTATTTGGCCCCGAGAGCCAAGGTATGGCTGCTTACAGGAGGAGGCACGACGACGGTGTGGCCGAAGTTCTCAAGGAGCGCTCGTAGCACGAGCCACAGCGTCCCCATGTGTGGGAACGTTACGCGCATAAATACTCCTCCCCTTAATCATGTCCACGAAGGCCTCGAGGCGTGTCACCAGCCCGGCTTCCCCGCTATGCTCATCAATGTTGAGTAGCATATGAGGAAACAGAGCCCGCCGCGCTGCCCTCCCCAGTAAATCGCCCACAAGCGATTCCAACCCGCACCCAAAGGAGGAGAGCAAAATCAGCCCATCGACTTCATGCGGGTGGTTAAGATAGTACATGCCTGCTCCTAGCACTCGCTTACTAAGCGTCCAATAGAGCTTCTTTCCTCCCATGTAGGCTAGCCCGCAAGCCACCTTTTCGACAGGTAACATTTCGGCCGTACAGACATCTACCTCCAGCGCGCGCAGGTGGTCAGCTATGTCCATGGAAAGCACTGGGTCGTACACGTTGTAGGCGTGGCCGAGTAACGCGACGCGCAGACGTCTGCCTGGCAAGCGGCGAGCTTTTTGTCCGTGAAAGGCCTCCTCCGGCGTTATTCCTGTTAGGAGTAACCGCTCCAAGCGTCGCTCTTCCTGCAGCGAACGACTAAAGGCACGCATTGCCTGCGGTGTGCTTAAAGCGAAAAACTTCCTTGCCGCCAACAGAGGTGACAGCCAGGCAAGCGGCCCCTTTCGCAAGTCAATGTCAGGCGAAAAGAGCGCCGGCAAGCGAGCGTGGCTGTGCCTAAGCATGTCCGGCAAGCCCATTAGTTTCGGACAAATATATGCCCCACGCTCAATGCTGACGTATCTTGGCACTAGAACACAATCCACTTGGTCTCTAAGTTCAAGCACATGTCCAAAGTACACCTTAACCGGGGCACAAACTTCGTCTACTGTCACGGCTGCCCCTTGGTTTAGGATGCGCTCCGTGGTGGGGGGGGAGAGAATCACCCTAATCCCAAGTTCTTGGAAGAAACGCCGCCAATGCGGGAAGTGCAGGTAGTACAACAAGGCGCGAGGAATTCCAACGGATGCCAAGCTCAATGCTTCACCCCCAAGTACTCCCCTAGCCTGCCCTTTTCGCCGGAAGTTCATACCAGCCGACTATGCTTTTTCCCGTAACTGAACTACGAATTTCTTCTCACCATCGAGATAGGCATATAAGACAGCCTTGGAATCGCTGACGTTATACTGCCGCAACAATTTTGCGAACTCCTCCTGCCCGTAGCCTGCCTCCTGCACGGAACGCCAATGTATATGCCCATCCGTAATTAAGGGCAAAGGGAGCCCCTGGTAGGTAACCGCTACCCCTAAGTCTTTAGGCGTAGCCGGGCGTTTCTCGGCACGCGGCATAACACTAAGGTTCCCCCCCGGCTCTAGCACGGCATACTCCACTTCCCCTAGGTCAAACACGCCTTGGGAGCGTAGACCCACCATAAGGTCATGCAGAGTATAGCGCTGCCGACGCATTTCTCGCTCCATAAGCCTCCCCTTGGCAACAATAATGCTCGGGGTGCCATTTATAAGCTCCCGCACGCGCTCGGACTTTAGCGAGGCGAAAGACAAAGCGACTTCGGCACAGAGCAGTACGGCTAGGGGCAGGAGACCGAGGAGTAGCGGTTGCTCCGGGTGCTCGATGGGAAGTGCGGCTAGTTCGGCAATCATGATGGAAACGACCAAGTCAAACGGCGATAGGTTGCCCATTTCCCTCTTTCCCATAACCCGCATAACAAAAAGCACAGCGAAGTAAAAAAACAGCGTGCGAAAGGCAATAGTCAGCAACTGCACCACCTCTTTTCTACCCTGCCCTAGGCCCCGCGAAAATATAAAAGCCGCTGCGCTCAGCGGCGGGGGAAAGGTCTCCAAGTAAGGGGTGTAGTTAGCGATGGCGGTGAAGGTGGAGGCGGTGAAAGCTCAGGCGACGCATCAGCCTCTACCGTGACTAGCTCGACATCGTTCTTGGGTGTAACCACCTGCACCTTGTCGCGGCGAATCTCTGTCAGGTGCTCCTCCAGCCAATCTAGCCATTCGCCCTTGCGTTTTGACAAAGCCAGCACTCTCTCCCCGTCAAAAGTGGCGTTGCCGCGGGTGACTTCGTCTAGTTTCTCAGCCCATTCGTGGGGGTAACACAGATAAGCCAAGAGCATTTCACGCTCAAGTGCGCTAAGTGGGCGAGCTGCTTGATAGGCGGACAAGAAGTGCAGCCCTGGCTCATTGCCAAGCCCGGCCTCGAAAAGCAGCTCCCCCACGTTAATAAAGCTATGGTCTACGCATAGGTGCGCCTCATTGAGGCACACGGCATGTGTCTCGCGCATATAGGCAAATTGTCCGAAGGATGCGTGCGCCAAAGACAACACGCGCTCACCGGCAAGGCTCTCTGTGTACCTCTCTGCCCGAGTCAGCGCTTCTTCTGCTTGCCGCAGCAACTCGCGCAGTGCTTCGCCCCTTGTGCCCTTGCGGTAGCGATGTGTTGCCAAACGCCAGTAAGCGGCTCGCTCGCGCGCCGCAGTCAACCAATCGCTGGCCAGACACGTCGTCGGTGGCGGTTGCACCGCGAGCACGGCGGGGGAAGCGCGGTGCAGGTGCGCTATAAGGCGTCCCACAGCTCTAACCTCGAAGAAGTTGCTGGCATCGCACGCTGTGCCCGGCATGTACTGAGTCAGGTACACCCACCTGCCGTCGACCTCCACGGCATATGCTCCATCCTGAGTCCTGATGAACTGCCCAAAATCGCGCAAGCCCAACTCGGCTAACCGATCTAGACTGGCGCCGGCCCAACTAAGCTCCAAGAGCCCGCCGAGCGAGTAGCGCACGGCCGCCAACCCGCTGTCAGTCGTCAGGCAATCGACTCCGTCTACACTTAAGAGCGAAGGAGGTAGGCCGTATAGCGCGGCAACATTGGCGGCGTTCGTAGTCAACCAGCTCATACATGGCCTCCCTTCGCGGAGCATCAATCTAATCTATTCATGTCCGCGCTTCTGTAAAACCACATCCTCGCCCCTGCACAAATCGCCAAAGGTCTTAAGCGATAGCACCACTTTGCCGTTGTCACGCACGAATACGGCGTAACCGAGCAGCCCGCAGCCAAACGCGACCTTCAGGCTTGGTACGTTGTCGGCTGCTATTTGCACGTGAAAACTGCCAAGCTCAGCAACGGCCCGGCGCAGAAGCTCCTTGCCCAGCCCGCGACTTCGGGTGCTGCGTCTGACGACGGCTAGGGAGCAGTCCTTGCCATAATCCTTACCTACCAGTACGCCTGTTAAGCGCTTGTTCTCAGTGGCGGCTAGGACGAGCGTTCCCGGCTCCGTAAGGTCTAGCTTAGTTAGGGCACGGAGCTTAGCACTCGTTTCGCGCGTGATGTGTTTGTCTTTGTGCTGCCTGACGAAGGCGACAATGCGCTTCTTCCAGCGCGGCCATTTCTCTCGGCTAATCTTAAATACTGACACCGCTCTGTCCCCCACTGCTTTGGTAACCGGCGAGATACCGGCTAAACTCCACTAGCCTCCGCAGCGACTTGGCCCTGATGGCAGGTTCGTCAAACTTCATCGGTTTGGCGTTAGCCTCAAAAAAATAGCACTTCTTTGCCTCGGTAATGCCGATGTCCATAGACATTTCGCCAAAAAGACTGCCTACGCCGCGTTCTATGGCCGGTGCCACCTTGAGGGCCAGTGCTTCGATTTCCTCGCGCAGGCCTTGTGGTCGACCAGCGCTTTCGCCAAAGGCCTCCTTCAATACCGTGTCCAGAGGTGCAATATGCCCTCCATTCGGCACATGTGTAGTGATACCCCCCGGCGCCGCTACGCGCACGCCTATGCCTGTGACTTCCCACTGGCCTTGATTGTTTTTTTGCACGAGCACCCGAACATCGAAAATGGCGCCGCGAAGCTTCGCTAGGCGCAGCCCTTCCTGCAGCAAATAGCGGCTCCCCGCACGCCGTGCGACAAAGGCACGGAGCAGCGCGTCGGTGCCGGTGTACGAAGCATGCCGATACTTTGCCCCGTCCTTGTAGCTAAGAACTAGTTTTTGGCCTTTACGCCATACGCGCATGATGCCCCGTCCCGCAAAGGTGTCTTGCGGCTTAAGATACACCATGTCGTGCTTTCGCAGCATGTCGACTAAGTCTTTCGGCTCCCGGTAGAGACACGTCTCAGGAACAAAAGGTGTAAGCTCAGGCTGTTTAGCGAGGAGGCCGTACAGCTCCCACTTGTTGAGAAACTTTGGGTTAAACAGCGCCACCGCCGGTTGCAGGCGCTTTATCTGCTGCTTGAAGCGCATTACAGGCAGTGACACCTCGCTCTTCCTATCAGGCACGCGGTTGTAGACGACATCAGGCAGAGGGTATTCCCGTGGCACCCACCGACCTCCTACGCGTGCATAGCCAAGCACTCGCCTTTGCGCGAAATCTACGTCTTCGACGGCAAACACAAAGGCTACGGCCCCCATTTCTCCGGCCATCCGTGTTAAAGCGGTGTAGTTCTCGCGCCGGCCGCGCAGCCCGCGAAACCCCGGTAGAGTGCCGGGGCGTTTGTTCGTCATAATACCTACATATGGCCCGATGCGCATGCCGTAAGCGGCGCGCCACACGCCTACGCGCTGCTTGTCGCGCAGACCAAGCAGGTGCGCTGCCCGCTCTGTGAGCTCTAGCGCGCTCTTTCCCTCCGCAAGCCTAACTCCCCCTGATACTTCCGCCACGCCTCCAGAAAGGCGCGTGGCTTGCGCCCGCTGCTGCTCACTCGCTATGATTACTCGTGCGTAGTGCATATTGCACCTCCTACCTGATTTCGCCAAATCCAGCCGCGAAATGGGCGTAAGCGCACACGCAATGGTATGAATACCACCCGTCCCTGCGGGCCCAGATAGGCGCAAACACCATTCGGCCTGGTTTGGCATTAACTTCAAAGAGATACACCTCGCCGTTTGGCGTAACGCCTAGGTCGAGCCCTAATTCCCCGAGCCTTACATTCATGGCCTTCTCTAGAGCCAAGGCCACTTCCTTGCCGGCCTGAATGATGCGGCCGTAAACAAGCTGCTCGTTACCGCCGAAAACTTCCTTTAGTACCCGCAGCAGCGGGTAGACGCGGCCCCCGTTATGGACATGAGTCGTGATGGCACCCGATACCGCAACTTTGGCCGCAGGCCCTATCGCTACCCATTCCCCGTAGCCGTTCCGCTGCATGGTGACGCGAACATCAAAAGTGCGCCCCCGGTACTTGGCTAGGGTTAAACCTTGCTGTACTAGGTATTCACGGCGATGCCTGGCAGCGAGGAGGTCGGCTGCCGCCGCCTCCCACGTAGCATGCCGGTGCAAGATATTGGTGTGGCCGTGGCGATAGGCCACCACAAAACCGCCGAGCTTACTCTGGTAGACACGCATGATGCCGGCTCCCAAACTTCCCCCTACCGGCTTGACGTAGGCATGCTGATGCTTTTTGAGTATACTCGCGACATCGGACACGCCGCGCCAGGGCCTAGTTTCGGGCAGGAGGTGGTTGACCTCGCCTGAGCGGGTAAGCCAACGGTGCACGTGCCATTTGTTAAAGAACATGGGGTTAAAGAGGTATGTGTCTCGGACCGAGCTAAGTTGCCTGAGAAAGCTCCGGTAATGCGCGGTGCGCTCCAAGCCGCGGTTAGGAATACGGTTGTAGATGACGTCAGGTAGCGGCAGAGTAATACTCCTCACGCCGTGACCATAGTCTACCGTGCCCCGCACCAAGCGCCTCCCCCAATCGACGTCGCGCGAAGTGAACGCATAGACAAAGGCCCGCACCCTAGACGCGGCCCGGCACAGACCACGGTACATGGGGTTACGTCCAACACTTTGCGACGAGCCAAAGGGGACAGTCAAGAGACCGATGAGCGGTCCGAAGTGGAGCTCATTCTCGCCTCTGTCGTAGACAAGCTTGCCGTTATAACCTGCCGGGTAGTGCAACCTCATCCTTAAGAGCGGCGACAGCGAGTACTCCTCCGCCAGGTCTGCTTTGGCCAAGACCACTGCCTTAACAGTCCTGCTGCCAAAACGCACTTTCACGTGGCTGCCGGTCGCAAGTCCCATTTCCGCAATCTTACAGGGCCGCAACGCCACCGCACATCGCCCGTTTACATCACGCACGGCTCTTCACCTCGCCTCGACTGACCTAAGTACCTGCAGTACTGCATTGGCCGCAAAACACTCAGGCGCCTTAAGTCCATCGCCTTAATCCTAAGAAAGACCTTGCGCCCCGGCTTGCTGTTGGCTTCAATAAGCCACACCTTGCCGTCCCTATCTACTCCTAAATCCAAGCCTAGCTCTCCAAATCGCCCTAGCTCTCGGTCGAGTGCGCTCGGGATCGCCAGACACAGGCTCTGAATCTTAGCATAGATAGCCTCCCACTGCTCGGGAAACGCAAGCCGCAGCAAAGCCTCGGTACGCATAGCTCTGCCGCCGCCGTGCAGGTTCGACGTGATGCTCCCCCTCTGCCCTATGCGAGCCGCTGTACCCGTGAGCGCCCACTTGCCCGTTTCGTCCTTCTGCACTACCGCGCGAACATCAAATGTACTGCCATGATAGTGGTTCAGGTAAAGCCCCTGCTGCACCAAGAGCCTGTGCCGCTGACTTTCTCGCTTGGCTAGGCTAAGCGCCACAGCGGCTGAGTGTACCAGTGCCGAGTATGGTCGGTTAGCACTGTCGCGGCCGCGGCACGCTAGGCCTGAACCGGTAGCGCGAATTTGCATAACACCTTTGCCTTGGCTCCCCATGTCCGGCTTAATAAAGACATAGCGATGTCTATCTAACATGTGCTTAAGAACCGCGACGCCGCTAAGCCTTTTTGTGTCGGGCACATGGGGGGCGAGATCCGGGCACTTGCGTACTGACCGATACACCTCCCACTTCCCCTTTAAGGCACGGCCAAAGAAGACTACACCTCTCTGCCGCTTGAGCCTTCGCGCGGCGGCAAACAAGATGTTTGCCATATGCCCGCGCGGCGGGAAAAGACGGTCGTAGACCACGTCCGGCAAGGGGAAGCGCTGGTGACTCCACCCGCCGAGGCTAGGATTATAGGTATATCCCGCAACCGTCCGCGCTTGCCAATCGACATCTAGGGGACAAAAGACAAAGGCGCGCACGTTTAAGCCCCTCGCCGCGCGAATCAGCTGCTTAAAGTAAAGCCCTTCGCTAAAAGGTAACCCCGTCCCCCCCCTCCTCGACGACATAATGCCCACTAAGATTCTGCCGCTCATTTTGTCACCTCTCACTTCTTACCCGCGGTAGATTCTCGCGCGCGGTATCTGAAGACCCCAGGTCTTGCGGATGTCAATTTTCTCAACCCATGTCTCTTGTTTTTGGATCATTTCTTCGAGCACTTTCATGCCCTGCTCATACAGACCAAACGTCGGCGTAGCAGCTAGGTCACTCCAAAGCGCGGCGAAGTGCGGCATAAAGTACTCGCGGTTGGCGGTGACAAACGCCTGCTGGGCCTCAGCCCTTAGGAAGACATCACGCGCTAGTACATGGTATTCGCTGGCAATAACTTTGGCCAGACAAAGCGCGGCCCTGCTAACTTCGGGCGAGACTAGCCAACTTGCCGGCGTGCGATACTCAAAGCCACCATGAGGCTTCAGGCGAAAGTCTCCGAGAAAGCCGTATTTTTCCCGACGACGCCGCGCTGAAGTCGGTTCTTCAATCAACAGCAGAGGCACGGCGAGGTAGTTATCTAGAGCTCGCAGCAGCTGTCCGGAGAGCAGCACGCCCTTGAAATGAATGTGGCCGCCTACAGGAAACTGATCGAAAGGCATACTGCCAGCCCGCCACTCGATGTTAGAGAAAGGTGCTAGACGCAGTGCTTTGCGCATGACCATGCGGATATTGTCTACTACCTGTAGTGGCGAGTAACTAGGTGCCGGCCGGATCTCCGCTAAAGGGTATCCGGACACAGGACCCCGCACGAAGCGTGCATCGCACCCCACTGCGCCTTCTCTGGGGAAGAAGCGCGAGGCCATAACTAGGCGGCGCGTGCGGCAGTCACGCAGCATAAACTCAGGGTCGGCGCCTACGCTCACTACCTTGTCAAGGTAATTAGGATTGGCCTTCTGAAAGATAGGTAGAGTCTGCCGGAGCTCGGCTTCGCGTATGCGCTGCCTGATGTGCTCCGCATAGGCCTCGACCAAGCGAGTAGTTACTCTGGGGGCTGCGTCAATGCCCAACACCTTGAGTTGACCGCGGCTGTCTACTCCCACCTCTACCACCCCAAAATCGAGACGCAGCGTGTGCAAAGCCCTTGTGGCTAGGACTGACCCGTCGCGCGCTTCCTTAGAGCCCTGTGATGATACTTCCAGTGCCGCGCTCTGACCTATCTCTCTGCGCAACACCCTAACTACCTGCAAATCAAAGAGGGAGTACCTATACCGTCGATACCACGTGCTCTTGGCAGTAGCCACCGGCACGGAGCCCTTGGCCCACATGTCGCGCGCCTGCGGGATGTTGCGCAGGGCTGCCGCCTTGTTCAGTACGACACTTACCTTGGCGTCAAGTTCACCGTCCCGTTCGCTGCCCCAGCGAATGAGCACTTGTGGCAAGTCGTGCTGCTCGAGTGCGGGCTGCGCAGTGAGTGCCGGTAGTTCACTCTCTAAAGCACGGCAAGCGGAGGGGTCGTGATGGAGGATTACGGCCGCCATGCTTCCCCTCCTTACTGCAGCCCACGGCTGCGCAGGAAGCTTACCAAACGTTGTACCGAGCGCGAAATCCGCTGCGGGCGGCCCTCACCCGTCTCTCGGCCGGGGCGTGAGTTAGCCTCGATTACCCATATCCTAGCTGCCGCATCTATCCCTAAGTCAACGCCCATCTCGGCTAGCTCAAACCCCACCTCGCTTTCAATGACTTCCGCGGTGGCTTTAGCTATGCGCTTTAGCCGCTGCATAATAGCGCGTGAGTTCACTCTCCCCCCAAAGGCCAACGCTATCGCGCGCCTAGGATGCAGGATGTGCCCTCCGTCCGCTACGTTAGAGACTACGTTGCCGGGTTCCGCGACGCGCGCTACCATGCTTTGGATTACCCACTTGTTGCGGATAGTCTTCTGTAGCAGGACGCGCACATCAAACGTCGCCCCGCCGATGCGGGCTAGGCGCAGTCCCCGCTGCACGACATACTGCCCGTTCTGCATCAGGCGTGACGCGAAGGCGAGCACGGGCGCGACCCCTTTGGTGCGTCCTCGCTTGTCGGGGAGATTGAGGCGCGTGAAGCGGTAGTTGTAGCCTGTGCCTGCCCGCGCAACTCGAAAGATGCCCGCGCCGTGACTGCCGTGCGCGGGCTTGACGTAGACCACGCCGTAACGCTTAAGACATTTCTCCAGTACATTGACACTAGAGAGCTCCTCCGTTTGTGGGAGGTAGCCCTTGGTCGAGGCATGCTTCTCTAGAATGCGATGAACATCCCACTTGTTAAAAAATGAGCGATTATAATATTTTACCGGGCAGGCTAGCAAGCGCTCTTTGGCTCGCACAAAGGACGGAGCATTCTCTGCAGTGCGGCTTGAAACGCGGTCGTAGACGACATCAGGCAAGGGGCACTTGACCCGCCTGAGCACGTTACCCGTCCATACCCACCCTCGCACGGCGCGCTCCTGCCAGTTGATGTCTTCCGGGGCAAAGGCATACGCCAACATACCTTTCCTGCGCGCTTGGCGCACACACCAGCGAATTATCCCTGTCGACGGGCCAAACAGCCCACCGCGTGAGCGTTTCCCAAGCACCCCAAGTACCGGGCCAAACCTGACCACACCTTGACGTGTGTCACGCCACATCGCTAACGTATCGCCCTCGGTGAGCCTAAGTTCCTGCAGCAAGTCTCGACTCAGCAACACCCGTCGCGGGCGACACACTTCCGTACTTGCCTTTACTGACACCGACGCCACAGACTGCCCGGCACGCAATGTTACGGTCGAGTCAGGCTTTAGCTGCGAAGTTAACGGCAGAGGCAATACTACTTCCCGGCCTGCATCCTCCTCGGGGCGAACCGCGAGCACAACCCTCGTTGCCATGTACTTCCCCCCTCTCCGCTAAGCTCACTCTCAGCATATGTAGTGCGTAGTTTTTGGGTACACAAAATGCCGCCTTGCGGCGGCATTGATAAGTAATCGGCGCAGTCCTTCGCAGAGGCTGCCTAGTGAACTAAAGTTCTTCCTCGATTAGCTCGTCGTCTTCTTCGAATTCGAGAAACTCCTCATCGTCGACAAAGTCTAGGTCCTTCTTCTCGTCAACCGCAGAGGGTGGCTCGTATACCCTAACCCACAGCCTAGCTTCACCGACAACCTCCGCATAGAATTCCACCGCTACCGTTGCCTCCACCGTCACATGCCTGAGATGAATACTTGCGATGCGAGGCTCTTTGACTACCGTCGCTTGGACACACTCGTTCACACCTAGGCGCACGCCCTCAAGGTCGATAACCGGCAGGTGCTCGGAGTAGCACACCGTCTTTCTCTCCACCACCGTCTCACTGCCGCCGTTATAGGCATACCATACGTGTAAGTCGTACTGCCCGGTTACCTCGACGGAATGCCGCTCCGGCGACGCCACAAAGCTGTGATTCATCACGCGATAACCGAGGATACCATCCGGCAGGTGCGTAGCTTGCAGAGTGAAAGTCTGCTTAAACCGTTTTTGCCCCTTAGCGCAGGTCGTGCGTGCGATAATGTCTCTGAGTCCCCCGGTCTCTTGGCGATTCCACATAATCGTCCCCCCCTTCATTCACCCGCCTCTGGGCGATAGTGCATGACGCGATAGAACCTTCGCTGCCATGCTGCATCATATGAAGGGGACGCGTGAGTGGTGCATGCGAGGGCTACCGCCTAGAACTCCGCCTCCCAGGAGTAGATAGCACCATGCCTAAAGGGTGGCGTGTCTTCGGTAGCAAGCGAGCCTAAGGTGACGCTGAGCGACATGTCGGTTTGACCTCGCCGTATTCCCAGAGTAATTCTTTGTCCCGGCGAATGCTGCTCGAGCTCCGTTCTAAGCTCTAAGAGGCTGCGAATCGGTCGGTCGTTAAGTGTGCGCAGGACATCGCCTACCTGTAGGCCGGCTAGAACCGCGGGAGAGCGCGGCGCCAGTTCAACCACCGACAGGCCGCGAGCGTTAGGAACGTTAAGCCCGGCAAAGGGCGATTCCTCTACCACTACGCCCAAGAACGGGCGCACAATGCCGCGGTCGGTGAAACGAGCTAGGATGCTCCGCACTAAATTCATGGGGAGTGCGAAACCTAGCCCTTCTACCCCCTCTGCCACGACCTTAGACGAGGTAATGCCTATCACCTGTCCGCTGAAGTCGACTAGCGGGCCGCCGCTGTTACCCCGATTTATAGCGGCATCCGTCTGCAAGAGCGGGTAAGCACTCTGGTCTGCTCTGTTCAAGCCGCTAATTACGCCCACCGTAACCGTATTGCGGAGGCCAAGCGAAAGTGGATTGCCGATGGCAATTACCGGCTGACCAACAATGACCCTATCCGAATCGCCAAGGGTTGCGGCCACGAGAGAAACAGCATCCGTTACTCTAACCACGGCTACGTCCGACAGATAATCGTGGTTCACTAGCTCCGCCCGCAGCGCTCGCCCATCATGGAGTATTACCAACATATTGGTAGTAGTAGCGCCACGTGCTTTTACTACATGCGTGTTCGTCAGAATCCTGCCATCTGAAGACACCACCACGCCTGTGCCTTGCCCTATGACCTGCCTTCCTCCGGGAAACACTTGCGTAGCAATAATACCTACTACGCTTTGTTGCACAGCAGTAACAACTGCAGCGGGAGAAATTATGGAATCTCGCAATGCGGCTAGCTCCCGCCCGAGCTGTTCTAGATCCGCCCTCAAACGTGCCACTTCGGCCTGTAGCGCCGGGTCCGGCAAAGCCGTGCGCGGCACAGCGGAGACGGTTACCTGAAAGGTCTGTTCATCCCAAGTGACTGCTGCGCCAAGTGCCTCCGCCACAAAGCGCAGGGGCACGAGGGTTCGCCCGTCGGCAACGTGAGCAGGCACATCTGTCCGCACTTCCTGATTGTCGACTAGCACGCGCACTACAGGGTAGCCGCGGTAAACCCCCCACGGCGCAGCGACAGAGCTCGCGCTAAGGGGAGTTAGGAGTATCGCTAAGGCTACCGCTAAGCTTAGGACTTTCCTCACACTTCTTCCTCCTGCTCTTTAGTCTTAAGGGGGCTCGCCGACAAACGCCGCGACTCAAAGTAGTAGAAAGCTCCCCCCGCGGCTATTAGTACCAGACTTACTATTTGGGCGGCCCGCAGCGGCCCGACCATTAAGCTATCGACTCGCAACGCCTCTATCCAAAAACGGCCAACCGAATACCCAATAGCGTAGAGGGCGGCGACTTGCCCATGAAACTTCTTACGTTTTAGCATCCACAAGAGGAGCGCAAACACGCCAAGATTCCACAGCGATTCATAGAGAAAAGTGGGGTGACGGTACTCACCGGCGATAAACATCGCCCACGGCCCAGTAGTAGGATATCCATACGCCTCTTCGTTAAAGTAATTGCCCCAACGCCCGATAGCTTGCGCTAAAATCAGGCTAGGTGCCGCGATATCTGCCCACTGCCAAAAATTCACGCGGCGATAGCGCGTATAAAGCACCCCAGCCAACAGGCCGCCAAATATGCCGCCATGAATAGCTAACCCGCCTTCACGGATGTTAATGATGCTTAGAGGATTCGCCGCGTAGTACGACCAGTTAAACATAACAAAGAATAAGCGCGAGCCGATGAGCCCTGCCGGTACCGCGAACAACACCATATCGAGGAACCAATCGGTGTTTTCCCCTTGACGCCGGACTTCACGCAGTGCCAGCAAGATTCCCAGTACCATGCCGAGGGTAATCAGCAGCCCATACCAGCGGATGGCTAGCCCAAACACCTGAAACGCCACCGGATCCATTATCATCACTCCTATAAGTGTGCACACAGAGGCACAAAGTCCACAGAGACGAGGCATGTGACGCGGCACAACACAAGTATATGGTACTGTCTCCCCAACAGATTAGCAAGGGTATGGTATTATGTTGCAGTGTAAGGAGCGTGGATAAGTGAAGCAGGTTGCGCAAAATAACGCGGCACGGGCGGTAGCCACCGTAAGCATGGCCACTAACATCGCGTTGACATTCGCGAAAGCTATCGTCGGCCTTCTCACGGGCAGCACCGCAGTCTTGGCGGACGCCGCGCACTCGGCGTCGGACATATTCGGCACCGCCGTAGTCCTGGTCGGGCTCCGAATCGGCGGCTCGCCGCCTGACAAAACCCACCACTACGGACACGCTAAGCTGGAATCAGTCGCGGCTAAGGTCGTAGCCTTGGTTTTGCTGGGCACGGCTTTTGGCCTTGGCCTAAGTGCCGCAAACGTCTTACGCCTTGGCCAAGCCGAGTCGCCCGGACGGCTGGCCATATGGGTTACCATTGCCTCTATGGTAGTTAAAGACCGCCTCTACCGTTACGTTTTAAACGCGAGTCGTCGCCTCGAGAGCACGGCTTTGCAGGCGGAAGCGCTTAATCACCGCGGAGACGCCGGTGCCTCCTTTGCCGTGCTGGTCGGAGTTGTGGGGGCCTACCTCGGCTATCCCATCCTTGATCCGTTAGCGGGTCTATTGGTGGCCGCCCTCATAGCCCTGATGGGAGTGCGGCTCTACATTCAGTCGGTGCGCGAGCTCATTGATGAAGCGCCGAGTGAAGACATCTTGGCACAGATTAAGCAAGTGGCACTGAGTACAGCAGGTGTCATCTCTGTAACCGAGGTTAAGGCGCGCTTAGCAGGCTCCCTCGCGCTTGTCGACTTAAAGCTGTGCGTCAACCGCTTCTTAACAGTTGAGCAGGGTCACCACATCGCGAGTCTCGCTAAGCGCAATATCCTCGCACAGGTGCCGTCTGTCGCCAATGTGTTGGTACACGTGAACCCCTGTCACCACGTGCAGTCACTTGAGGAAGTGCCCAACTGCGACTCCTGCAACGACCACGCCGAGCTACTTGCAGACACAGGTCATACGCTCGGCATATGAACTTCGCACAGCTGGGAACAATATGGGGAGACGCATGCAACCGGAGGCGAACACATGACGAAACGCCGACTGCGCAAACCCCTGTCTGTAGCCCGGCTAAGGCGCGAACGTAGCCGAGAAAACTCGGGTAAGGCCAAAGAATTAGACCTGAAAGTCCCTCCGCCTCGCCCTGTGGAGGACGAGAAGGATGAGCCGTTAGCCTTGTCGCTCGACGAAAACCTCCACCTGCTCAAGCTTCACCTCGGAGGCAGCGATGACGTAGTATTTAGGGACTTTCGCTTAGGCAATGCTAGTGCACTTCGGGCTGCGGTCGTCTTTATTGACGGCCTGACAAACAAGGATCAGCTGCAGCGCGACCTACTGAGCCCGCTGATGATCTTTGCTCACCACACCGCGCAGGCGGAATGTGAGTCGGGGTTAAGAGGTTTCGCTGCGCTCAAAAGCCATTTGCTGACCGTAATGGAAGTAAAAGATGTCGGCACGGTGGGCGAATGCGTGCTCGCCGTACTTTCTGCCGATACCGTGCTTCTCTTAGACAGAACGGACACGGCGCTGGTGATTGGGGCGAGGACGTGGGAGCATAGGCCAATCATGGAGGCTGTTACTGAGCGCGGCGTGCGCGGGCCACGCGATGGTTTTAATGAGCTCTTTAAGAGCAATATCGCCCTAGTGCGCCAGCGCATGAAGACGCCTTCCCTGCGGGTTAAGTTTGCCTGCATCGGGCGCCGTAGTCAGACTAACCTAGCCATCCTCTATGACAGCGGCCTAGCATCACCGGCAATACTCACCGAACTATACAAGCGCCTTTCCTATATTGACGTGGACGGCATACTAGACTCCGGATACATAGAGCAGTATATCGAGGACAGCCCCTACTCCCCTTTCCCGCAAGTGCAGTTTACAGAGCGACCCGACCGCGTGGCCGCAGCGATTATGGAAGGCCGCGTGGCGTTAATCGTGGACGGCACTCCTTTTGCCATCTTAGTCCCGTCGGTGCTCAGTAACTTCCTGCCCACATCAGAAGACCACTATGAACGGTGGCTGGTGATGACCGGCGTGAGATTCGTGCGAGCCATGAGTATCATCATGGCTGTTTTGCTGCCGGCACTATACGTCGCGGTAACCACCTTTCACCAAGAGATGATTCCCAGCCAATTGGCGCTTACCATCGCCGGGGCGCGCGCGGGCGTGCCGTTTCCGGCGGTGGTTGAAGCGCTGATGATGGAGGTTACGTTTGAGTTGCTGCGCGAAGGCGGCATTCGCGTACCCGGCACGGTAGGTACGACGATTGGCATTGTGGGGGGCATTATCATTGGGCAGGCAGCCGTAACGGCGGGGTTGGTGAGTCCGGTCATGGTGGTCGTTGTCGCGCTCACTGCCATCGGCTCGTTTGCGGTGCCAGCCTTTAATGTGGGGCTATCGCTGCGCCTGCTGCGCTTCCCGCTCATTCTCTTGGCCGGCACCCTCGGTCTCTATGGGGTGCTCGCGGGCGTAATTGCGGTGGTACTACATCTGGTCAGTCTCAAGTCGTTTGGCGTCCCCTACTTGTCCCCCCTAGCGCCGTCGGATAATCAAGGGCTAAAAGACACCCTCATCCGCGCACCTTTGTGGGCACAACTCTTAAGACCCGGGATGTTTGAGCCGCGGCAGAAGCGACGCATCGGCAGGCCGGCTTATGTGCAGCACCCGCCGGGAGGAGAGGACGACGGCGATGCCTAAACAAAAGGACTCGATCACCGCGCGGCAGCTCATGCTGCTTAAGCTAAGCGGCATCACCGGCACCGTGTTCTTGGGCGCAGTAAACTTAATTACCTCACTGGCCGGGGCGCAGGGCTATATGGCAGTACTTGGAGGAGGCTTGCTCAGCGCCTTGGTTGTGTATCTGGCGACAACGCTAGGGCGACGTTTTCCGCGCCTTACTCCTTTTGAGTACGCTAGGTCAATATTTGGCAAGTGGCTTGGCTCGCTGCTTGGTCTGTCGCTGGTCGCCTTTAACATTATCTCCAGCACGCTTGTGCTGCGCTCGCTAGGCGACTTCTTAATTACGGCCATCTTGCCGGACACGCCTATCAGCGTGACCATCACAACCATGCTCATTTTGGTGTGCGGCGGAGCTTGGCTCGGGATACAGGCACTAGCGCGCTTTAACGAAGGCCTCTACCCCCTTGGGTTCTTAGCCTGGATTGTCGTGGCCGGAGCCGGTCTCTGGCGCATTGACCCAGGTTGGCTGTTGCCACTCTTCGACGCGGAGCCTTTTGCTCTGGCGCGAGCCTCGGTTGTTAGCGGGAGTTTGCTAGTCAATGGGCTGGTTGTGCTGATGTTCTTTAATTTCGTGGAAGAGCAATCGGCCGTACTTAAGTACTCCGTGTGGGCCGTATTTGCGGGAACATTGTTAATCGGTGCACTGCAAGTAGCGGTCGTCGCAGGCTATAGCCCAGCCTTGGCTGAGACGCTGAAATACCCTGTTTTGGAACTGGCGCGCAATGTGTCCTTTGGGCTATTCCTCGAACGCATCGAGGCCCTCTACTTAGGCGTCTGGATTATCGGGACGTTTGTCAAGGTCAGCATTTTGTTTTATGCCGCCGCCTTGGGCCTCTCTTTGGTGACGGGCGCTAGAAGCTATCACTGGTTCATCCCACCCTTAGCCGCGGCCTCGTTCTACTTGTCATTCCAGGCAGACAGCGTCCCACAAAGCTACCTATGGGAAAGCATGTTCAACGAACACGCCTATTTTTACCAAATAGGCATAGTCGGAGTGCTTTTGGCCGGGGCCCTCTTGCGCGGTAAAAGTGGGGCAAAGTCGCATGAGTGAAAACAACAGAGAAAGTCGAATGCTCAAAGCACCTGCGCTTATTATTCTCTTCGCCTGCATCGCTGTCTTTCTCACAGGCTGCTGGAGCGCGCGAGAAATCGAAGACCTGGCCTTTGTGATGGCTATGGGTGTAGACACCGACCCGGAAGGAGTGCGCATCACTTATCAGCTGGCTCTTCCCGCCCCGGGTGGGGAGGGCCCGGGAGCGCAAGGAGGGGCGCAAAGTCCGGTGTGGGTAACTAGTGTCGCTGCGCCAAGCATTGCCGAGGCCATGCTTCGCCTTCCCGCTGTGCTCGGCAAAGTGCCCTTTACCGGACACACTCTGGCCGTCGTAATCGGTGAGGAGTATGCGCGGCACGGTATCGGCGAGCTCTTGGACTATCTCGCACGTGACCGCGAACTGCGCGACCGCGTGCGCCTCGCTGTGTCCTTCGGGGAAGCGAAAGAGGTCTTGGAGGTCGAGCCGCGCATAGAGGCCATGCCGGCGGAATACCTGTTTAACCTGTTACGGCAGGGAGAGGCAACCGGCATTGTTCCACCCGCCGACTTTCTGAGCGTCCGCATTGCCTATGCTAACCGCCCGCGCCTGCAAATTAAACTGCCAGCGCTGCAGCCTGCGCCGCCCCCCGCAGATGCTGAAGCCGACCCGGCGGCCAAAGCAGAAGAAAAACCGCCGGCCACAGCTATCGAGCTAAAGGGCACGGCGGTGTTTCGCGACGACAAACTGGTAGGGTTTCTAGACGAACGGGAAAGCCGCGGCGTGGCATGGTTAGCCGAGAACCTGCGCATGGCGGTAGTAACAGTCCTGAGGGAGGAAGGCCCGCTAGTCCAGCTCGCCAACTACTCGTCCGTCAGATTTAGTGCGCGCAAGGACAACGGCGGCTACCGCCTGCACGCGCGGGTCAGCCAAGACGGCAACCTTACGGCGTGGCCACACCCCGAGCAAACCATCACCCATGCCCTGCTCAAACAAATCGAGGCCGACCTAGCAGAAGTAGTGGCCGACGAGATTCACAGCGCCCTAGAGAGGCTCCAGCAAGAGTTTAACGCGGACATTTTGGGGCTCGGAGAACAGATGCGCCGCCTCCAGCCGGACTATATGGCCACACTCGACTGGAACGCGGCTTTTCCGGCACTAATCGTAGAAGTCGAGGTGCGGGCGGCTTTCCGTCGCGTTGGGCTTACGATTAGATAAACCTATTCTTCCGGTTCAAATTGGTCTTTGCCCACGCCGCATAGCGGACATACCCAATCGTCATGAATGTCTTCGAAGGCTGTCCCCGGAGCAATGCCGCTCTCGGGGTCTCCTTCGTTGGGATCATAGACATAGTTGCATACTACGCACACCCACCTCACTCGTGCCACCTCCTTCCTTTAGGCCAAATATACCATCTCGCGCGCATCGGCTCAAGCAAATGCTTGCCTCACCGCAAGAGAAGTGCTACATTGACTGTGAATGGGGGCGTTTTAGCATGCGCGTCATTGCACTACAAGGCAGCCCGCGGCGAGACGGACACACCGCCCTACTGCTTGAGTCGTTTTTGTCCCCCTTCTGCACTGCTCATGCGGTCAAGCGCGTCGATGTCTGCTATCAACATATACTCCCCTGTTGGTCATGCTATGCCTGCCAAAACAGCGGCTTATGCGTGCGGGACGACGACATGCGTCAGCTATACACCCACCTAGCCGAGGACGACGTAGTAGTCATCGCGTCGCCCATATACTTCTACGGCGTCACGGCGCAGCTTAAGGCGGTTGTCGACCGTTGCCAGCCTTTCTGGACTCATCCAAACAGACGCAAAACCTCTCGCGTGGGAGTGCTGTTACTCACGGCCGGTGCGCCTGACGGCCCAGGCACCGGCGTAAGTACTACCGCCGCGCAGGTGCGTATATTCTTAACGTGCATCGGTGCGCCGCTAAAACACGTCTTCGCGGCTACTAATACGGATGCCGTCCCGGCGCGCGAGCAACACGGGTTACTCACAGAAGTAGCGGCAGCGGCACGGCAGTTAGCAGGAGCCGCCAAAGGGGGCAATTGACGGAGTGCGAGATGCAACTACACAGGTATTGTCGGAACTTATGTCGGGCCGAGCGCGCTCGGGTGAAGCTATAGCCCGGCAGCTCGGTGTTTCTCGCGCCGCGGTGTGGAAGCACGTCACGGCGCTCCGCGCACTTGGCTACGAGATTGACTCCCGTACCGGTACCGGCTACACGCTGACGCATATCCCCGACCACCCCCATGCCGTGCTGGTGCACCAATACTTTGCCCCGGTCGCGTTAGGCAAGACCATAATCTACTTGCCGGAGTGCGGCTCCACAAATGCTGAGCTGCGGGCAAGGGCGGAAGCGGGCGCACCGGCAGGACTCGTAATCACCGCGGACGAACAGCATGCAGGCCGGGGCAGACGCGGCCGCACCTGGACCGCTGCGCGTGGAACCGCGCTCTTGTTTTCTGTCCTTTTGCGCCCACAAATGCCACCCGGTGAACTCGCCGGGCTTACACTCCTAGCCGGGGTAGCGGTAGCGGAAGCCCTGCGAGAACTAGGTGTAACCGCGACGCTCAAGTGGCCAAACGACGTGCACATCGCCGGCAAAAAAGTGTGCGGCATCCTCGCGGAACTTAGTGGCGAGCTCGACTACACGAGCTATGTCATCCTAGGGATTGGTGTAAATGTCTGGGAACATCCCACGGGCGCCGAGTACGCAAGCACATCACTCGCGGCCGAAGGCGTACGGCAGAGTCGGGCAAAAGTGCTGGCAACGATTCTAGCCGCGCTAGAGACCAACATAGACTTATTTAGAGCCGGGCACCTTGCCGCATGTCTCGCGAAATGGCGGGAGTTTAGCGCCACGCTTGGACGCCAGGTGACTGTGCACGGTGTGTCCGAGAGTTATACCGGGCTGGCACGCGATATAACCGCCGAAGGAGCGTTAGTCGTGCGCTTAGATGACGGCCAGGAGAAAGTTCTCACCGCAGGCGATGTAACTATTAGATAAACAAAATGGGGGCTAAGCATGATTCCGCATATTATGGTTCTAGCTACAGGCGGGACAATCGCCGGCCGAGGCGACTCACCGCTGCAAACCATGGGCTATCGAGCCGGCCAGTTTACTGTCGATGAAATGTTAGATGACTTACCCGACATTACCTCTTCGGTTCGCGTGTCGGGCGAGCAGTTCGTCAATCTTCCAAGCTCGGCGCTAACCCCTACCGATTGGCTAAAACTAGCGCAGCGAGTCAATGCCCTGTTAAGCGAAAACGATATTGACGGCATAGTCATTACCCACGGCACCGACACCATGGAAGAAACCGCCTTCTTTCTCCACCTTGTAGTTCAGAGTAAGAAGCCCGTTGTTCTCGTAGGTGCTATGCGGCCGGCCACGGCACTCAGTCCCGACGGCCCGATGAATCTCGTGAACGCAATTAGAGTAGCGGCGGCTAACGGTTCCAAAGGCTTAGGCGTGTTAGTAGTGATGAACGACGAGATATTTTCTGCCCGTGACGTCACCAAAACCAGCACAACTAGACTAGACGCCTTTCGCTCGCCCGACTTTGGCGCACTAGGTAGCATCGACAACGGCCAAGTAGGAATCTACCGCCGACCGCTGCGCAAACACACACTAGACGCAGTTTTTCGCGTGGGTGGACTAGCTAAACTCCCCCGCGTGGACATTGTGCTGGGGTATGTTGGCGCAGACGACGTATTGGTGAAAGCCGTACTTAAGGCCGGGGCGCAAGGCATCGTACTGGCGGGGACGGGAGCAGGACACATTTCTCCTTCAGCCGACCGCTCCTTGCAAACGGCTATGGAGAGAGGCACTATTATCGTGCGCTCTAGTCGCACAGGCGGCGGGCGCATCCTCCCCGCATCCTTAGATGACTTTATTGCCTGCGACAACCTCTCGCCCCAAAAGGCGCGCATCCTGCTGATGCTAGCGCTAACTATAACACGCGACGCAGCCGAAATTCAGCGCATGTTCGGCGAATACTAAGGTGACCAAACTAAGAGGACTTCACGCGCGGTGAAGTCCTTTCTTTAGTTGACGGCCGATAAAGAGCGCTAGCGCTGCTTTGACTAAGTCGAGCCCAATAAACGGAGCCGCAGCCACACGAATGGCCCACCAGAAGTCTACCGGCCTACCGAGGTAGAACCGCACAATCGCAAAGAGATAAGGCAGCCCCACGGCATAGAGTGCCACAAGGCCTAAGACAATCGCCAAAGCTCCGCCACGCGGCGTGTCAATGTTAAACAGCCCGGCGACGTAGGCAGCGACAATAAACCCAATGATAAATCCAAACGTCGGCTGCAGTACATACACCAACCCTCCGTATGGCGGACGGGCAAATACAGGGACACCGAGCAGCCCAAGCGCCATGTATACGGCTAAGCTCATGGCTCCGAGCCTTCCCCCTAAGGCGAAGGCGGCCAAAAAGGCCATAAACGGCACCAGAGAAAACGGCACCATGGCCTCGCCGCCAAACCGCAGGACTAGTGTGGCGGCAACATGGAGTGCCGCGAAAATGCCTACTCTTGTAATGTCTTGCGCGCTAAACTTCACGTCAAGCACCTCCCTGCCGCGTATAATAGCGGACACAGGGCAGATTGTCAACCTATTTTTCAGCTACGGTTTACATCAACTGCTTCGCCACGGCGAATTAACGGCAAACTCAGGCTCCTCACCTGCCATGGCCAGCTTTATATCGCGTGCCGCCATGCCCGCCACCCTCGCCAAACACTCCGCGGTGGAGCCGCCCATATGCGGCGTAAAGATTACGTTAGGCAGCTGCAAAAACGGGCTGTTCGTCGGCAAAGGTTCTTGCTCAAACACGTCAAGCGCGGCAGCTGCGAACCACTCTTCTTGCAGTGCCTGCAATAGGTCATCCTGCACAATCAGCGCGCCTCTAGCAGTGTTGACCAGGAGTGCGTCCTTCTTCATGAGCGACAAAAGCCTTCTTCCGACGAGCCCCACGGTATCCGGGACGAGTGGTAAGTGAAGACTAACAATATCCGCCGTGCCAAACAAGCTCTCCAGCGAAACTTGCCTCACTCCTACCGGCACACTTCTGTAGGTGGAGCGACTCCAACACACCACTTCCATGCCTAAGCCGACCGCCATTTCAGCCACGAGCCGTCCGATATGGCCGTACCCGACTAAGCCTAACCGCTTACCCTTAAGCTCGCGCCCGAGTGTGCGCGCTTGCTCCCATCGCCCCTGTCTGACCAAGCAGTCGGCTCGGGTAATTCCCCGCAGCAAGGAAACAATCAGGCCAAGCGTTAGTTCGGCAACCGATTGGGCGTTAGCGCCCGGCGTGTTGGTCACATAAATGCCGCCCTCGGTGGCTGCTTTGACGTCGACTTGATCTACCCCCGCGCCATGCAGCGCAATAATGCGGAGGCGCAAGCAGCGGCCAATCAACTCGTAGGGGATTATCCCCGTGCGCACGAGGAGACCGTCCGCGCCGGAGATAGACTGCCAGCACCGCTCGCGCGCACTAAGCGACATATCGCCAAACGCTAACGGCACAATTTCTACCTCTACCTCCGGCCCTAACTCGCGCGAAACTACGCTTAAGTTAACGGGCATCTCTGTCGTGGCTGTGACAACCACGCGCTTCTTGCCTGTACTCACGTCTACCCCCCTTTTACACCGTCGTACATGCTACATGAATGTTCCACACCGGAAGCGTCGCTCCTGCAAACTGCTGCCTTTTCATTGACTCCAGCGAGCGTATGCGGCTATACTGTGTCGTTAGACCACAAACTGAAGGAGCCAGATAAGAGCTGTGAAACGCAATATCGCCATCATCGCCCATGTCGACCACGGCAAGACTACACTTGTTGACGCTATGCTTAAGCAAAGTCACATTTTCCATGCCAAAGAGCATGTACAGGAACGCGTGATGGACTCTTTAGATTTAGAGCGCGAACGCGGGATTACCATTATGGCCAAAAACACAGGCGTGTACTACGGCGACGTCAAAATAAACATCGTCGACACCCCCGGCCATGCAGATTTCGGCGGTGAGGTGGAGCGGTCGCTCAGCACCGTTGATGGCGTACTGCTGTTGGTCGATGCCGCAGAAGGCCCGCTGGCACAAACCAAATACGTGCTCCGCAAAGCCTTGGCACTTAACTTGCAGGCTATAGTAGTTATAAACAAAATCGACCGCCAGGACGCGCAACCGCTCGCCGTACTGGATAAATGTCTTGACCTATTTATTGAGCTTGGGGCAACCGACGAACAGCTAGACTTTCCCGTATTATTTGCGGCGGCGCGTGCCGGCATCGCGAAGTACAAGCTCGAGGATGAGGGTGAAGACCTTACTCCGCTATTCGAAACTATCCTTACTAAGATTCCCGCACCGGCAGGGGATAAGGATGCACCGCTACAAATGCTGGTGACTACCCTCGACTGGGACGATTACGTGGGCAGGATTGCCATCGGCAGAATAACCAACGGCAGAGTGAGCGCAGGGCAGACAGTAGCCGTAGTCTCCGCAGACGGCGGCGTGCTGTCGGCTAAGGTGGCCAAACTTTACCAGTACGTCGGGCTCAAACGGACTGAACACGCGTCCGCCGAAGCGGGGGATATCGTGGCTTTAGCTGGGATTTCGGATATCAGCCTAGGCGATACCATTGCCGATAGCGAATCCCCCCAGGCACTCCCCTTCGTGCCGGTAGACGAACCCACCGTGACTATGGACTTTATGATTAACGACAGCCCCTTTGCCGGACGCGAAGGGCAGTTCGTAACTTCGCGCCATCTCCGGGAGCGCCTGCTGCGTGAAGGATACACAAATGTAAGCATGCGTATAGAAGATGGCCCCACTCCGGACGTTTTCCATGTTTCCGGGCGCGGTGAGCTGCACTTAGCCATCCTCATAGAGACGATGCGGCGGCAGGGTTATGAGTTTGCGGTATCACGTCCAAAGGTTATCCTCCGACAGGGCGAAGGCGGCCTAGAGGAGCCGATGGAGCACTTAACGATTGATGTGCCGCTGCAATATATGGGCACGGTTATGGAAAAGCTTGGTGCCAGAAAAGGCATTATGACGAACATGGAACACACCGCTACAGGCTCGGTACGCCTAGAATTTGAGATTTCTGCCCGTGCCCTACTTGGCTTTCGCTCTGAGCTCTTAACCGAAACACGCGGCTATGGCGTTATGAACACATTGTTCCTTGGCTATGGCCCCTACCGCGGCGATATCCCGGGGCGCTTAAGCGGCGTGCTCGTAGCTTGGGAAGAAGGAGAAGCTACTGCCTACGGCCTGCAAAACGCGGAGGAGCGCGGCCATCTGTTTATTGGGCCGGGAACACAAGTATACGAGGGCATGGTTATCGGCGAATCCGCGCGGCCAAGCGACCTTGACGTAAACGTCTGTAAACGCAAACAGCTTACTAACATTCGCGCTAGCGGCGCCGACGACGCCATTCGCCTAGAAACGCCGCGCGATATGAGCCTAGACAATGCGCTTGAGTACATTGCCGACGACGAACTAGTAGAAGTGACACCAAAGAGCATTCGCCTCCGCAAACGCATACTTAATCGCCAAGAACGGCTGCGCCAACAGAAGAAGCAGCAAGAATTAAGCTAGCCATATTGACGCGACGGCGCAGGCATGCTAGGCTTTTGTTAGCATACCCTAGAGGGGTATATTAAACAAGCTTTGGAGGAGTCCCTATGAAGACACAGAAACGTGTCACCCTCACTCTCGGGGGCATGACCTGCGCAGCCTGTGCGAGTAGAGTTGAGCGCGCTTTGAGCAAACACCAAGGAGTTAGCGAAGCTAACGTCAACCTCGCCACCGAAACAGCTGTGGTGCGCTATGATTCGGAATCGACCAGCACAGACGACCTAATACGAGTAGTAACCAGTACCGGGTACGAGGCGCGAGTCAAGTCCGACTCCGTCACGCTCACTATCCAGGGCATGACTTGTGCTGCGTGTTCAAGTCGTGTGGAAAAAGGCCTCTCGCAAACGGACGGGGTGTTGCGCGCGGCGGTCAACCTCGCCACCGAAAAAGCGGTAGTGGAGTATGACCCGAGCGCAACTACGGCTACCGCGCTTATCGCTAAAGTACGGGCGCTTGGCTATGAGGCTAAGGCCGAAGCCACCACTCCGCTAGACGACGATAAAGCGCTACAGCACAGCCGTGCGGCAGCTCGCCGCATGTGGATAGCTTGGGCACTCACCCTCCCCATAGTCCTGTGGATGCTCCCAGCCATGTTCGCGGGCCCCCACAACATGGACGCCATGTGGCTAGGCAAGACCGGCTACAGCATCGGCATGCTTGCCTTGTCCGCACCGGTAATGTATTGGGTTGGTCTGCCCACCCTTGTCTCGGGGTGGAAAGCAGCCAAGCACCTGTCGCCTAGCATGGACACCCTCATTGCCATGGGCACGCTTGCCGCGTGGGGCACAGGCGTGGCCACGTTCTTTACGCATATTGAAAACTACGCCGGCGTCGCCGCTATGATTATGGCCTTTCACTTGACCGGGCGCTTCCTCGAGGCTAAGGCTAAAGGCCGAGCGTCGCAGGCTATTCGTCGCCTCTTGCAGCTAGAGGCCAAGACCGCAACCCTGCTTGTTGACGGGCAAGAACGCGAAGTAGCTCTGTCGGAGGTGCAAGTCGGCGACGTCTACGTCGTACGGCCCGGGCAAAAGGTGCCTACCGATGGGCAGATTATCTGGGGCGAAAGCAGTGTTGACGAGTCCATGGCGACGGGCGAATCACTGCCTGTGCGTAAGTCCCTAGGTGACGAGCTAATTGGCGCTACTGTAAACCAAGAAGGGCTGTTGCACGGCAAGGCTACGCGCGTCGGCAAGGATACTTTTTTGGCTCAAGTTATAAAGCTTGTGGAAGAAGCACAAGGCACCAAAGTCCCTATACAGGAATTCGCCGACAAGGTTACAGCCGTTTTTGTCCCGGTGGTTATCGGCATCGCCCTTGTGACTTTAGCGGCCTGGCTTATGTTCCCGGAGCAACTCTCCGATATCCTCCACGTGGCCAAGAATTTTATCCCATGGGTTAACCCGCACCTTAGCCCGGTGACGCTCGCTGTGGTGGCCACTGTCGCCGTCTTGGTTATCGCCTGCCCTTGCGCGCTCGGCCTCGCCACACCGACGGCTTTGATGGTAGGCAGCGGCATGGGAGCCGAGAATGGCATTCTCATTAAGCGCGGCGAAGCTATTCAGACTCTGCAGGAAGTTAAGACCGTCGTATTTGACAAAACAGGTACGATTACTAAAGGCAAACCAGAGGTTACCGACGTCATCGCCGTCGTAGGAACGGAGCGCGAGCTCCTGCAGGCTGCCGCTAGTGCCGAATCTGGCTCCGAGCACCCCCTAGGCCGGGCGATTGCTAAGCGGGGTAGCGCCGACGGATTGCTGCTCTCGCCGATTGAGCGTTTTACCTCTTACACAGGGCGCGGCATCACGGCCGAGCTCGGCGGACGGAAAGTTGCGGTGGGCAGCCGCAAACTGATGCACGAACTAGGTGTTGCCGCAGCCAGCGTAGAGGAATCGGTAGTCGCGCTCGAAGACGAGGGCAAGACGGCTATGTTGGTGGCCATTGACGGTCAAATCAACGGGGTAATAGCCGTAGCCGACACCGTCAAGGAAGACTCCGCAGCCGCCATAGAGGCACTGCAGAAAATGGGGCTAACCCCGGTCATGATTACAGGCGACAACAAGCGCACGGCCGCTGCTATCGGCCGCGCTGTCGGCATAACCAGTATCCTTGCCGAAGTTCTCCCCGAGGGCAAAGTTGAGGCTATCAAGCGCCTGCAAAGCGAAGGGCTTAGGGTAGCCATGGTCGGCGACGGCATTAACGACGCGCCCGCGCTCACACAGGCCGACGTCGGCATTGCTATCGGTACCGGCACAGACATCGCCATTGAGGCTTCCGATGTGACGCTCGTGCGCGGCAACCTAACCGCCGCCGTCAGCGCCATTAAACTATCGCGCGCGACTTTCCGCAAAATTCGCCAAAATTTGTTCTGGGCGTTCTTCTATAACGTCGTAGCCATTCCCCTAGCCGTCGCCGGACTAATGCACCCCATTATCGCAGAAATCGCCATGGCGGTGAGCTCACTTAGCGTCGTGACGAATGCCAACTTGCTGCGACGGGTGGATATTAGGTAGGGAGTTTGGAGGGTGGCTGGCTCCTAGCTCACACCTCAAAAACCCGCTCGCCGCGCGGTCGGCTGTGGTCAAACAGCAGTTCACCGTGCGCAAACTTTCCAAAGCGCAGCTGCCGCAGGATACTCCCCGGTTTTTCGCCCCGGCGGTGTGGCAGAGCGGCAAATAGGCGCTCGGGTTCATGGTAAACTATATGCCGCACCATTTCGTCCTCGGGCGGCTCGCAGCCTAGCAGAAGGTCGGGAACTCGTTTGTGCGGCTCGTTACAGAGAAAGTCAAGACGGCAAAGCTCCTTAAGCGTCAGAGAGCACGGCACGTACTTTTCCAGGGCGAGATAAACGCTCTCTTGCACCGCTTCGCGCTCTGCCGCAGAGAGGAGCCCAAGCAGCTTAAACCCCGTCATTTCGCCTTGCGCCAGCACATAGCGCAAGGCATTTTCGGCTTGCCGGGAGTTATAGAAGTGGTCTAGTGCCTTAGCTAGTGCCTTTAGGTAAGTAAAGTCGTGCGCTGTCATGTGAGGCGTTCTAAGCACCTCATAGGGCGCAAACGGCAGGTAAGCTAAGCCTAGTTGAGCTGCCTTTTGCCTAAGCTCGGTGCCAGGCAGGAGCTTTAGGAAGCCAAGGTGCAGTCGATGCGACAACGTGGCCAGCGCGGCGTCAACGGCGGCGGCAAAAGTCTCTAGGCTCTCCGCGGGCAGTCCTGCGATTAAGTCGAGGTGCACCTCTACGGTGCCAAGTTGCACTAGCTGCCTCACCGCCTGTAGCGTATGTGACGCATCTACCTGGCGGTTAACGGCCTGCAGGCTAGGCGGGGAAGCCGACTGCAAGCCTACTTCGAACTGAAACCGCTTGGCGCGGGGGTCAGCTAAGAGCTCAAAATCATCCGCCGTCAAAAGATGCGCGCAGACCTCAAAGTGAAACCGCGTTTCCTCGTCGGCTGAGAGCAAAAACTCCCAAAGCGCTCTCGCCCGATTGGGGTCGGCATTAAAGGTGCGGTCGACGAACTTAATCAACGGAGCTTTACCCATCATGTGGGACAGGCGGGCTTTAGCAGTATCTAGTGACATGTACCGCACTCCTGCTTCGCGCGAAGACAGGCAGTAAGCGCAGTTGTACGGGCACCCGCGGCTGCTCTCAAAGTAGTATATTTTGTTCTGCAGCCACCCTTCGTCGACGTAAGGATAGGGTAGCTTGTCTAGCGTCTCGAGGCGCGGGGCTTTGGGTAAGGGGCCGCCCCGCCACGCAATCCCCGCTGTGTTTGGCCTTGTCCCTTGCGCGAGCGCGCGAATGAGGGGGAGGACCGACCCCTCCCCTTCCCCGCAGGCGACATAGTCGACATCGTCACGCCTAAGGACGTCCTCCCACCCTCCGCTGGCTTCCGGGCCGCCCCACACTATGGTAATGCCCGGGTCACTTAAGCGTATCCTCGTACAGATATCTTCCATAAGGCGCCGATTCCAAATGTAGACGGAGCACAGGAGGAGTTCTGGGCAGAGTCCCATAACCTTGCTCGTGATAAGCTCTGCCCCTTCGTTGATGTTTGACTCGACTACATGGAGCTTAACTCCCGCCACTTGACATACTGCGGCTAGGTACCGCGCACTTAGGCTCGTATGCACGTAGCTGGCGTTTAGCGCCAACAGGACTACCCGCATTGCCTCACTCAAACTCCTGTAGAGCCTTGGCGAGACGAGCAAAGCCAACGCGAATATTTTCCTCTGTGGCGTTGCTGAAATTAAGCCTTAGCGTGTTCTTGCCGCCGCCTTCAACAAAGAAGCTCTCCCCCGGAATAAACGCCACCTTTTCGCGCACAGCTATTTCTAAGAGCTTAACCGCGTCAATGTGCGGGGGGAGTTCACCCCAGATAAAGAGACCGCCCTCCGGCTGCGTCCACTTGATATCGGCCGGCAACAACGCCAGACATTCCTGCATAACAACAAGTTTTCTGCTGTACCGTCGTGCTACCTCGGCTATGTGGGGCGCAAGTAGCCCGCGCCGACAAAACTCGTAGACCATCGCCTGCGACAGGTTCGAGGTGTGCACATCCGTCCCCTGCTTGCCGATTACCATTTTGCGCAGCAAAGGAGCCGGCGCAATCGCAAACCCCACTCGGAGCCCCGGTGAAATAATCTTGGAGAAACTGCCGAAGTATGCGACTTGGTTGCTTGTATCAAAGGACTTAATGGCCAGCAAGACTTGACCGGTAAAGTTTAGGCGGCCGTAAGGGTCATCCTCGATCAGAATAACCTCGTGCCGGCTAAGCATCTCGCCTATGGCTTTGCGCCGCGCAAGGCTTAGGGTTATGCCGGTAGGGTTCTGGAAGGTGGGCACAAGGTAAACTAGCTTAGGCTTCTCTTTGGCGATTACAGCCTCTAGTTCATCGACCAAGACCCCGGCATGGTCGTTATGGACGACCGCGAAGCTGGCCTCATAAGTGCGCAGAATCTGAATGGCAGCTAAGTATGTCGGGCTCTCCACCACCACTGTCTCTCCCGCGTCCAGCATGGCCTTGGCGACTAAGTCAATCCCCTGCTGTGAACCCGATGTAATGATGACGTCTTCTGCTTTAGCCTTGATTCCCACATCTTTGACCCAGTCTGCCACAAACTCCCGCAGCGGGCCATACCCTTCTGTCGTGCCATACTGCAGTATAGACCTGTCGTTACGGAGCACCTGCCGCGCAATTTCGGCTAGCTCCTCTGCCGGGAACGAGTCGGGGGCCGGCAATCCTCCCGCAAAGGAAATAATATCCGGTTGCTGAGTGAGTTTGAGTATTTCCCGGATGACATTTCCCTGCATGTTACGTAGTCTACTTGCGAATCGTTGCTCGTTCATTCGCTTCCTCCTCGTGCTCTGTCTTCTTTACTGTGGTTTCGCTATCGCAGCGGCCATTTCCTACTCCAAAGAGAAGTCTTTTAATTTACACACGCATGCGGACGCGAATCTGACATATGTATCTTCCCGAGAGGAGAGATGCATATGCGCCAGCACACCATGGTGAGCGGAACTCTGGTCTTAGCTGTTGCCGCGATAGTCAACCGCATCGTAGGCCTTGCCTTTCGCGCTTACCTGGTGCGAACGTTCGGCCAAGAGGCGATTGGGCTATACCAAATGGCCTTCCCTCTTTATGTCAGCGTCATGACCGTTTCCACGGCAGGGATATCCATTGGCGTAGCGAGGCTGGTAGCAAGCCATCGCCAGCGCGGCGACGCAGGCGGAGTCCGCTCCGCGCTCTGGGCCGGGAGCCGGTTGGCATGGCTGGCAGGGAGCCTAGGTATGCTGCTGTTGGCCGCAGGTAGCCGCACGCTGGCCGTTTCCTTTGTGGGCGAGGCACGGCTGTGGGTGCCACTCTTGGCTATGGCTCCCGCTCTCCTCATTGTTTCATTGGGGGGTGCCGTGCGGGGATACTATCAGGGTATGCGCTACATGTCGCTTATCGCCACAGGCTTACTCGTAGAGCAGGCTGCGCACGTCGTGGCCTCGCTTTATCTGGCGTTTTACCTCAGCCCTTTGGGAGCGGGGGGTATCTCGCTAGGTCTCGCCATGGGCTATACCCTAGGTGAGCTCTGCGGTCTGCTAACGCTCTTATTGTTATTGGCGATAGCGCGGCGCCCTGTCACACCTACGCCCCGCGCGGGATTCGCACCGCTGTTGGCGATAGTTATACCGGTGGGCTTAGGTCGCCTGATACTCTCGCTTACCGGGGCGCTGCAGGCAGTGCTTATACCGCGCAGCCTGCGTCATATGGGTTACTCGGCCAGCGCTGCGGCCATTGCCTACGGGCAGCTGACAGGGATGGCGGTGACTGTGCTTTTTATACCTTCGGTTCTGACCTTCCCTTTGGCCAGCAACCTATTGCCCGCGATGGCCGAAAGCGGTGATCAGCCTGACAAGCGCTACGGTTTGCAGAGCTTCTTGCGTGGGCTCACCCTAGCGCTGCTCCTCGGCTGGCCAAGTAGCGTCGTCTTTATCGCCGCGGGTGTAGACATTTGCCTGCTGCTCTTTGGCGTGGCCGAAGCCGGGCAACTCCTGTCGAGTATGGGCTGGGTAGCCTGGATGATTTACCTCACACACATTACTACCGCTACTTTGCAGGGCTTAGGTAGACCCGCCGTGCCCACGCGAAACGCAGCTATTTGCACCATTCTCAGTTCCTTAGCTATCGTTTTGGGGACGTATCTGCGGCCCGAACTTGGCATCTACACAGCGGTGATAGGCGTGGTCACGGGCATTGGCACGGGAGCGGCCTTAGGGCTGTTAGAAGTATTTAAGATGCTTAGCGGGCTAAGGGCCGTAATAAACCTCTTGTTGCGCGGCGGTGTTGCCGGGGGGCTCGCTCTCTTTGCCGTAGAGTGGGCCCTTATGTCCTACGGCGGCACTCCGCTTTTTCGCCTCTTACTCGCGGCAGTCACTACGGCGGGAACCTTCTTTCCGCTAGCTTGGCTTTTAGGATTAACAAAGTCGCTCCAAAGATAAAGAGGATTACGCTTGCCCACAGCGAAAGGAATGACAACCGACACAGAGGAGGTGACTCATGGACATAAGGGAGTCTGTTCTGCGGCACTATGGCCTTGTTGTCTCTTCCCTCGACCTTATGTCTACGGGGAGAGTAAATCGCACCTACAAGCTCTGTGCGGATGACGGCAACACATACTGCCTTAAGGTCTACAGCGACGCCGTTACCGATAAGCGGCTCTACGATGGCCTGGAGGTCACTTCGTATTTAATCCCTTTAGGGTTTCCTGTCCCCCGCGTCGTACCTACTGCGGCAGGCGACCTCGTGCTCGTAGTTGACCGGCTCCGCCTGTTGCTGCTCCGCTTTCTCCCCGGTCGCAATCTCGCCCTAGATGAAGTAGGGAGGGCCGAAGGCCTTGGCATGGGCGCAATGCTTGGGAAACTGCATCACAGCTTGCGTTTCTTCCCGCAGGCGGACAAGCTCCACAACAGCCTGTGGCGTGGGAGCGAGGAGTCTCTGCCTCGCCTGTTTGACTTGCTTACAACCGTCCAGTCGAAGGACCGCCATGACGATTTCGATTACTTCACCATCTCTTCCCTGACCTACCGCATCCAAGTTATGCAGGGGGTAGACGTTGGGCCGCGCCAGTTCTTTCATCTGCGGCGACAGGCCATTCACGGTGACTACCAACTAGGGAACGTGCTGTTCGATGCCCACGGCACAGTCGCCGGCGTGCTAGATTTTGACCAAACCTGCTACAGCTTCCCGGCGTGGGAGTTAATGCGGGCCATCGGCTTTACGTGTCTCCGAGACGGCAAGTTCAACTACCCTCTCGCTGCAGCCATGCTCAAGGGCTATCGCGACGGCGGGGGCATGTTGGCGCCTTCCGAGTACTTAGAGATGCCACGCCTGTGGTACTACCAGTTGGTGCGCGGCCTGTTTGGCTTTAGCGACCACTACGCCGGGACTCCCGACCCCCGTCAGGACGAGGCCGCCTACGGGCGCCACCACGCTATGGTCTGGCTGGGGCAAAACATGGCGGAACTGCGAGCCTTTATCTGGGATACGACTCGCCACTAAGAACTGCGATTAAGAACCAAAAGAGCTGCCCCCGGATGGAGGACAGCTCTTTTTTGCCGCTACAGCGTCTCTTGGAACCACTCCAAAAGGTGTTGGAGTCGCGCTAGGCGAAGCTTGGGCTTACCGCTGCGCGAAAGCTCGTGGTTTGCGCCGGGGAATCTAACCATGCGCGTCTTGACGCCAAGCTTTTTCAGGTAAACATAGAACTGCTCGCCCTGTTCAATGGGGCAGCGCATATCTTGTTCGGCGTGCATTACAAGAACTGGCGTCGAGATGTCTTTGACGTAGGTGATAGGTGAATGCTTAAGCAAGAGCTCGGTATTGTCCCAAGGGTTGCCAAGAATCTCGTACTCGGTAAACGTGTAACCGATGTCGCTTACGCCGTAGAAACTAAGCCAGTTAGAGATGCTCCGTAGCGTCACCGCACTCTTAAAGCGCTTGGTGTGGCCGACAATCCAGTTAGTCATAAAGCCGCCATAGCTGCCGCCGGTAACTCCTAAGCGCTCGCTGTCAACCCAAGGCAGCTCTACGGCTCGATCCACGGCGCACATTAAGTCACGGAAGTCGCCGCCGCCGTAGTCGCCGCGCACGGCATTCGCAAAAGCCTGCCCATAGCCGTGACTGCCGCGCGGGTTAGTGAACAACACACCGTAGCCGTTGTTAGCCCAGAGCTGAAACTGCATGAAGAAGGTACAGCCGTACTGCGTGTGCGGCCCGCCATGGATTTCTAGGACTAGCGGGTACTTTTCTCCGGGAACAAAGTTCGTGGGCTTCATAATCCAGCCGTGTATCTTTTGTTCATCGGTGCTGTGGCACCAAAATTCCTCCGGTTCACTGAGCGCGACAGCATTTAACAGCTCTTGGTTGACTGCAGTTAACCGGCGCAGGACGTGACCCTCGCCAAAAAGGAACAAGTCGGCCGGGTGCATATGCGTAGCGGCGGCCACAACCATGCGTTTGCCGTCCTTGCTCGAACTCATGCTCTGAATATGCAGGTGCCCGGTGGTTAGCTGAGTGACCTTCCGCGTAGAGAGTGAGATGCTGTAAACGTGTGTATCGCCACGGTCACTGGCAAGAAAGCGTATGTCGGTGCCGTCGGGGCTAAACAAGAGCGCTTCCGCACCGCCGCCGTAGCGGCTGTCAGACCCTGTTTGGTCGCCGACACAGCGGTCGAAATCCGCGGTAAGGTTAATGGGTTCGCCGCCGCCGGCGTCGACTAGCCACACGCGCGCGAGTGTCGCCGAGTAGAACTCGCCGGTGTGTCCAACATAGGCTATGCTCTTACCGTCAGGCGACCAAACAGGGCTCACGGCGGGCCCCTCTGTAGCAGTTACGCGCTTAATCTCTCCTGTGGCGACTGCGACGGTGTAGATGTCGGCGTAGTAGGGCTTAAACTCAGGGTCGCCGTCGCGGTTGCTGGCAAAAGCTAAGCTTTGGCTGCACGGAGACCAGCTTGGGTCAACATGTTCGAAGTCCCCGCCCGTAAGGCAGCGTGCCGGGCCGCCATCGCTGGCTACAACCCAGATATGACTGTGTTTCCCGTCTAGAAGCCCCATAGCTTCGTCGGCCTTATGCTTAATGAGCGAAATGACCTTAGGCTCCTCACGGCGCTTCTTGTCGTCTGCATCGCGCTCTTCCTGGGTGCGCGCCTTTTGCAGGTCGAGCGAGCTGTCTCTGCCGGCAAAGCGCGCCACGAAAGCTAGGTGTTTACCGTCAGGCGACCATACAGGCGATACAGCCCCAAAGCGCATAGTGGTAACCTGCCGCGCTTCGCCGCCTAACTCAAGATCCAGGACGAAAATCTGCTTGTCTCCGCTTCTGTCGGAAATAAAGGCGAGTCTTTTGCCGTCCGGAGAAAACTTAGGCGAGCTCTGTAGCTTGCCGCCAAAAGTCAGCTGGTGTACTGCCCCTCCTTCTACCGACTTCACGTAGATGTGAGAACGATACTCCTCGGTCTTCTCCTCGATGTGTGTCTCTACAAACGCGACTCGTTCCCCACAGGGAGAGAGCTCGGGAGCCGAGACGAACTTAAGTTTAAGCAAGTCTTCTTTGACTAGGGGACGCAACAAGTACAACACTCCTTTCTACTCTGCATCAGAAACATTCGCCGCGCAGGGCATTAATCCTTCGTGTAACTAAAAAATAACCGCGTGCATTAGAGCAGGCGGTCAATCCAAGGAGTGACGCTTAGCACGCGCTTAAGCTCGGCATAAGCCTCGCCCCCGCCGGCGTCTTTCGCCAGAGACAGCTCTGCTCGCAGCATAATGTTTTTTGGTGTATCGAGCGGCGAGACGTACTCGGCGACGCTCACTTTGTAGCCATGTGCCTCGAGTGCCGCTGCGCGTAGCCCGTCGGTGAGCAAGTCTGCCATCCTACGCTTAAAGATGTTGTGCTTAACGACGGCGGTAAACGCGCCATAGTCCAACTCGTCCGTCAGCGCGGCTTGGCAGCACGGTACGGCGATAATATAGCGGCTCTTGTTGCGTAGCCCCAAGGCCATGGCCTGGTCGGTAGCCGTATCGCAAGCGTGTAGGCTTAGCACCATGTGGACTGGGCCGGGCGGCACAAATGCGCTGACTTCGACTGCGTAAAACTCCATGTTGCGATAGTTAAGCTGTCTTTGGATGGCGCGTGAACTCTCAATAACCGCTTGGCTGCTGTCTATCCCAATAAAGCGGCACTTCTTCCTCTCGACTTCGACTAAGTAGTAGTTGAGTGCAAACGAAAGGTAGGACTTCCCGCAACCGCAGTCAAGCACCACTAGCTCTTCATTCCTTGGCCAGCTTGCGAGCATACCGGCGACCAGCTCAATAAAGCGGTCGATTTGGTAGTATTTGCGCCGCTTGTCGCCCTTAATCTCGCCGTCCGCAGTCATAATGCCGATGGCTACAAGTAGCTCCCGCGCGGCTTCGGCTTTCACGAACATTTGGCGAGTGCCGGGGGCCACAGCCTCGCCTTGGCTATGTGTCGGCAGGTCGGGCTGCTGCTTAGGGGTTGAGCGGACTCGCACTTTGCCTTTGCTTAGCTCTATAATCGTCTCTTGGTTACGCTCCACACACGTGATTGTAGCCTGCGTTTTTCCGCCAAGAAAATTTGTAAGGAGCGCGGGCACATCCGCTTGGCTAATCTCACGCGCCTTCTGCTTGGCTAGGCGCAAGACAAAGACCCCAGGCGTAGTCCAGAGGGGTTCTATTACCAGCTCTTGACCGTCCGCACAGGCTTGTAGTCTAATAAAAGTATCACTCTCTGTCCTCGTTCGGACGGCACTTTGCATGAGCGCCAGTTGTGAGTCCATGTTTAACCTCCGCTGAAACTTTAGCTTCCGGTTCGCGTAATAGACTAATGTAAGAGGCTTTCATCCAGAAAGGACGTGTTAACAATGAACCAAAGTGGACGCATTCTTGGTGTGCTGTTAGTGGTACTAGGCGTGTTGGCGCTACTTGGCATCTCCCTCGTGGGCTCCTACAACAGCTTTGTGCGGTTGTCACAACAGGTAGATAGCCAGTTCGCTAATCTAGAGGCAAGGCTGCAGCGGCGCTTTGACCTAATCCCAAACTTAGTAGAAACGGTTAGAGGACATATGGCGCATGAACAAGAAGTGTTTGGCAACATTGCCGAGGCACGCGCGCGCATGGCCGGAGCCCGCACGGTAGACGAACGAGTCGCAGCCACCAACCAACTAGAGGGAGCCTTAAGCCGACTACTCGTGGTGATGGAAAACTATCCGCAGCTTAAGGCGCAGGAGTCTGTCGCCCGCCTGATGGATGAGCTCGCCGGAACCGAGAACCGCATCGCCGTAGAACGCGATAACTTTAACGCTGTTGTGCAGCAGTACAATACGCGCATCAAGTCATTCCCGGCGGTAATCTTGGCGAACATGTTTGGCTACGAACCGCGGACGTATTTTCAGGCAGACCCCGGCGCCCAACAAGCCCCACGCGTCACCTTTCCTTAACGCGAGAGCGAGGAACTGAGCGTGAAGAAGCTCCTTGCCGCACTCCTGCTGCTAGTCCTGCTCGTCCTCCCGGCGTTTGCGCAGGCCTCAGTTCCCGCGCGACCCGAAACCTTAACCTTTGTTAACGACTTCGCTAATCTGTTGAGTGCCGGAGAAGAACAAGACCTCACGGCGGTGCTAGCGGGCATCGAAAAAGCTACGACGGCGGAGGTCGTGATTGTCACTGTCCGTACGCTAGACGGCATAGATGTCTTTGATTATGCGCAACGCTTATTCACGGAATGGGGCATCGGCAAGCGCGACAAGAACAACGGCTTGCTGATGCTCGTGAGTCTGGGAGAGGGGCCGCGTGAGGAGCGGGAGTTTCGTTTTCATACGGGTTACGGGCTGGAAGGCGCATTGCCAGACGGATACCTTGGGTCACTTTTTCGCACCCATATTCAGCCAGCCTTTCGCCAAGGCCGGTTCTTTGAGGGCCTGCAGGGCGCGTTGCTTGCTAACGACGGCATTGTGGCACGCCTAGAGCGCGAATATAACGTCACAATCGAGCGCGGCCGACTTGCCGAGCGCAGTGCGGCTGGCCCGGTAATGTTCTTTGATGGCGGGCTTAATCTTTTGGTTGTTATCGTGCTCCTATTTCTGCTGTCGACCCGCGGCGGGCGGGGCCTATTGTGGTTTCTGCTTGGCCACAGCATAGGCAACATGAACAGACGCAATCGGGGCGGTCCCTTTGGCGGTGGCTTTGGTGGCGGATTCGGCGGCGGATTCGGCGGAGGCTTTGGCGGCGGACGCTCAGGCGGCGGCGGTGCGGGAGGGCGCTGGTAGCAGTTACCTTAAACCAAGCGCCTGTTGCACGCGGAGCAATGTGCCCTGCGCCACTTCGTAGGCCTGCGCGGCCCCTCGGGCTAAGACTTCGTCAATCTCGGAACCGGCAAGTGCTTCTTCTGCACGTCGCTTAATAGGCCCAAGTACCGACACCGCGGCATCGGCGGTGTCTTTCTTTAGGTCGCCATAGCCTTTTTCGGCAAAAAGGCCTTCTAGCTCGGCAATACTTCTGCCGCTGCAAAGAGAGTTAATGACCAGCAAGTTAGAGACGCCGGGCTTATTCTCCTCGTCATAGACAATATCTCGCCCGAGGTCGGTCACTGCGCGCATGATTTTTTTGCGAACGACGTCCTCGTCGTCGAGCAGGCTGATATAGCTGGCTGGGCTTGGGTTTGACTTGCTCATTTTCTTAGTGGGGTCGTCAAGCGACATAATGCGCGCGCCTACCTTAGGAATGCGCGCCTCGGGTACTACGAAAATGTCGCCGAAGCGGTGGTTAAAGCGCAAAGCTATGTCTCGGCAGAGCTCAATATGCTGCTTTTGATCCTCCCCGACAGGTACTAGGTTCGTGTCATACAGCAAAATATCCGCAGCCTGCAGCACGGGGTAAGTAAACAGCCCCACCGGAACCGTCTCGCGGCCTTCGGACTTTTCTTTGAACTGAGTCATGCGCCCAACCTCGCCCATATAGCTCATGCACTGTAGGAGCCAAGCTAGTTCGCTATGCGCGGGGACTTGGGACTGCACGAACAGCGTGGCCCTCTGTGGGTTAATGCCTGCCGCTAGATAGAGCGCCGCTAAAGTCCTAATCTGTTGCTTAAGCTCTGCCGGGTCTTGCGGCAAGGTCAGGGCGTGTAAGTCTACTATGCAGAAAAAAGCCTCGTGTTCGTATTGGCTCACCACAAAGTGTTTTAGTGCGCCTAGATAATTCCCGAGTGTAAGCACTCCCGAAGGTTGGATGCCGGAGAAAACACGTGTCATATGCCGCCCTCCTCGAACTTCAGCTAACGGCTTTCTAGTTTGGCCTGTAAATATTCGCGTAGAGCAGCAATGGGCACGCGCTCCTGCGCCATGCTGTCGCGCTCGCGCACCGTGACCGCGTGGTCTTCGGGGCTCTGAAAATCATAGGTAATGCAGAAAGGCGTGCCGATTTCATCCTGGCGGCGATAGCGTTTGCCGATCCCGCCGCTTTCGTCGTACTCCACGACAAAGTGCCGGCGCAAATCGGCATAAATCTGTTCCGCTCCCGCGCTTAACTTCTTGCTAAGTGGCAGCACGGCGGCCTTAATGGGGGCGACACTTGGATGAAAGCGCAAGACCACGCGCATGTCATCCTCGCCTAGCGATTCTTCACAATATGCGTCGGCTAACAGGGCTAACAGCAGTCGCTCCACACCGAGCGAAGGCTCGATAACATAGGGCACATAGCGCTCTGATGTGTCGGGGTCAAAGTAGCTTAAGTCCTCTCCCGCGGCGGCAATGTGCGCCTTAAGGTCAAAGTCGGTGCGGTCGGCTATCCCCCACAGCTCCCCCCAGCCAAAGGGGAAGTTAAATTCTATGTCGGTAGTGGCTGCGCTGTAGTGACTTAGTTCTTCCTTGCTGTGGTCGCGCAGGCGCACCGACTCGGGCCGTAGTCCAATGGAGAGCAGCCAGTCGTAACAGAACTTGCGCCAGAAGCTAAACCACCCGAGGTCGGTCCCCGGCTCGCAAAAGAACTCAAGCTCCATCTGCTCGAATTCCCGCGTGCGAAAGATAAAATTACCCGGCGTGATTTCGTTGCGAAAGGACTTGCCGATTTGTCCTATGCCAAAGGGTATTTTTTTGCGCGTGGTGCGTTGCACGTGGCGAAAGTTTACGAAGATTCCCTGCGCGGTTTCGGGACGCAGGTAAATCTCTGCTTTAGAATCGTCGGTGACACCCTGATACGTCTTAAACATGAGGTTAAATTGCCTAATATCTGTAAAATTGTGAGTACCACACTTAGGGCACTTTAGCTGATGCGCGGCTATGTAAGCGGCAAGCTCGGCCGTAGTCCAGCCGTCGGTCTTTTGCTGCCCTACTTCTTCGACGAGGTGATCTGCGCGAAAGCGCGACTTACAGCCCTTGCAGTCGAGCAGTGGGTCGGAGAAACCGCCGACATGCCCGCTCGCTACCCATACTTGTGGGTTCATGAGAATCGCCGAGTCTAGGCCGACGTTTAGCGGCGACTCCTGGATAAAGCTCCGCCACCACAGGCGCTTAATGTTTTGCTTGAGCTCGGCGCCAAGCGGTCCATAGTCCCAGGTGTTTGCCAGGCCCCCGTAAATCTCTGAGCCCGCAAAAATAAAACCGCGGCTCTTACATAGCGCCGTGAGCTTGTCCATCGTTACTGCCATCATGAAGCCCTCCTGTGTCGCAAAGGACCGAGGAGTGTCGCAGAGGGACGGAGGAGCGCGACATACCATCCCCCTCCCAAGCGTGCAGCACTGCTCGTATTCGCGAGAAACTTGAACGAATTATAGCAGAGTTAGGAAGGGATGCGCAACACAACGCATTCACTCACTTAAAATCTTACCAAGGGGGAAGTGGTTCACTCACATCGAAATCTTACCGAGGGGATGTGTGTGAGATTGCCAATGAAATGTCGGGGGAGCTATATCTTAGGCGTGCGCAAGCGTTTTTCCGATGCAGAAGGAAAAGCCGAGAAGACCGTAATTATCGAGGAAGTAGTTGCAGTCCTCAACTACCACCGAAAGTATGCCATCCATGTGCTAAATGCTAGCACAGTGCGCGGTAGTGGCAGGCGCAAGCGCAAGCGCTCTTCAAAGTACTTGCCTGCCAAGCCAGTAATACTTAAAGCGTGGGAAGCCCTAGACTTCCCCTGCGCTGAAAGACTTCACCCTGTCTTGGCGGTGACAGCAGACCTGCTCGCACAACACGGAGAGGTGCATATGAGCCCTGAAGTGCGTCTGCTGGTAGCCACAATAAGTCGCCCTACTCTCGCGAGGCTGCTAAGCAAGTCCCGTTCTACCAAAGCCCCGCGCCTGTCTGTGCCCCGAAAGCGCACACAACTTGAACAGCAGGTGCCCATTGAGCGATATGCTTCCGGCGAGCTGCGTCCAGGCGCGCTGGAGATTGACCTAGTGGAGCATAACGGAGGGTCTTCGCTTGGGCATTTCGCGTACACCCTTTCTGTAGTTGACGTGGCCACAGGGTACAGCCGCAGGCGCGCCATCCTCGGCAAGGGGCAAACCATTGTTCACAAAGAACTAGCTGAAATAATCCTGAACTGGCCCTATGCCATCTGGGGCATACATACAGACAATGGGGCAGAGTTCCTTAACCACCAGCTGATACGGTTCTGCAAGGACAGAAAAATCGCCTATACGCGCAGTCGGCCCTATAAGAAGAACGACAATCCCCATGTCGAACAGAAGAATTTTCAGCATGTACGTCGCCTTGTAGGATACGAGCGATATGACACGCCCGAGCAAGTAGAGTGGATGAACAAGCTATACGATGCTTATGACCTGTACGTAAACTTGTTTCAACCCAGCCAGAAGCTCATCTCTAAAGACCGGCATGGTAGTAAAGTGAAGAAGCGTTATGACGCAGCCAAGACACCCCTACAGCGTGCGATTGAAGCCGGAGTTTTATCACCTGAGCAAACAAGCCAATACAGGACTATGGCAGCAACGCTGAATCCGCTGGCGCTTTATCGGCAATTAGAAGCCCAAGTGCGACAAGACCCAGAGAAATCCATGCAAGCTGCCGCGACAGGAAAGGGGAAAAAAGGGAAAGAGGCTGCGAATTAGGAACTTACACTATTTTCCTCCCCCCCTTCCCCCTAGGGGGAAGGGGGGGACGCGGGGAGGTGATCCACCTTCAACAACAGCCCGCTCAATCAAGGAGTGGGTAAGAACCTTAAGTGAGTGAACTACACATCTAGGGTAAGATTCTTAAACGAGTTGACACGCCTGCACCTGCCGACAGAAGCATTTCCCCAGCCCCTGAGATCTTCGGGCTAATCGCGATTCGTCTCGCCACAGGAGCAATTCTCGATGGGCCACAAATGGAGGCGTTCCACCAAGCTGAACAAGCGGCATGGGAGAAACTGGCCGCTGAAGCTGGAAAGACTGAGGTTAGCTTATACCGCAGACTGCGTGACCTCCCCGCAGAGGCTAGGTTGTCCGTAGTGATTCAGCCAAGTGTTAAAATCAGCCAAGAAATACGCGTCAAGTTGGCTGAACTTAGAGCGAAATACCCGATGTTGGCCAAAGGACTGGCCCTTAGCGATGAACAACTACTCGGAGGAGGCGGCGTTGCGAGCGACTTGCCTACGACTGCCAAGGCGGAGCCAGCTATTGCCATAGCACCATCTCCCCCACAGCCCCGAGTGCCGTCAGAGCAGGACACGGCATACCGTCTGCAGGCCGAGGCCTTCTTTAATGCCCTAGGGCAGCTGAGGCTTGAGGCCGTGCGCGAATCCGTCAAAGCTATCGAAGCCGCGCTTACTGCCATGGGCGCAGAGCCCAGTACAGAGCCTGGTGGCGAGGTAGTGACAGCTAAGCTAACGGCCAAAGAAGTCGAGTCCATAGCCTCCCTTGATGCCGTGGTAGCCATTTATGAGCAAATGACGGCTGAGCCTGCCATGGGCTTCAGACAAGAGCCAGCCGCGAGTACGCCGCTAAAGGCAACTGATGCTGTGCATCGTCAATCCACAGAAGCTAACGTAGTAAGCAGCTTTTCTAGGGAAACTCAGCTTGCGGGCGCAGCATTTGTAATCGCTTCTCTGTTTATCGGCCTCTTCGCTCTCACCAAACGGCGTTAGGACATCAGCGGAGCCATCGTGGTGTTAACTAGTAGGGACGCGCGTTTCGCGCGTCCGCGGACGTGCCACAGGCACGTCCCTACACCCGAGGAAGGCTTTTCGCACGGTCTGCCGTCCCTCTGGGACATGCCTCGCGCCTCCTAGCTCTGCTCATCACATGGTCCCCATGAGGGCTAAGATGAAAGCTAGCGCAATGGCCGCAATAAAAGAGAAGATGGTTACACTGCATACGTCGCTGGCCTTCTGCGGTTTCTCGTCCTTCCACACGAAGTACAGGATAACGCCGAGCAACGGAGATAGGCATATGTTGCCAACACATACTCCAGCCTTTTCCTCGCTGCTTAGCCCTTCTGGGGGATTTTGGGGATTTGACCGTAACTGCGTGCCGCAGTTTGCGCACCAGTGCTTAGTTTGATCTTCGATATGGGCTCCGCAACCTGGACAATCGATCATAACTCGCCTCCGCCTCCAATAATCGCTCTACGCGAACGTATACTCATTAATACGCGTAATTCAAGTCACGGTTTCGCGCAGGTGGCGCGCTAAGGTGAAGCAAAAGGCTCCGTCCCTTTTGCTTCTTCTGCTTTGAAAAGCTGTCCCAAACGCGCGGCTATAGATGAGCCAAGCTGGAATACAGCCGAGACAATGAGGAAGAAGAGCAGCAACAGCAACCCCACGTAACCACCCGGACTGCGCATGACACCTGTTTGTGCTTCCACCACTATAAGTACGAAGACCATTAGAGCCGCCGCTGCCGTCATGAGCGGCCCGAGCAGCCCTCTTGGCCGCTGGGCATGAGGTTTAGCCGCAAGCCCGACAGGGGTGATAGGGTCTGTGAACTCCGTTGTGGGTTCCTTCACCTTCAGAGCTTCCTTGCGCAAAATATGCAATAGAGAAGCGAGCGCGCTTATGAAGGAAATGACCGTAACCGCGCCCAGGAGCATAGTCGCCGGAAGTGCCAACGACCTCAAAGGCAGCAAATACCAGTGGAGTCGCTCGCCGTGGATAACTACATAGATAGCTGGCACAGCCAAGAGCGCGGACCCGAACAACGCCGCCCGTGTTGTCAGCACATATCCGCGGCGCGACAGCTCTGCTCTAAGTAGATACACAAGGCAGAAAGCCGCGAGCGGAGAGACAAGCCCAATATGCCTAATCCAGCCCTCTACACTAAGGGCACCGATAAACTCACTCATACTGAGAGGATAGCTCACCAACCCGGCTACACCCAGGAATACGGCCGCAGCAGTTGAGTAGCTCACTAAGACGAGGGGAGCCCTTAACAGGAAGAAGACAACAGCAAGGCACAACCCGTAGAATATCACTACAAAGACCCGTTCGCTCAAGTGCGCGGGGAGATGATACGGCAGCGTCGCCGCAGCCCAGAGAAATAGGAGTAATGCTATGGCTGCCCCGGCTAGGCCATAGGTGACTCCGGCAAGAGCAGCTTGACTTCCCCTTGCCTGAGTGAAACTTGCTGCATTCGGTATTACCGCGCTCTGCAAACGACGCGACTGCGAGAAGACTAGCATGGTCAACAATGCCGCCACCCCCAGGACAAATCCGCTCATAAAGAGCATGCCCGCGGCGCTCCCGTGCGGAAACCACAAAAGAGGATAGACCCTAACTCTTATAATCTCGCTATAAGGCATGGCTAGACGCAGTGCAAGCATGGACAACCCTAAGAAAGCCAATGCCGCAATGAACGGCACGGCTCCTTGAAACATCCCTGAGCGTCGCAGCTTGCGCGCGCCAAGTAGCGTGAAAAAACAGGCCACAACAAACGGCAGCAGAAAGACAAAAAACATGACGCCGAGCCAAACCGAGAGCGCCCAAAAAGCGTGGGAAAGCGAGGAGAGCAGCCGTCGCCATATCGCCGCAGTCGCTTGGTCGCCTATCAGAATAGTTGTATCTGAAGGCAGGGCAAAGTTAACTGTGGCGGGAACGAACTCCCAGTCACGCCTTTGTCCGTACCGCTTTAACTGCTCTAGCGTAGTTGCGAGCGGCACGGTTGTGTCTGCCGCGATATCCCAGCGATGTCCTTCGGCTGTTCTACCTAGCCACATAAGCCAAATGTAGACTTGGCTTCTGGGGTTATTGGGGTCGTACGCGAACCTCACCCCTTCGACCTTCCGGTAATCGGAGTGCAGCGTTTTTGCATCCATGCGATGATACTTGCGCTGCACCCGGTCATAGACTACGATTTCTGTCTGCGAAGCGTAGGCAATAAAACGGTGCTGCAGGAAAAACTGGATAGGTAGAAAGACAAAAGGCTTATCCTGAGGCAACAACTGAGCCCAGAGCGCACCGATATGGCTCTGTTGACGACTGAGGCTTCCCCGGTTCCAGCCTTGGTTGATTCTTTGCCACACCGGCGAAACGTGCCCCGGCTGTGGAGTAATAAAATCGAGAACAATACCTCTGCCCGGAGCAGGTTCTTGCACCCTAGGGTTTATCGGCTCTAGCGGCGGCGCAACCTTTACTTCTCGGGCAACGAGATGATAGACATAGCTATGGTTTTCTCTTTGCCAAAAAGTTTCCGGCATGTTGAAGCTCAGGGTAAAGGCGATTTGCTCACCGTCCGGCGAAGCCGCCATCTCCAACACCTCAGTGATGCGCAGGTATCGCTCAGGGAAGAGGGCGGTCAAATCTAGACGATGCACTGCGCCCGAGTGCGCCTCTGCGATTAGCAGCTCTGTTGCTGTTGCCCCGGCGACAAAACGCGGCACCGGTGGCGACCAGCTTGGCCTGGCAATGTAATAGGGCAAGGGCTTAAGCTCAATCAAGGTCGCGCCGGCTAAATCGATGACACGATAGGTGAGCTCTCCGGCTCGCCAGACAGGAGCAAGCTGCTTTCCTTCCGTGCTCCACATCCCCTGAGGCCCAAAACTCACTTCGAGACGGCTGAATTCGTGAAATTCTTGGCTCTCTTTTACCTGCCGCAACACCTCGTCGCCGTCCGCAACCACTACCGGCGCCTGGTCGGTCAGGCGAGGCAGGAGCAAAACTAGGGCCAGTAGGTCGTTGAAAGCGAGCCGCGCGGTAGTGGTCTCAATGACATAGCCTTCGCCTAATCTAGTCGTGCCGACTAAGCCCCCACCGGCTGGGTGTATACTTGCCTTAGCCACAGCCGGCGTACGAGATAGGGTGGTGATAGCAGGTCCCACGTGCTGCGTCGCCCTAATCAGCAAGACGGCGCGTCTCCCGCCTGGTGCCCGCGCCACGACAAAGTCCTGAAACACTCTTTCGATGGCATGTAAGTCCTGTTCCAAGCGGGCCTTAGTAGCCGGCATGCTCTCGCTACCCGCCGCATAGCTAAGCATGGCATAAACTGTGCGTCCCTGGCTAGTGATGATCGAGGACGTGAGCGGCTGAGATCCACTTGGCGGCGCGGCCTCAAGCACTCCTGTGAGCAGGAGTATAGTAGCCAATAGGATGGAGATCGTCTTCACAAGTCAATCCCCCCACGGCTGGATTGTCCCTTTGCGCCGCAAGCTGCCCGCAAACGGTACAGAATGCTTGCCCCATCGGTCCGGTACTCACCAATAGTAATCGGAATGATGCTCATCCACATAGCGAAGTTGTTAGTGGCAGCAAAAGCGAAGAGCATGCGCTCAAGTATCGGTAAAGCGTCAAGATGCGCCCTTAACCCGCCAAAGATCATTAAGAAGCCGCTGACACCATGAACGAGAGAGGAACCCTCCACGCCGCCCTTTATCACATGGTACATAATCAGGAAGGAGACAGTCGTTAACATGAGATTAATTATCGCTCCACCGCCTGTTACCAGCATTTGCTCCCACAACAACCAAGGTCGACCGACGGACAGCACATGGAATATTCCATCAAGGCCATGCTGATTGAAAGGGTTTTGATAAATGCGCACCGGTATGCCAAAAATCCTCAGTGAGAACAACTGCCGCCCGTTCCCCATCGTTACGAGGTACTCCCCCCGCTTATCGATAAGTTTTGCTGCGGCTACATGCCCAAACTCGTGGACTATAACCGTTATGTAAAGAAGGGCTACCACCATTACGCCGTTAAAGACGAGGAAAAGAAGCGGCCAAACGAAACGAAACATGGCAATGCCTCCCATACTAGACTTCCTCTACAATGGTCGTTACGCGTATCGCAACGCAAATGCTTAGCATGAGAATCATACCATATTTGGGCACGTTCATGTGATACTTAAAAGAAGCAATGTCTGCACAATTATCTCTGAGCGCGGAATAAAAAAACACAGAGAACCGTCCCTTTTGGAACACACAGAGAACCGTCCCTTTTGGGACAGGAATGAAAAAACACAGAGAACAAAAAGAACCGTCCCTTTTGGAAAGGGGCGGTTCAGTGTCAAGTAGACCTGTAAGCCGGGTTCTGTACCGCGAGAGCGGTGGTAGTAATCTATCTAGGGCTGATGTTGCCATCAGTCTCGCTGGCGCTAACGCGCCGGTTGCGACCAACCCGGGAGAACGAGCGGGCAGCTCTTAACTCTCCCCTATTAGGTCTTGCTCCAAGTGGGGTTTACCTAGCCGTGCCTGTCACCAGGCCGCTGGTGAGCTCTTACCTCACCTTTTCACCCTTGCCATTTTGATGCAATCTAAATGGCGGTATGTCTCTGTGGCACTTTCCTTCGGGTTGCCCCGACTGGCCATTAACCAGCACTCTGCCCTGTGGAGCCCGGACTTTCCTCGCGGCAAATGTCTGCCGCGTAACTACCCAGTCTACTTGACAATATATTTTATTCTTCTCTGCTCTTGCTGACAAGAGCAAAAGCTGTGTTTACATAATAACAGCTTGTTTTGTAGAATGCAAATCACAGATAATGCGTTCAGCGACACGCTAGAGCACGGAGAACACTGGCTTTTCAGGGCTGAAAACATGAATTTCTAAGGACACTTGGTTGAAACTGGCATATTCTGCGAGCAAAGCATGCCAATCCCAAAGCAAAAAGGCCTCTGTCGCATAGTGCCCTGCGTCAACGACAGCGACCCCAAGTGCCGCGGCGTCTAGTGCGGTGTGATGCCCCACGTCGCCGGTAAGAAATACGTCTGCTCTAGCCGCCTGAGCGCTTAGCAACAGCTCGCTGCCTGCGCCACCACATACAGCGACCCGCCGTACCTCCGTTGGTATGTGTCCGGCTACCCGCAGAGCGGGGAACAAACTTCGCAGTAAAGAACTAAACTCGCCCCAAGCAAGGGGCGGCGCTACCTCCCCTACGCAACCAAGGCCGTAAGGTTGCCCCGCGTTTTGAAGCACAGTCACGTCATAAGCAATTTCCTCATAAGGATGCGCTGACTTAAGACCATTAAGCACCGCAGGCAACTTCGCCTCCGGCACAATCATCTCTAACCGCACTTCCTCTACATAGGCCAGTTCCTGCTCACGGCCAACATAGGGGTTAGCTCCCGCTAACGGCATAAAAGTACCTGTTCCGTGCGTGGCGAAGGAGCAGTGGCTGTAGTTACCGATATGTCCGGCACCAGCGGCAGACATGGCTAAAAACACTGCCTCACGGTGCGACTCCGGCACGAAGACCACGAGCTTAAAGCGCCTGTCTTGCCCCATGGCTTTAAGTACGCTGATGTTGCGAAGCCCTAGCGACTCAGCCAATCGCCTGCTTGTTCCAGATTGACACTTATCCCAATTTGTATGAGCCGCATAGACGGACACCCCTGCGCGGATAAGCTTTTCGAGAATACGACCTTGGGGCAAATCTGTGCGCAGAGCTTTTAGCGGGCGAAAAATCACGGGGTGATGCGCAATGATTAACTCGCAACCGAGTGCTAACGCCCTGTCTACGGCTGCCTCGGTGACGTCAAGTAGCAGCAATACCCGATTGACCACGCTGTCGATGCTTCCGACTAGGAGCCCTACGTTATCCCATTCCTCCGCGATTTCTCTTGGCGCTAAATCCTCAATTAGCGAGACAATCTGCTTTACCTTAACTGACACCTGCCAAGACCTCCTCTAGTGCACGTACTCGCTCGCTCACCCAAATACTGCGCTCGTGTGTTCCTGCCTGCCTCGCCGCCTGCAAGTCAACCAAGACACGTTTCCAATGCGCTAGGTCGCGCCGGAGCAGACGCGCAGTGGTAGCGTCGAATCGCTTTAGATTGAGACGACCGTACTCCAGTTCTAGCGGTGAGTACCCTACCGCTTCGCTGCCGGGCTCAGCCCGCATTACTTGGTAAATTATACCTGCATCTTCGACCATGGCCTCGTCTCTAACGCGGAAACCGCTTTCCCACAAGTAGCTACGCAGCACCCCGGCATCGACATTTGGCTGCAGCACCAGCTGACTGACCTGACCGAGTTTGTCCCGACCTCGTTCCAAGATGCCGCGCATAGTTCCTCCCCCCATGCCGGCAATGCACAGCGCCTGCACTTCATCGGGCGCAAGCGGCGCTAACCCGTCGCCTAGTCGCACATCGACTTGCTCGTTTAAGCCAAGCGCAGCGACGGTCTTTTTGCTTTGCTGATAGGGAAGTTCGCAGAGCTCAACAGCTATGCCCCGCTTAGCTTTGCCCTGCAGGATGGCAGCGGTCACTAAGAAGGCGTGGTCGCTGCCTATGTCGCCGAGGCACAGGGTCTCTTTAAGTTGAGCAAGCACTGTTTGCAGTCTAGGTGACAGCTCGCGCATCACAATCCCTCCTCGGCAGGCTAGAAAAATTGTACAGCCTGGCGGAACCAGAGTCAAAAAGAAATTTTGTAGAAACGTGTATTATTCGCGCAAAGTAAGTTATACTAATTGCAAACGCAAATGCAAATGCTTTGCATTCGCAGCAAGTGCATTTGCCGTACATAAGGAGGTCCTATGAAACGTTTTCTCGTCGTGGCGCTCGTGTTCGTGCTCTCGCTCTCTCTATCGGGTTGTGCCGCTCTGCAGGCTCGCTTTGCCAGTCCCGGCCGCCCTACGGTAATCACGACTCTGTTCCCCCAGTATGACTTTGTGCGGGCGATTGCCGGCGACAGAGTGCAAGTCTCCCTGCTCCTTCCCCCAGGTGTCGAGTCGCATGCTTTCGAACCCACACCGCGCGACATCGCCAACATCCACCGCGCAGATGTGTTTATCTACACCAGCAAATACATGGAGCCTTGGGCGGCGAGGGTAATCGAGGCCATGCAAGGCAAACCTGTAGTCGTAGTCGATGCCAGTCACGGCATAGCGCTCGAGTCAGAGCCCAAACACGAGGATCCCTATGAATGGATCGGGGTGTTTGAGCTGACGCCCGGCAACTACCGACTCGAGTTCAGTAAAGTTGGCGGCCATTACGCCGACCCCTCCATGCCCATTGTACTGCTCCGCTCGCCCTACACCGGCGAAGACGCACTCGACGCGGCTAAACATGACGCCAAAGACCTGTTTAAGTACGCCTCGCCAACCGCCATACAGCACGGTGGCACCGTCAGTCCCCGCGAAGGTGTCTACTCGCTCGAATTTGACCAGACGCGCGAGTCCTCTGTCTTTACCGTGCGCATAGAGACCGCCGGCACTTACGTGCTCCTGACCGGACACGTTCCCTCCGAGTTTGAAGCTGGCAGGCACTTTTTCCGCGATGCGGCAGACCGCGACATCGTCTCTGTCGCAGAATATCCTGACCACAAAGGTGACGGCCACGACCACGCGCACGAGCATGGGCAAGACCCCCACATCTGGCTTGACCCTGTGTTTGCCCAGCACATGGTCGACAACATTGTCGCCGGCCTAGCACAGGCCGACCCACAGAACGCCGCATTCTACCGCGAAAACGGCGAAGCCTACAAAGTTAAGCTACAGGCTTTGCACGAGCAGTTTGCTTCGTTCCTCGCCACCGTGGAAAACCGGACTATCCTTTATGCGGGTCACTTCGCCTTTGGCCATTTTGCCCGCAGATACGGCCTCGAACACAAGTCACCCTATGTAGGGTTTTCTCCCAATGCGGAGCCTACTCCCCGGCGCATCGCCGAGCTGATTGAGAATGTGCGGGAGACCGGCAGTCAAGTCATTTTCCATGAAGAGCTGGTGGAGCCCCGCGTAGCGCGCATCATAGCCGAGGCTACCGGAGCGCGCATGTCGCTCTTGCACGGCGCCCATAATGTCTCGCGGGAGGAGCTACGCGCCGGCGCAACTTATTTGAGCATCATGGAAGGGAATCTCGCCCGACTGCGCGAAGGATTAAGGTAACATGAACGCCTTACTTTCGGTTAAGGACTTAACACTCAAGTACGGTCGACACGAGGTCTTAAGCGGAGTCTCGTTTGTCGTGCAGCAAGGGGACTACATCGGCATAGCCGGGCCTAACGGCTCGGGCAAGACATCGCTGCTGCGGGCGCTACTCGGCCTCTTACCACCCGCTAGCGGACAGATACGCTTTATTCAAGCCGCTAAGCGGCACTCCATAGGCTACCTGCCGCAAAAGGCGACGCAGAATGACCCCCTCTTCCCTGCGACCGTGAAAGAAGTAGTAATGACTGGCTTGCTCGCGTCAAAGCGAGAGCCACGCATATTCACGCCTGAGGACAGCGCTCGCGCTGACGCTGTCCTCGCCCGCTTGGGCGCCGCCTCGCTTAGCGACAAAAAAGTAGGCAACCTCTCGGGCGGGCAACAGCAGCGCGTGATGTTGGCGCGGGCTATGGTTAGCGCCCCGTCTCTACTCATCCTTGATGAACCCACAAGTGCACTCGACCCAAAAATCCGCGACGAGTTTTACGAGCTCCTACAAGACCTAAACACGCAGGATGGAGTCACAATCATGCTTGTCTCACACGACATAGGTTCAATCGGAAAGTACACTAAGAAACTTATGTACTTAGACCGCGGCCTAGTGTTTTTCGGCACATATGACGAGTTTTGCGGCTCGGAAGCTATGACTGCCTACTTCGGCACTGTATCGCAACATCTGTTTTGCTGGAGGCACAGCCATGGCGCTAATTGACTTACTCGCAGAAGCTGTTTCCTTTGTCTTTATCCAGCGGGCGCTTATCGTAGGCACACTAATTGCGCTTTGCTGCGCGTTTTTGGGAGGATTTTTGGTATTGCGCAAGCTGTCGCTTATTGGGGACGGCCTAGCTCACGTCAGTTTCGCGACAGTGGCCTTAGCCCTCCTCTTATCGGCCTCGCCGCTCCTGATAAGCATTCCACTGGTCACCGTAGCTTCGCTGGCCATTCTCACCTTGAGCGAACGCACCGGCATGCATGGCGATGCCGCTATCGGCTTGGTCTCCTCCTTTTCGATTGCCGTCGGCGTGTTGGTGGCCAGCCTTGCACAAGGGTTTAACGTCGACCTGATGAGCTTTCTATTTGGGAGCATCCTAGTTATTAGTCATGCCGACGTACTCATTTCGGTGGCCTTAGCTGTTGTTATCCTTGGCGCGGTCCTGCTCTTTTACAACCAGTTGTTTGCTGTTACCTATGACGAGGATTTCGCCCGCGTCCTTGGGCTTAATACAAGACTTATAAACTACATGACCGCCATGCTCACCGCCATGACGATTGCCTTGGGCATTAGGGTTGTGGGCACTATGCTAATCTCGAGCCTAATTGTATTCCCGACTGTCACTGCCCTACAGGTGGCCAAAGGCTTTAAGTCGACTATAGCCGTAGCTGCGCTTGTATCGGTAACCTGCGTAGTGCTAGGAATCTTTGGGTCTTACGTGTATAATCTCCCCACGGGCGCGGTAATTGTGCTGCTTAATGCGGTGATGTTCCTCTGCTCCGTAGGGGTACGGAAGTTTGGCGCTATAGGAGGGTAAGCCTTTGACCAACAAGGTACAGGCCGGGGACTTGCTGCGCCGCCATGGCATAAAGAAGACGCGCCAGCGCGAGGCCGTGCTGCGCATCCTCGCAGAGGCTGAAGCCCCCTTGTCGGTAGACAACATCCATGTGACACTCCGCCGTGAGGACAACACCGTTAACCTCTCTACTATCTACCGCATGCTGGAAATGCTCTTAGAAAAAGGGCTAGTGGAGCAGATGCACCATCCGTTAGGCAACAGGTTTACCTATGCGCTCTCTGCCTACGGCCACAGCCATCACCTGACTTGCACGCGCTGTGGAGTTTCAACACGCATGAATGGCTGCCCTCTAGCCTCCGCCCTAGGCCTGCTTGAAGCGAACCACAACTTCCGCATAACGGGCCACCGCCTTGAAGTGTTCGGCGAATGTGCCACGTGCAGGGTAAAGTAAGGAGCTGACATCATGATAGCGATAAGAAAAGGAGAACTAGCGGACAAGCCCCGTGTCTTAGACCTGCTAAGCCGCGTCTGGGAGGACGACTATGTGCCAAACATGTGGGAGGGGTGGGTCACTAGTCCCGAACAAGGCATAGTACTCGTGGCCGAGCAGGACGGTGAGATTGCCGGAACCTGCTACATCAACTTTATGCCCCATCAAAGTGCCTGGTTTCAGGCTATGCGCGTCGACCCGAAGTTTCGCCGCCAGCGCATAGGCACCAAGCTGACCGAGGCAAGTCTGGCACAAGTGCAAAGCCACGGCATAAAACATGTATACTTAGGCATTGACGCAGAGAACACGCCCTCGTTGACTATGACTGCGGGAGTCGGCTTTAGACAAGTTATGCAGTATGAGCGAGTGACTAAAGTTTTGCCGCCGCGAGCGGAAGGCGATGAAGTTGGCGTCACTAACTGGCGTCAGGCCGTGTCCGGTGACTTGGCTGATTTGGAGCGCATAGCTGACAAAAACAGCAGCGAACCTGGGCTCTTTGCCTGTTGGCAGTGGCAACTCATGTCACGCGCTGCCCTAGAGCGCAACATTCTAGCCAACAACCTTTGGCTGTGGGGCCGCAGTGAGCCGCGCATGTGGGCAGGTTTTGAGGATTTTGGGGAGTACATTGCCCTGTTCCCACCCTGTGGCGACGACCGCGAAGTCTTGGAAGCATGCGACGAGCTGATTGCCTACTTGCCGCGCAAGGAAAGTGCTACGTTCAAGGCGTGGCTTAATCCGGCAAGTCCCCTGCTGCCTCATCTGCGGGCGCGCGGCTTTACCGGGAATGATGGTACTATTATCTGGGAATACCACTTGTAGGCCAAAAAGTACAGGCACGGCTACCCGCAAGGGAGTCGTGCCTGTATTGCTGTAGTGAAGCCTACTTTGCGCGGCAGTTTAGCTCATTTATCTTTAAGATGACCTCTACTGCCTTTTCCATGGACTGAATCGGGATGTACTCATGCGTGCCGTGGTAATTGTGACCGCCCGTAAAGATGTTCGGGCACGGCAGGCCCATAAACGACAGTCGCGCGCCATCCGTACCGCCTCGCACAGGGGTGGTGACCGGCTCGATACCGAGCTCACGCATCGCTGCCTTGGCCAACTCCACTACGTGCCAAGCGTCCCGCAGTTTCTCCTCCATGTTGTAGTAGGAGTCCACTAAGTCAACAGTAAAGCTCTTTTCGCCGTAAACGCCGTTAAGGTACTCTCCAATCGCCGTTAGGCGCGACTTACGCGCTTCGAATACAGGCCGGGCGTGGTCGCGCACAATGTACTTGAGCTCAGCCTGCTCAGGCGTGCCGCGCACTTCGTTTAGGTGATAGAACCCCTCGTAATGCTCTGTATGGGCGGGGCGCTCTGCGGCGGGCAACAGGGCATTAAACTCCATAGCCATAAGGATGGCGTTACGCATCTTGTTCTTGGCCGCGCCTGGGTGGATGTTGCGGCCCTTAACCGTCACTTTGGCCGACGCGGCATTAAAGGTCTCAAACTCAATGCCACCGACCGCGCCGCCGTCCAGGGTATAAGCAAAGTCTGCACCAAATTGCGCGACGTCAAACTTGGCCGTGCCCCGCGCTATCTCCTCATCTGGGGTGAAAGCTATACGCAGTGTACCGCGCTTAATCTCCGGATGCGCCAGCAGATACTCCGCGGCGGTGAGAATCTCGGCGATGCCTGCTTTGTTATCTGCGCCTAGCAACGTCGTGCCATCCGTAGTAATAATGTCCTGCCCACGGTAATTTGGGAGCTCAGGGTAATCCTGCGGCGACATCTTTAAGCCCTTTTCTGCGTTAAGGGTAATGTCTCCCCCATCGTAGTTGCGCACGATTTGAGGTCTTACGTTAGCCGAGGGCACATCAGCCACCACATCCATGTGGGCGATAAGCCCAATCACCGGCACAGGCCGCTCAATGTTCCCCGGCAACGTCGCATATACATACCCATGTTCGTCTATGTGCGCGTCTGTGAGCCCCATCGCTCGCATTTCTGCAGCCAATGCGGTGCCAAACTCCACTTGCCGATGTGTACTCGGTTGGGAAGGGGAATTGATGTCCGAAGCTGTGTCCACCTGAACGTACCTAAGAAACTTCTCTGCCACTTTGCTCATTCTTACGACCTCCCAGTGTTTTCTTGGCTTGGATATTGACAATGGGTAAGATTCCCGTTTATCGTAGACTTACGACAGACGAAGGGGGAAACGGAGTGTCACGACGATTTTACACCGTGGATGTGTTTGCGGAAAAGAAGTATGCTGGCAATCAGCTCGCGGTAGTTCGCGACTGCGAGGGACTAGGCACCGCCGAAATGCAGCTCATCGCCAAGGAGATGAACTACAGCGAGACTACTTTCATACTACGCGACGAGCCTCACAACGGCGGCTTTGACGTGCGGATTTTTACACCTGCCGAAGAAGTCCCCTTTGCCGGGCACCCAACACTTGGGACAGCGCACGTCATTCAACAGGAAATCTTGCGCAGCGAGGTGCCTGCAGTACAGCTAAACCTCGCGGTCGGGCCGATAACCGTCACCTTCACCTACCACGACGGCGTGCCCGACGTGCTTTGGATGCGACAGATTGAGCCCACGTTTGGGAAGACAGTGACCCATGCCGACCTAGCCGAAGTGCTGAGGTTATCACTCGCAGACTTTGACACGCGCTTCGCCCCACAGGAAGTGTCGACCGGTCTGCCCTTCTTTATTGTACCGCTTTGCACGCTAGACGCGGTACGCCGCGCTAGGCCGCAAACAGCAGACTTGTTGCGGTTCGTCACACCCTACACAGCCAAAAACATCCTCGTGTTCGCCCCTGAAACTTATGAGCCGGGCAACGACTTTAACGCTCGCGTCTTCACTGACTACCTCGGCATACCCGAGGACCCCGCCACCGGGAGCGCTAACGGCTGTCTAGCAGGCTATCTCGTTAAGCACCGTTATCGCGGCGCGTCTAAGTTACGCGCTAATGTAGAGCAGGGCTATGAAATCGGGCGCCCGTCTTTACTGCGCCTAGAAGCAGAAGCCCACGGCGAAGCCATCGCCATACACGTCGGCGGCAAAGTTGTACCTGTAGCTCGCGGCGAGTTAGTGTAAAACGCAGGGATACCCCAGAGGAGCAGCTTGCCTCTCACCATGCATATTATCAGAGGCCAGATACGGCTTCAAGCAATCCATATAGAGAGTGAGGTTGTCAACGTTTGTCCCATGCTTCAGGGAACTCGGTCTACGGTAGATTAGTGGACCGATTAAACCGCTATCCGCAGGGAGCGCCGCCGTCTAAGACTCTGTACAAGATTCTCAGCATCCTGTTTAGCGAGCGGGAGGCTCGGCTAGTAGCGGAGCTGCCTATTAAGCCGTTTACCGCAAAGACAGCAGGTGACATCTGGCATACTAGCGAAGCAGACGCTCAGGCGACGCTTGACACACTAGCAAGCAAGGCCATACTAATTGACGGTGATCATCGCGGCGTCAAGCAGTACTTTCTTCCGCCGCCTATGGCCGGGTTTTTTGAGTTCGCCTTTATGCGCGTACGCCAGGATATAGACCAAAAGCTGCTTGCAGAGCTTTTGCACCAGTATCTCAATGTTGAAGAGGACTTCATTAAGGACCTCTTCTTAGGCAGCGAAACGCGGCTTGGGCGTGTGTTCGTGCAGGAATCTCTAGTTACCCCACGGGACGCGATACATGTGCTCGATTACGAGCGTGCGAGTCACTACATTCGCGACGCCGCACACATTGGCGTGAGCATGTGCTATTGCCGCCACAAGATGGAGCATCTCGAACAAAGCTGCCAAGCGCCCATGAACATCTGCCTAACTTTCGACGGCACAGCCGCTTCGTTGATTAGGCATGGACATGCGCGGCGTGCGGATGCCCGTGAAGGACTAGAACTGCTAGAACAGGCCTACGCTAGTAATCTTGTGCAGTGCGGCGAGAACGTGCGCGAGCGGGTCAGCTTTATCTGTAACTGCTGTGGGTGTTGCTGTGAGGCCATGCTCGCCGCTAAGAAGTTTGGCATACTTGTGCCGGTACATACCACTAACTTTATCCCGCAGGTGACCGAGGAGTGTAGCGGATGCGGCCGCTGTGTGGATGCTTGTCCTATTTGCGCCATCAAAATCTGTCCTAACGCTGCGGCAGTAGGCGGCAAGGATGAAGCCTCGGTCGACGAAGGGATATGCCTCGGCTGCGGCGTCTGCGTGCGCAATTGTCCGCACGGAGCTTTGCTGCTAAAACGGAGGGCACAGCGCGTCATAACCCCCGTCAACTCAGTTCACCGTGTTGTGCAGATGGCCATTGAGAAAGGACGGCTAGCCGACCTTGTTTTTGACAATCAAGCTTTTGCTAGCCACCGAGCCATGGCGGCTGTCCTTTCTGCCGTGCTCAGGATGCCGCCGCTTAAGCAGGCCCTCGCTGCTAAGCAGTTCAAATCGCTCTACCTGAAGCGCTTGATTAAGGCTGTTACGTCTAGGGAAAACCTACTGCCGACAAGACATGTAGCGGAGGAGAAGACACCGACATGACAGGCTTCAGATTAGAGCACAGCTATGCCGAACTGCCTCCATTGTTCTTCTCGCGGCAAAACCCCACCCCAGTGCGCGCGCCGAGGATCGTAGTTCTTAACGAGCCCTTGGCACTCCGACTAGGGCTTGATGCCACTCGGCTGCGCAGCAAGGAAGGAGCCGAGCTGTTATCAGGAAACAATATCCAGAGAGAAGCCATGCCCATCGCGCAAGCCTACGCGGGGCATCAGTTTGGCCACTTCACGCTGCTTGGCGACGGCAGGGCGATTCTTATTGGCGAGCAGGTTACCCCGGATGGGAAACGCTTTGATATACAGCTAAAAGGAGCCGGGCGCACTCCTTACTCGCGCGGCGGGGATGGCCGTGCGGCACTAGGCCCCATGCTGCGCGAGTACGTTATCAGCGAGGCCATGCATGCGCTCGGCATACCGACAACGCGTAGCCTCGCTGTCGTGAGCACAGGCGAAACGGTTCAGCGCGAAGCGCCACTAGCCGGTGCAATTCTGGTGCGTGTGGCAGAGAGCCATTTGCGCGTGGGCACGTTTCAATATGCATCCCACTTTGGCCGTGCACCGGACCTTGCAGCCCTCGCCGAGTATGCCGTGCAGCGACACTACCCACACCTTCGCGGGCACGAGGACCGTTACCTGCTCTTCTTGCGCGAGGTCATTGCTCGCCAAGCGGACCTCATAGCGCGATGGCAGGCAATTGGCTTTGTGCATGGGGTCATGAATACAGACAACACTTCGATCAGTGGCGAAACCATTGATTACGGTCCCTGCGCCTTTATGGACGCCTATGACCCAAAGACGGTGTTCAGCTCTATCGACCACTATGGGCGATATGCTTACGGAAACCAGCCGAGCATTGGATTATGGAACCTAGCACGCCTGGCTGAAACTTTGTTGCCGCTGCTTGACCCGGACAGAGAACAAGCAGTTGTATTGGCACAGCAAGAAATAGCTCGCGGTGCGGACTTGTTTCGCGCGAGCTATCTAGAGGCCATGCGACGTAAGCTCGGGCTAAGTAATGCCGAGCCCGAGGATGGGGAACTGATTGAGCAGTTGCTAGTCATGATGCATAGTACAGCCTCGGACTTCACGAACACCTTTCGTGCCCTAACCAACAGCCTGCTTGACGGCTTAGCGCTCGGACAGGCGCCCGGATTTTCGCAGTGGCGCCAGCGTTGGCAGGAGAGGCAAGAGCGACAGCCCGAGGACCCACGCCCTGTTACGGTAATGCGTGCCGCTAATCCGGCCGTTATTCCCCGCAATCACCGCGTGGAGGAGGCTTTAGAGGCGGCCGCAACAGGCGACCTAAGCGTTATGGAACGCCTGCTTGGAGCGCTAGCAGACCCCTACAGCGACAACCCCGAACATGCGGGGTACACTGAGCCTTCCGGCAAGCGCTGCCGTACGTTTTGCGGGACATGATACAAGAGGCAAGGGGAAAGAAACAAGAGGCAAGAAACGAATCACAGAACACAACACACAAAACACAAGCACGAAAGGTAGACGCAGAAAAACAACACACAAAACACAAGCACGGAAGAAGAGAACCGGGGACGGTGTGAGAGGGATAAAGGAGGTACATATGCGAGAGTTCAAATACCAGATAATGCCCGAGATTATGCGGCGCTGGTCGCCGCGCGCGTTTAGTGATGAACCAGTAGCAGGAGAAGAAGTACTGGCACTCCTTGAGGCAGCGCGCTTTGCGCCGTCGTGCTACAACGAGCAACCATGGCGATTTATTGTCGCGCAAACGTCCGAGGCACTACAGAAGATGCAGGGCCTTTTGACCGAGCAAAACCTGTTGTGGGCAAAGCATGCGCCTGTTCTCTTGTTGTTGCTTGCGAAACGAACCTTCTCCGAAACCGGACAGGAAAACTACTGGCATATGTTTGATACAGGCACTGCTTGGGGCTACTTGTCGCTTGAAGCTGAACGCCGCGGGCTGATAACGCACGCCATGGGCGGGTTTAGCCGCAAGCGAGCCATAGCCCTCTATGACTTGCCGCCAGACATTGCTCCTGTCGCCTTGGTTGCTGTCGGAAAACTAGGTAACTCTAGCTTGCTTGCGGCAGAACTCAGGGAACGCGAGCGCCCCGGCGTGCGCCGCCAGCTAAGTGAACTAGTAATCCATAGCTCGTAATCCGTAAACGAAAACCCAAAGCGCTAGCCGTAGCTAGCGCTTTAGCTGTTTCTCCATTATATAGCTTCTGTAAGCCTTCCCTTCCCACTGCACCTCGTCGATAACGCGGAACCCCTCGGACTGGTACAAAGACACAAGGTGCGTCGCGGGGATAGCCGTATCTAGCCTTAGGAACGCCGCACCTCTCTCCTGCCCGCAGTCCGCCGCATAGCGCAAGAGCCACCGGCCAATCCCTTGGCGCTTATATGTAGGTGATACGGCAAGCTGAGTAACGTACAGCCCGCACGACCCGTCCCGGCTCTCGTCGCTCGACAGTGTTACAGTCGCGATAACCTCTTCCCCTCGGCATACCAAGTACACCTCGTTGCCTTCCATGCGTTCGCGCGTAGTCTGTTCGTCCTGGTAGGTGCCGGTGAAGTTAAGCCCGCGCGCAATGTGCTCGCTGTAGGCTTCTCGTACGAGGCGGTGCAATGCGGGCAAATCTGCCTCGGTCGCTAAACGTACGCTGTAGGCGGACAAATCGGACACAATAATCTCCTCCTTATGGATACTTCTTAGCTACTTCGCGCCAGCACTGCCGTCAACTTCGTTGCCTGCTCTTCTATGTAGTACCGGTCCCTCTCCCCGCGCGGGCGGTTAAAGTCCATGCTGGCCACTATTCTGCCGGGCCTACCGTCTAGCACGATAGCTGTGTCAGCCAATAGCACCGCGTCTTGCGGCTCATGTGTGACATAAACCATGGCGCAGGGGTGCCACGCTAGCAGCTCGCACAGCATTTCCTGTAAGGACGCCTTTAGCCCGATGTCTAGACCGGTAAAGGGCTCGTCAAGCAAGGCTAGGTCCGGGGCAAGGACAAACGCCCGCGCAATAGACACCCTTTGCCGCATGCCCCCGCTTAAGTGCGTGGGATAATAGTGCGTAAAGCCCCCAAGTCCTAGCCGCTTGAGCATGGCCGTCGCCTTGTCTACCTGTTCAGCGCGCGTCAGTCCTTTGTCCTGTAGCACAAGTGTGACGTTTGCTAATGCAGTCCGCCACGGCAACAGCCGCGGTTCCTGAAAAACAAAGCCGATACGCTGCCCGTCTGACCGAATCTGCCCGGCGTCGGGTGTTAGGGTGCCGGCGGCCATGCGGAGGATGGTCGTCTTACCGACTCCTGAGGGCCCTAAGATTGCCAATATCTGCTTTTCCTTTACCGTAAAGGACACCGAGTCCACAATAGGGCGCTGGCCAAACGCCTTGCTGACCCCGTCAAACTCAATCACGCGCCTACCTCCTCGTCTGCCACGACAATACATGGGTTCTGACCACGTGCAGCAACAAGCCTTCAATGAGCAGTACTATCGCGGCCATAGTTAACATCCAAGCGAAGATATCTGCTGTCGCCATGTGTACGCGAGCAAGGCTTAAGGCGGGGCCAATGCCTCTTTCTATACCAACAATGATTTCAGCCATAATCATGAGTCTTATAGTTAAACCGGCCGCGAGTAGGATGCTAGGCAACAAGGCGTACAGGGTCGCAGGCAGATACATGGTCCGGAGCTGCCTGACCCGCGAGACGCGATAAACCCTAAGCATTTCCAGTAAGTCGCGGTCTAAGGTCCGCACGGCAGCCACTGCGCCCCTGTATAACAGAGGTAACCCCAATGCTACTGCTGTCGCAACGACTTGAAGCTCGCCGCCGCCAGACACAAAGATGACGAACAAGGCTACTGCCACCGGAGGAACCGAAATGAGGACGCTTATGGCGGGTCTTAGTAGCTCCTCGAACCACGGATAAAAGCCGGCTAGCATACCTAGTGCCGCACCGACAACCACTTGTAGCACCAAGGCGACCGCTACGCGCGCTAGCGTCTGATAAAGCGAGAGCTGACCCGCAGGCGAAGCAAACAGGCGCAAGACAGCAGCCCCCGTCTCGGCAGGGGTGGCCACCAGCAGCGGACCCCACAGGCGCGACGCACCGTGCCAAGCTAGGGTAAATGCCGCTAAACCAAGCAGCATCCACACGTACGGGAACAGCGCCTTAGACTTACGCCACCTACTCATAAGTAGCACCCGCTGCGCTCGCCGCACGCCATTTACAGAGACTTGCCACAATTGGGCGGACCAGCACAAGTTCAATCGCCAAAGCCACAAGCAGACAGACCGCCACCCACGCGAAAAAACGCGCTACGTCTAAGTTGAAGCGTGTCATGGCCATAGCGAACCCAACGCCGTTGCTGCTACCTAAGAGCTCAGCCATTACTGTCTTGCGGAAGGCACTTCCGGCGGCAAAAGAGAATCCTGTTAGAACGGCTGTCGAGAGGGCCGGCAGGTACACTTGCCACCACAGATGCCATTTCGAAAGCCGATACACGGCCGCCATCTCTAGCAGGTCGCGGTCGACCATGGCCATGCCTTCGACCACGCTGACGTACATGATGGGCACCGTGAACAAGGCCGTAACGAACACTGCCATGCCGGAACCCACTCCAAACCAGACCATCGCCAGCATAACAACTACTACCGCAGGTGAAGCGAACAAGGCTCCCATGGCAGGCTTAAACATATAGTAGGCAGGCCTTGAGAAGCCGGCGGCGGCGCCAGTGACAAACCCGAGGGCTGCGCCAATGGCAAGCCCTGACACAGAACGGTGTAGCGAAACGCCGAGGTGTTTATGAAGCTCGCCTGATGTACAAAGCTCGGTCAAGCTCGCGACCACAGTGCCCAGCCTCGGCAAGAGCGCCGGCGCTGCACCGGACACATATTCCCACGCCAGTAGGAGACAAGCTACCCCGATGGCGAACCAGATCTCTCTACTCCGGTTGCCAATAAAAGCGCGCATCCGGTAGCCTCCCGCCGATTATCTCCGGGGCCATCTGCTGTAGCGTGGTAAAGTACAGCTCTATTTCCTGCCTAACGTCGCGCGCTGGTATGACTCGAAACTCCGAAAACTGCAGAGCACTTGCTGCAGCCGGCCCTTGTACGCCTTCTATGCCACGTGCGGCTAAGGCGCCCATTTCATTTGGATTGGCGGCCGCCCACAGCGCGGCTTGGTCGTAAGCGTCACTAAAAGCATGAATCAGGTCGTTGCGGTCGACAACAGCGGGTAGCGCGACAATGCCAGCTTGCGGTATGCGGGCAGGAGACCCCGTAACTTCACCCCAGACTTTGTGCAACTCGATAAGTCGCGCAAGACGCCTCCCTTCTTGTTGCGCTCGCAGCAAGGCCGTGGTCACGGCAGGCTCCGAAAGCACTGCCAGTTCAGCTCGCCCAGTCGCCAGTAACCCGGCCGCTTCCATGGGCGATGGGACATACTCAATTTGCAGGTGGCGCGCAATGTCTAGTCCCTTGCCTGCCGCCAAGAAACGAAAGACGAGGTCGGGCGTGTCCCCGCGCGAAGGCACAACAATGCGCCTGCCTTTAAGGTCCTCCATCGACCTAACCGGAATGCCTTCGGTTCCGACTACGTAGAGGTTCCCCCAGATAGCAACATTAACTAGGCGCAGGTTGACCCCGCGGTTGTACAAGTTGGCGGCGACGTATGTGGGCAAAGCGGCGAAGTGCATACCAGGCGCAATCGCCTGCGCCCGCAACATGTCCACAGTTCGCGCGATGTGTACCTGTGTTTGCTCGGCAAGCGAGGTAATGTGGGGCTCGCTGCCCACGCGATAAAATGGGAATGTGAGCGGGGAAATCGGCCCGAGCATATTTAGTCTCGATAGCCTAGTGATAATAGCTACGCGCCCAGTCCGTTCTTGCCAAGTTACGCCGTACCCTAGTACTTCACTGATAAAGCGCAGGGGAACTAGGGTGCGCCCCCGCGTCGCGAAGGCCGGGACATCAAGCTCTACTGCTCGTTCGTTGAGGCGTGCTACAACCGCGCCTAGTACCAGCGAGACACTAGTCGCGCCCTTGCGAATATGTACGGTCCGGTTGACTTCGTCCCAGGCTACCGTGGCCCCTAGCGTCTCCGCAATGGGCCGGATGGGCACCATTACGCGCCCCCTTACAATCTCCGGCGCCACGTCAAATGAGACGGGCTGATTGTCGACTGTTACTGAAACTAATCGCGCGGCAGATCCCACGACGTAAGAGCCAAAACTCAGCAAAAGCATCGTAGCCAAGCAACCCCATGCCAGCGCAGCACGTAATCTAATTTTCACGGTTATTCCCCCTCTAAGCCTCATGCTTGAGAATAGTATTCACTACTATTTATTGTATGGCTAGGCCTTAGGTAGGTCAAGATGCTCGCGGGGTGAAGTTTCGATGGGACTGAGCAAGGCAATATCGCTGCCGCTCGTAGCACCTAGGTCCTTAAACTTGCGGGCGGCAGGCAACACGCGCCCCTCCATTGAGCCTACAGTGTTGTTATAAGCAGCGTTAGCTTTCTCTAGGCCTTTGCCCATGTCGCGCAAGTGTTCGGAGAGTGTTCCTAGGCGCTCGTAAAGCTGCCTGCCAAGCTCGCTGATATGCTGCGCGTTTTTGGCGAGCTGCTCTTGTCGCCACCCATAGGCCACGGCGCGCAGCAGCGCAATCAAAGTGGAAGGTGTAGCCAGCACTACGCGCTTTTCCAATCCATCCTCAATCAGGCGCTGATCGGCGTCGGCTGCGGCTCCAAAGAACGACTCGCCGGGGATAAACATCACTACGAACTCGGGAGCGCTAGGAAACTGTGCCCAGTAACGCTTGTCCGCCAAGGCAGTCATATGCGTGCGCACTTGCTTAGCGTGTCGCCCTAAGGCTAACCTGCGCTCTTCATCCGACTCCGCGGCGGCTGCATCGAGATACGCATCTAGGGACACCTTCGCATCTACGACTATTTCGCGGCCGGCCGGCAGTCTCACAATAAGGTCAGGCCGCGACCGATTGTCCTCGGTCGTAGCGGTAACCTGCTCGGCGAAATCACAGTGTTCGACCATTCCGGCTAGCTCGGCCACCCGGCGTAAAGTAAGCTCACCCCAACGTCCCCTCACCTGCGGCTTGCGCAATGCGGTGACTAGGTTCGCGGTCTCCTTCTGTAGCTGCTGCTGGCTTGCGCCAAGATGCTTAAGGTGTTCACTGAGGCCGGAGTATGCCTCCTGCCGATGTTTTTCTAGTGTGCGGATATGTTCCTCAAACTTGGTCAGTGACTCGCTTAAGGGGTTGACAAGGCCTTGAATTGCTTCTTGGCGCATGCCGAGGTCGCCGCGGGCATCGGTGAGCGCCTTTTCAAGCGTTTCCTTTGCTAACTGCAGAAACGCAGTCGTGCTGTGACTAAGCGTGTCGCCAGCAAGCGCCTTAAATGTATCAGTGAGCGTAGCCTTAGCATCCGCAAGCAAGGTTCGCTCCGCATCGAGACGCCTTACTGTTTCTGCTAGTTGCGTTTCCGCCTTGATACGTGCGGTTTGCTCGCTGACACAGCTCTCCCGCAGCCTCTCAATGGACAGAGTGAGCTGGTCGTTCTGGCTGCTAAGCGCGAGCCGCAATGCTTCTAAAGTAGCAGCCTGACGCTCCGCAGCAACGGCCTGCGCCCGCGCTTCTTCAACACGCGCCGTCAGCGCCTTCGTTGTGTGTGCTGAAGCAAAAACCCAAGCTACGACTCCGCCAATTAATAGACCGGCTACAGCATAGAATGCATACTCCATATTAACTACCTCCTGTTCGCACTAGGGCCCCACTTCACTTATTTCGGTCACGGCGGCAAGACTCCTTCGTGCAAGCGACGACAAATGTTGACGCGCAGTGCATGAAAAAAGCTAGGGCAGTTCCTCCCTAGCTTCTAACTTCGAACCTCGCACTTCTCAGATCTAACATCCAACATCCAACATCTAACCTATGGTGGGCCCACTAGGACTCGAACCTAGGACCAATCGGTTATGAGCCGACCGCTCTGACCAACTGAGCTATGGGCCCGAAAAAAATGGCTCCTCAGGTAGGGCTCGAACCTACAACCTACCGGTTAACAGCCGGTTGCTCTGCCATTGAGCTACTGAGGAACGTAAGGAGTGTCGCCGTTATTAGTCGACACTCAAGATTATACGAAATGCAGGCGTCGTCGTCAACACCATTGACAAACCTTATTGCGGCGCAAGCGCGCGGCGCAAGATATCGAAGCCCAGCACTTCGAGCACTGGTTGCCAGTCCTCTTGTGACTTTATCTTTATATCTGAGTTAAGAATGTAGTGGCCCATTTTTATGCGCCGAAACAGTTTTTTATTATATGGGTTCTGGCTGTCTGCCTCATGCTTCGCCAGTAGGCTCGAGATATAGGAACGGCTCTTTCTGTAGGGCTGTACAACACTGTCCGGCAATGCCCTCATTGCTTCCGCGAGGTAAGCTGCCGTCAGTGCTCCGTTACGATGGGCTGGGTTACCAATGACAGCCATTAAAAGCACAAGAGCGACCTGAAAGAGAAGAAACTCCCCTTGACGGTTACTTAACTTCACTAACTTATCGCCAACACGTAAGCTTACACTCGAGGGGGCTAGCAACTCATGCACCTGATAGACGGTTGCGGGGTCAAGGCCGCGCCCCCTTATAGCTTGGTGAAGTGAGATTTGCCATGCCGTAAAGCCGCTGTTGTCTGTCAAATCAGCGTTTGCGCCGCCCGAGTGCAGCTCTTTGATGAGGGGAACAACCCCTGTCCTAGCGGCAAGCATAAGCGGTGTCGCATTGTACTCATTGCGAAAATCAACGCCGTACACAGCACACTGCTTCAATATCTCTTTGTACAAACTGTTTGTATACTTTGGAAGCAGGTGCGCGTACAGATTTGCTCTCTGTTGATCATACAACGAGGAGTTAACGAGCAGCCCATAATCACGTTGTGCGAGTATTTGCCGTGCCTTGGCGTAGTTTTGCCCACTCAGGAAAGCAATTATTGCTGGCGAGTCGTGAAAGAGTGCGTATTCAAAGAGCAGCTTTCTCGGTCTTTGTGGGTTATCTTTAGCCTGACGAATCTGGTCGGCTAGCTCTACAACTTTCGCCGGAGTAAAAACATCCCAAGGGACAGGCTGCACCTTTAAAATAGATTGCCTTATGCTATCGGCTTGTTCCTGCTTGCCCTGCAGCTCTAATCTGCGGGCCTCTGCCTGCCATTCTGCTGTGGTAGACTGCTCAGCATTTATTGCGACTTCTTCCATAGCCTGACGCAACCCCATTAGACTAAGAATAGGGTGTGCCTCATCGCTCTCGATGATGTACAGCTTCTCTACGGCGCGAGTAACGGCAACGTACAACGAGTTTATAAAGAACTTGTAGACTTCTAGAGACTTGTCGGTTTTGTCTGCGGCTCGCATGAAATGGAGGTCGCACTCCATGTCCGCTTCGCTTACTCCCCTAACAATCTCTTGAAAACTCTGCCGCTCCTCGGAGACGAAGTTAAGTAGGATGACATTTGCATATTCAAGGCCCTTCGCCTCTTGCACGGTGAACAGCAGAGGGGTTTCAAACCACTTTCGGGCCAAGATCTTGTCCTCACTGCGCATCACAATAACGGCAAACCTAGTAGATCGCCTGATGTTTTTGTTTAGCTCACTCTTGACCTTCTGAGTATCCTTTAGAAGCAGCACCTCCCCATCTTTCTCAGAGAGGCTGTCCATCAGATAGGTGCTTTCCTTATCTACTGAACCAAATCGCCGTTGTTTAATTAGAATAAGTCTATTGGCCAACGTAGTGACCGCCCTAGAATTGCGAAAGTTTGACTGTAAGATGCGTGTCACTCGAGCTGTTTCAAGCTCTGCGCTGCTTAGGAGCATCGACTTTAAGCGGCTCCACGAGAAAAAGTTCGGATGTACAATTTGGTTAGAGTCGCCACAGAGCATAAACTCACGGGGATTTTTAAGACTATTAAGAACAAGCTGGAGCTGTACGTTCGTTACATCTTGGACTTCATCGACCACGACGAAGTCGTATAGTGGCTTCACTTCACGCAGATAATCATACGCTATGATATTGGGGTCATACAGGTGATTCTCCCCAAGAAAAACAAGATACTTCTCGAAGAGGTCATAAACCAACTGACGTTCAGTTCCGAGGTAGATCGACTGTCGGACCCCGAGGCCGAGATACTCCTCCCGGCCCAAATAGGGGGCATCTAAGGCAGAGCCGGTAATTACGCCGCGAAATTCCTCGTATAGCCGATGGGCGTCGGCGACTCGCCGCTGCTTCGGAAATCTATATAGCCATTCGGCAAACCGGCTGAAGCTCACCTCCTTGCCTTCCGGGACGCGCATGGTTTCGAGATACTCCCTGAAGGAGAGAAAGGACACGTCCTGTTCGCCGTTCTCATAATGATTACTACCATACAGCGCCCTAGCTCGTTCTGCCAGATACTGCGAATGAGTGACGTAGAGCCCCTGGCCGCGGAACAGCTTTAGTTTCTCAAGTGTGACGATAGTCTTGCCACTGCCTGCCGGCCCAATGATGATAAGCGGACAAATAGCGCGATATATTATAGACTGGTTAGGATCAAAGGATACAGCTCTTTCTAGGAAGTGAAAGCGTTTCTCTGTCGGGTTAACGTAGCTGACAGATGGTAAGGTGTCTGTGCTTATTTGCGCTTGGTCATCCAATGGCGGTATTTTTGCCTCGTCAATCTTGGCTCCCCTTAGAAACTTGGACCTGTCGTAGGCATGGTTGAGCACTACCTCCAGCATTAGGGCGTAGCGCACTCCCTGATACTGCACTAGCTTAAAGATTAAGCGATTTGCGTCGTCGAGTCTTGCACTGTACAAATCAAAATCCGCCAACTTCTTGACAGTGGCGGAGCGAAAGTCATCTCTGGCGAGATGACCCGTTACCTTCTCGTACTGACGCTTAACCTTGGTATAGTCAATGTCGATATATTCTAGGATTTTCATAGCAGCCAAGCCCGATATCCTTTCTCTATGGACTCCTTGGACGGCCCCATTGCATCACGGGTCGTGACAAAAAGAACCGTCCCTTTTGTTCTCTTTTGTTCTACTCCAAAAAGTCCTTGAGCCACTTACTGCGGCTTGGGTGCCGCAATTTGCGTAGCGCTTTGGCCTCGATTTGGCGAATTCTTTCCCGCGTCACACCAAATTCTTGGCCTACTTCTTCGAGTGTGCGCGAGCGGCCGTCCTCAAGCCCAAAGCGCAGGCGCAGTACCTTTTGTTCGCGCGTCGTTAGCGTTGAAAGCACTTCGTCTAATTGCTCGCGCAAAAGCGCGAAAGCCGCGGCATCTGCCGGTGCCGGAGCGTCTTCGTCGGGTATGAAGTCGCCCAGATGCGAATCCTCTTCCTCGCCGATAGGCGTTTCTAGCGATACAGGCTCTTGCGCGATTTTGTGAATCTCGTGCACGCGTTCAACAGGCACGCCCATTTCCGCCGCGACCTCTTCCGGCGTCGGTTCTCGCCCTAGCTCTTGCAGGAGCTGGCGCGTGATGCGAATCAGCTTGTTAATGGTCTCAACCATGTGCACGGGAATGCGTATCGTGCGGGCTTGGTCGGCAATAGCGCGGGTAATTGCCTGCCTAATCCACCACGTGGCATAGGTCGAGAACTTGTAACCCTTGCGGTAGTCAAACTTCTCAACTGCCTTCATCAAGCCGAGATTGCCTTCTTGTATTAAGTCGAGAAAAAGCATGCCGCGTCCTACATACCGCTTGGCAATGGACACGACGAGGCGCAAGTTGGCCTCTACCAGACGCCGCTTGGCCTCCTCGCTCCCCTCCTCCATGCGCTTAGCTAGGTCGACCTCTTCTTCCGAGGAAAGCAGCGGCACGCGTCCAATTTCCTTGAGATACATCCGCACAGGGTCGTCAAGCCGCAAACCGTCGGGAATGCCGATTTCCCCGGTTTCTGCTTCTTCGAGAGGCGCGTCTGCCTCCGCGCGCACGGTAGAAGTGTCGGGCACGCTAGGGTAGACCGTTTCCATGGCGCTGTTGTCCGCCAAGAGGTCAATTCCTAAGGATGCCAACCCTTCATAGAATTCGTCGATTTGCTCAGGCTCAAGCTCCACCTCACTGAGGTGTTCGCCAATCTCCTTGTAGGTCAGCACTCCGCGCTTTTTACCGCGCTCTATCAGTTCCTTGACCGCCTCAGCCTGAGTCTCTTTCTTGTTCACGTCCTGTACCCCCTCAACTGGGAAACTTTCTCTCTCTGTGGGACCTTCTTGCGCCGCTGCAAATCTGCTAGCTGCGCTGCCAGCACCCCGCGAGTTTCCCCTTCTGCCCCCGCTAGGGCATCCTGCAAGCGTGTTATCTCTAGCGTCAAAGCTTGCTCTTCAATCTTTACAAAACACTCATTCGCCACGTCGAGCACGTTTTCCTCTAAATAATCTACGGTTAACGCAGCGGCAAGTTCGGATTTTAACTCTGGGGCGAGCTCGTGTGCCAAATGCATGGGGTCATCTTCGGGGCCAAGCTCGCGCGTTAACCACGTCGCCAAGTGCCGATACTTCTCGTCAATAAAACCGACGCGCGTCCAGAGGTCGAAGAGAGGCTGCCGCGACTCCTCATGTTTCGCCAGGATGTAGAGGAGCATGCGCGCAGCCCTAACCCAACCCGGCAATACCGCCTTTGCACCGCCCTTATCAGCCATAGTATGCCGTGCTTTGGAAAGTTTATCCGTCGGCTGCGGCCCTAGGGCTTTTGCCAGCTCCACCAGAAAGGCGTCTTCCGGCAGCTTGTACAGCCTTACGACTTGCTTGACATACGCATCGCGCTCGAGGGCATTGCTTACCCCGGCTATAACCTTGGCAGCCTCTGCCCCGAAAGCCCCAAGACCCTGCGGCGTATTCCGGTCATGCTGCTTGGATAGACCGCGAATGCGATACAGCGTGGCGGCTAGGGCCTCGCTGCCTACGGCCGCTAGAAACTGCTCGCGCCCAAACTTGCGCAGGAACTCGTCTGGGTCTTTGCTATCGGTCAGGGTAGCCACTCTTACCGCTAGCCCTTTTCCGCTTAGCACCTCTATGCCGCGCAAAGCGGCGTTCTGCCCGGCAACATCTGCATCAAAACAAACGCTAACGGACGAGGTGTAGCGCTTAAGAACTTGGGCGTGTTCTGGTGACAGCGCTGTCCCAAGCGTAGCAACTACGTTGTCCACGCCGTATTGCCAAGGGGTTATAGCATCCATGTACCCCTCGACGACGATGACAAATCCGGCTTGGGTGATGGCCTTAGCCGCGCGGTCGAGCCCATAGAGCTCCCGGCCCTTGCTGAACAAAGGGGTTTCGGGGGAGTTCATATACTTGGGTGCGGCGACTTCCTTGGAGTCTCCGAGAAGCCTGCCGCCAAAGGCAATCACCTGCCCTTGGCGGTTGCGAATGGGAAACATCACGCGGTGGCGAAAGCGGTCGTAAAGGCCCCTCTCTCCCTGTACAATCAAACCTAGACGCAACAGCTCGGCTTCCCCGATGCGCTCTGCCGCCGCACGCTCGATAAGCGTGTTCCAAGCTGCTAAGCTGTAGCCTAGCTTAAGCGAGGTGATTAGGTCAAAACTTAGCCCGCGTTGCACGAGGTAATCTCGCGCTTCGCGTCCTAGGGACTCATTCAGCAGTTGGCGGTGGAATAAATCTGCTGCCCACGCAGTGACTTTCAGGTCGCGCTCACGCGCCCGCCGCCTGGCCAGCACGTCGGGAGCATCGGTATGCAGCGCGGGTAAAGTAATCCCCGCACGCTCGGCTAGGTTTTCTAGTGCTTCGGGGAAAGTTAGTTTATTGTGCTCCATGACGAAGCTTAGGACATTGCCCCCCGCCTGGCAGCCAAAGCAGTAGTACATCTGCTTCTCTTGATTGACGTTAAAGGATGCTGTCTTCTCGGCATGGAACGGGCATAACCCAAAGAAACTCCTGCCCCGCTTCTCTAGGCGGACATGCTCGCCTACGACCTGCACTATATCGACGCTATTAACGACACTCTCTACAAGCTCTCGTCCATACTCAGGCATCGGCTCCCACCTTACTTTTCGGCGCTAGTCTCCTAGTTTATCCCGGCGATTATAGTAGTCAATAATCTTAGAGGCTGTCTCCTCGACTGCCCGTTTGGTGACGTCGATAATGCGGCAGCCGGCAGCCCGCATAATGCCTTCCCCGTATCTAAGCTCCTCGTTAATGCGCTCGAAGCTGGCGTAGCTGGCATTACTGGCTAACCCGAGTGCCTTTAGGCGCTCCTGGCGAATGGACTGCAGTTCCTCGGCGCGAATCGTCAAGCCAAAGATGCGGTCGCGCGGTACAAGGTAGATTTCGTCCGGCGGATTGACTTCTGGAACAAGCGGCACATTCGCCACCCTATAGCCGCGGTGTGCTAGGTACATACTGAGCGGGGTCTTAGACGTACGGGAGACGCCAAGCAGCACGATTTCTGCTTTGAGCAGGCCGCGCGGGTCCTTGCCGTCATCGTACTTGACCGCAAACTCCACCGCCTCTACCTCGCGGAAATACTCCTCGTCTAGTTGGTAGATTAGCCCGGGCTGAAGCTTTGGCTGAGTTTCGCAAATAGTCGAGAACCCGTCCATCATCGGCCCCAAAATGTCTATCGCGGCAATCCCCTCCGCCCGGCAACGTGCATTGATGTGGGCCCGAAACTCAGGCAACACCAAAGTGTGCACCACCAGCGCGCGCAAACCTCTCGCTTCGTCTACCACTTCATCTAATGCCTCGCGCCCGGCGACGTATGAGATGCGGCGAAAATCCATGTCGTTGCCGAACTGGCTGGCAGCCGCATGGGCCACGCGATGTGCCGTCTCGCCCAGAGAATCTGAAACTACAAAAACAACAACCTTGCTCACTTTTGTCCTCCTTAATCGCCTCTCTTGCCGGCTGTGCGTATGGCGCACAAAAAGGCATGACTGGCCGGGCGTTTCTCAAGTTTGGCCATCACGACGCTGTCGAGCACCGCAGCCACTTCCCTCTCTCCCGCCACAGGGGCGCACAAACCTTCCACTGCTCGCCAGTCTCTATCCCGTAACTTGCAGAGCAAGTTATGCGCCGCAGTGCTTACCTTAACCTGCTTGCCCCGCATCTCACCTTGACTACACTTCCGACACGGGAAACCGGGGACATCCGGGACCAAATATTCGCCGGCGGGACCGGCGCAATGCGGACATAAACTTAACTCCAAACCAAACCCAAGTCGTGCTAATAGCCGGAGCTCAAAAAATGCCAGCAACAGCTCGCGGTGCTCGGTGTGGCTCAGGATGTGCAGGCAAGCGATAGCTAGACTCAACACGTCGTCGTGCGGCTCGGCGTCTACAAGTGAGCTATCTACAAGCTCAAGCATGTATAGAGCGTAGGCTAGGCTATCGAGGTCTTCTCGGAGCGAGCGAAAACTCTCCAACGGTTCAGCTTGGCTTAAGGTGGGGAGACTCCGCCCGACATAGGCCGTGAACCGCAGGTGAGTGAGCGGTTGTGTTACGGAGGCATAGCGGCTTTGCACTTTCCTGGCACCTTTGGCTACCGCTCGCAGCTTGCCCATGCCTGCCGCCAACACGACAACTAGCCTATCCCATTCGCCGAGATTACTGGTCCTAAGTATCAGCCCCTCACCCTTGACTTGCGGCATGCCTAGACTTACACTCTTCCACAATCGACACACCCGAGCTAGTTCCAATGCGAGTAGCCCCCGCCGCTAGCATAGCCAGAGCAAGGTCTAGGTTGCGCACGCCGCCTGAGGCCTTTACGCCGAGTTTTGCACCCACGGCTTGGCGCATCAGCGCCACATCGGCCACCGTCGCGCCCCCGGGACCAAACCCTGTCGATGTCTTAACAAACCCGGCCCCCGCGGCGACAGACATTTCACATACCTTAATTTTCTCGGAGTCGTTTAGGAGCGCGGCTTCGAGAATCACCTTAACAACTGCCTGCCCTGCCGCGTCTACAACTGCGCGTATATCTTCGAGAACGGCTTGCAGCATCCCTGCCTTAAGCCACCCGATGTTAATGACCATGTCGATTTCCGTCGCGCCTTGACGCACAGCCTCCCGCGTTTCTTCACACTTGGCAAACGTAGATGCCGCGCCAAGCGGGAAGCCCACTACACTCGCTATGCCGACCTCTGCCTGTACCAGTTGCTTTACCATCGGTATGTAGCATGAGTTGACGCACACAGCCGCAAAGTTGTACTTAACCGCCTCTTCACAGAGCTTTTTGATGTCGCTAGGCAGCGCATCTGCCTTGAGTACGGTATGGTCAATGTATCGTGCCAACTGCTTAGAATCCATTTGTATCACTGCCTCTCTCTTTCATACCCTAGGTGCCTTAGTTCATGCTCCTTCTGTCGCCAGTCCTTGCGCACTTTCACCCACAGCGCTAGGTGAATCTGACTGCCGAGGAGGCTTTCGATGTCTTGTCTGGCGGCTGTGCCTATGGCCTTGAGCATTGACCCTGTCTTGCCGATAATTATCCCCTTCTGCGACTCCCTTTCCACATAGACGGTAGCGGTTACGTGCACTATGTCACCCTGCTCTTTCATGCTTTCCACCACCACAGCCGTGGAATGCGGGATTTCGTCGCGCGTAAACTCCAGCACTTTTTCTCGCACAATCTCTGCCGCGACAAAGCGCTCGGGTTGGTCAATAATCATGTCTTCCGGATAGTACTGCGGCCCCTCCGGCAAAGTGCTGCGCAAGTGCTCTAAGAGCTCCGGCACCCGCTCGCCTGTCGCGGCGGACACACTGAATGTCGCCTTAAAGTCGTGCAGCGCGCGGAATGCGTCCTGCGTGTTTTCGATACTCGCAGGCGTCGCGGTATCGGCCTTGTTTACGATTAGGACTACCGACGCCGCCTGAGGGAGCTTAGCAATGATTTCCTTCTCTATGGAGCCGACGCGCGCAGTGGGCTCTACGACAAGCCAGATTTCATCTACTTCGGCTAGTGCGGTAAGCGCGTTTGCCACCAACTGCTCGCCCAAACGATGATGCGGCTTGTGGATGCCCGGTGTGTCAAGAAAAACAGCCTGCAGGCCCGGCTCGGTGTAGATGCAGCGAATCTTGTTGCGTGTTGTTTGCGGTTTGTCGCTGACAATGAGAATTTTCTCCCCTAGAACGCAGTTTAGCAGTGTGGATTTCCCCACATTTGGGCGTCCGACTACGGCAATAAACCCTGATTTATGCGTCACGTCGGTCCTCCTTGAGAAAGTCCGGCCCAAACGAATCTGGCAGGAGCTTGGCGAGAGTTGTGTCACGCACAGTGCCGTCGGCGGCGACCAAGATAACAGCCATGTCGTCCGCAAACTCCCGCAGCACCTGTCGACAGGCGCCACAGGGCGAGGGCGCTCCTTCCTCTACCGCTATGGCTACGGCTTCGATGCTCCGCGCTCCGTCACTTACCGCTGCCATGACAGCGGCTCGCTCGGCGCACATCGTCAGGCCATAGGACGCGTTTTCTACATTTACCCCACTGTAAATCCTACCAGCGGACATCACAGCAGCCCCCACCTTATAGCCCGAATAGGGGGCATAGGCCCGGCGGCAGACGGCCTTAGCGACATCAATTAACTGCTGACGTAACTCTTGGTGCACTTTCTTCCTCCTCTGGCTTAGCCTGTCGCACAGCACGTTCGTTAGGTCGGTAAACACCACCTGAGACAATCAGCTTTAGGCCGTCGTCGACTGGCATAGCCAACACTTGGACTTCCTGTTTAGGCACTAAGACTAGCATACCAGATGTAGGGTTAGGCGTTGTAGGAACAAACACGGCCACGAGCTCGCCCGCAAGCGAGAACACATCGCCGCTGAGCTCGCCTGTAAGAAAACCAAGCACATAAATGCCTTTCCGCGGATACTCAATCAATACAACCTGCCGAAAGGCCGACTTGCCTTGTGCCAAGAAGGCGTCGACTATTTGTTTGGTCGAATTGTATATGCTGCGGGCAATAGGCACCCCTAGGAAAAACCTGTCCCAGTAACCGATAGCGCGGCGCCCGATTACATTAGTGGTCACCATCCCTATGACTACCACGGTTACAGCCGTGACTACCAGGCCGCTCCCCGGAATTACCGCCAAGAGAGGTCCTATGGCCGGGACGTAGAACAGGAGGCGCGAAAGCAATCCGTCAAAAAATCGCGATAAAACAACCAGCGTGTAAACCGTGACTGCTGCCGGCAAGATGACAATTAACCCGGCTAGGAAGTAGGTCTTAAGTCTATTCACTTGCACATCTCCTCCCTAGGCCCCAAAGAATGCAGACAATAGTTTAGGCAAAAGAACAAGCAGTCCTACCAAAGTAGCCACGACAGAAGCTACCAGCACACCGGCAGCGGCAAGATTCTTAGCCTGTGCGGCCAGTTCGTTTTCATGCGGCTCGGCAAGGTCGACTGCTCTTTCCACAGCCGAGTTTAGTAGCTCGAGCCCTATTACTGCCCCCGCCGCCAACAACAAGACTGCCCACTCCAAGGCGTTAAGCCCCACTACCAGGCTGACAGCGCATAAGAGCCCAAGCGCCGTAAAGTGTATGCGCATATTGCGCTCTTCCCTAAGCGCGGTCCTTAGCCCAACAGTTGCGTCACGAAAACTATCGCGCAGTGTATGTGGTCTCTTCACCTACGCCACCCAGCCTCGCTAAGTATGCTCTCGGTCAACTCGTGCATCTCGCCGCTGTTGTCAACATCGTGATCATATCCGGCGAGGTGGAGTAGCCCATGCACTAGGAGAAAGGCTACCTCGCGCTCTAGGCTGTGGCCAAACAGAGCGGCCTGAGCATGTGCTCGTTCGAGAGATATTACGATGTCACCAAGTAGTTTTGGCGCCCCAGGAGGAGTGGGGAGATCGTCCTCGTCGGCATTAGCAAAGGACAGCACGTCGGTAGGGGCATCCTTCCCACGAAAGGCTAAGTTTAGGCGCTGTATTTCTTCGTCATCGACAAAGGCCAAGCTCAGCTCTGTGTCTTTATCGAGTGAAAGCCTCGCCGCTACCTGTGTGGCTAGTTCCACCATTAGTTCGGGTAGGTGGGGCGGTAAGGGGAACCTGTCCTGGGCGTCCGTCCACAGCACCTGCATACGATAGACCTCCTTGTTGTCCCGGGTACTCTACTCGATGATGAAAGACGCTTGAAAGATGCCGCACGAACGCCGCAGCTATCTTGTCTAGCTCCCGCAGAGTGAGCTCGCTTTCGTCGAGCTGACCGGCATACAACCGCTCCCTAATCAACGACTGCACCCTCTCGGCCATTCTTTCAGGGGTGGGCATTTTCGTGGCTCGTACTGCAGCCTCGACCATGTCAGCTAGCATGACAATCGCCGACTCTTTAGTGCGCGGCCGCGGTCCGCTGTACATGTAGTTGCCTGCGTCTACTGACTCACCTTGTTCTTGTGCTTTCGCCAGAAAATACTGCACCATGGACGTGCCGTGATGCTCCTGTATAAAGTCAATCAGAACGGGCGGAATTTTATGCTCTCTGGCCAGTTGAACGCCATCCTTGACATGGTTGATGATCACCGAGGCGCTTAACTCAGGGGGATATTGATCGTGCGGATTATCCATCATTATCTGGTTCTCTATAAAAAAATATGGGCGCACAAGCTTCCCCACATCATGATAGTAGGCACCGGCTCTAGTTAAGAGCGCGTTCGCTCCTATTTCTAAGGCTGCAGCCTCCGCGAGACTTGCGACTATAGCGCTATGTTGGTAGGTGCCGGGGGCCTCAAACAAGAGTCTTTTCAATAGGGGTTGATGCGGATTAGAAAGCTCGACTAGTCTAATCGACGAAGTCACGCCAAATGAATGCTCAAGAAACGGCAGAACACCTATAGCAAGTACAACAGACAGCACCCCGCTACCAAAACCCCAGACGAGGTCAACCAGCACTTGCGGCCCAAGCCCCCCAAATAGCAGGCTAAGCGCAGCTATCGCCGCCATGTTGGCGAGCCCAACCGCTATGCCGCTGCGTGCAATGCCCGCGCGATGCTCTTGTGTAGAAACCGCGTACACGCCCACAGCTGTGCCTAGGAGTCCTACCATCAGGTAGCTTACATCATACCCGACAAGCCCGACCGCGAGCAGACTAAGGGCACTGCCCACGACAAGCCCCGCTCGCGCGTTAAGCAATACCGTCAGCAGAATGCTTGCCCCGGCAATAGGAAATAGATACCCTGAAAGGGTAGATAAGCCCAAGCCAATAAACAACGTGCCCAGATACACCACTGCGGCAAGTGTAAGCTCGCTAGTCGTGCGGCCTGCATGCCAGTAAGCGCGATAGAAGTAAAGTGTCGGCACCCCGACGGCGATAAGGGCAAACAGGAGACTACCCGAGATAACCCTCCACTCTAGAGTGCGGCGCAAAAGGCCGAGCGTCTGTAATAATATGATTTCACGCTCGGTTGCTATTTCTCCCTGCCCAATTACCTTTTCCCCAATCTGCAGCATTACCGGGGCCACCTCTGCTTTAGCTTCAATGCGCCTTCTCTCTGTCGCTGCTTCGTTGGGGCTCATATTAGGGAGCATGATGCCCCGAGCCAGTTCCGACAAGAGCACACGATATGGGGCTCGCAGCCCTGAGTTCTGCAAAACCGCCACCACCGCCGCGCGTGCGCTCTCAAGCCCGTCAACCTTAATCCCGAGTCGGTAGACAGGTCCAAGTGCCAGTCTGAATTCGGCGAGAAGTTGTTCCACACTCCCCGCATCCAGCGTCAAACCGGTCTGCACCGATGCTTCGGTAATGGCAAAAGTTACGCGTGCACGCACCATTTCCGCGCGTCTTGTCGCATCCGGTTCAGTCTCGGCAATCCGCACAAAAGAATTCAGTATTGCTTCAGCCTCTGCGCTCACACGATCGAGGACCGTCGGGTCTTGTTCGAACACCTCGGCGACTCCCTGCGCCGCTTGACGCCGCAGCAAAGCGGTGGTAAAGGCATCTTCGACCACCCGGGGCGCGCCAATATAACGCGGACTCGCTTGACCGACTTCAAGGTCTACCGCTTCAGGCACCAAAGTAAGGATCAGCAAGAGAGCCGTAACGGCGTACACAAGCAACAGCAGCAGTCCTCGCTGCCAGAAGTTTCTCATTTATCCACCTTCCTGCTTTGTGCTGACCTCGTAGGCTTGGATTATCTTTTGCACCAAAACGTGACGGATGACGTCCGTATGCGAGAGGAAGACGAAGGCTATGCCTTCGATACCGGTCAGCACTCGCTTGGCGTCCATTAACCCGGACACCTTGCTGCGCGGAAGATCTGCCTGGGTTAAGTCGCCGGTGACCACCGCCCGTGACCCAAACCCAAGACGGGTGAGAAACATCTTCATCTGTTCGGGCGTCGTGTTTTGAGCCTCGTCAAGGATGACATAGGCATCGTCAAGCGTGCGCCCACGCATGTAGGCAAGCGGCGCCACCTCGATAATGCCCTTTTCCATATGCTTAGCGAAAGTCTCCACGCCCATGATGTCGTACAGAGCGTCATAGAGAGGGCGCAAATACGGGTCAACCTTCTCTTGCAGGTCGCCCGGCAAAAACCCAAGACTCTCGCCTGCCTCGACAGCGGGACGCGTAAGTACCAGTCGACTGACCTCCCGTGCTTTTAACGCGGCCACCGCGTGGGCCATGGCCAGATAGGTCTTGCCGGTGCCCGCGGGCCCGATGCCAAACACAATGTCATGCGCGCGCAAGGCGTCTAAGTATCTTTTCTGTCCCGCGGTTTTGGGTCGAATCTGTTTGCCGCGCGTCGTCTGCACAATTACGTCAGTCGCGAGGGAGAAGTTGCGCACGGCTTGTCCTTCCCCCGCCAAGCGCAAAAGATACGTCACATCCCCGCGGCCTAAGTCACCGCCGCTGCGCAAAATCTCGAGCATCCCCTTGATGACCTGCTCTACCTTAAAGACGTGTTGTTCGGCCCCGGCAATGACCATTTCGTTATCCTTGCTGAAAAGCCGCACCGGGAAGGCTGCCTCGATAGCGCGCAAGTTCTCGTCATGCAAGCCAAATAGCTTGACCGCCTCGTTGTTGTCGCGAATAATGAGCTTAACTTCTTTCCCTTCGATTACCATGCCCTCCTATTGTTGCTGCGGCACGAACTGCGCAATGTCTTCGAGTGTCTCTGCAATGACGCGCACATAGACTACCGTCTTGTCTTCACTCCACCACACATCAGTCCTGCTATCGAGTATTGTAACCCCGCTGGGCAGACTCACTCGCAGCTTCTCCTGCGCAGCCAAAGTGGCCGCTGCCTCGGCCTCGCTCGCGCTTAGGGACCTATGTGAGCGAGTGACTTCGTGAAAGGTGACGGTGACATGTTCGACACCGGGCAGCAAATTCCTCTTTAGGGTAGTCGCCTCGTAGAGCGCAAATGGTAGCTGTGAAGGGCCCGCTACTTGAACTTCGCGTTCGCCTAGGCGCACATACTCCCGTACGGCGACGCGACCGGTCGTGTTCCGGACGACCTGCGTAGTCTCCATCGAACCGACAGCCTCATACCACACTCGCGCTTCAACCAGTCCACTGGCATGCCCTCCTTGGGCCGTCGCGCCACTGAGCAAAAGCTGTCCTCTGGCCACAGTATCACCGGCTGCCGCTCTTACTTCGCCGCTAAAGGCAATAATGCGGGTAATCACGCCGGCGCGAGCGGCCACCACATCTCCAGGCAAACGGAGGATGGGTGGTATCACAGCGCGGTCGACTAGCTGTATGATCGCTACGCTACCTTTAAGGCGCACGCCAGCCCAAGCTAGTTCCGGAAACTCCCGCAGAATAGCGGTCGCAATTCGCTCCGAATCAACCTCACGTCGCCATGTCCCGATATCAAGGCCGGCCTCGCGCACAACCGGAAGGATATCTGCGGCTGCGACCTTCTGACTCCCCTCCACCTCGACTCGCCAGACCATGCTTGTCAAAAGCCACAGCAGACCCGCAAAGAAAATCGCACCTAAGGAGAAAAACAGACGCCGCCGAGCCTTCTGCAGCAAGAAGGGGACCCCCCTGCGACTTAGTACTTCTATTTGGCAACGGTATTTGCGCGCGGGCTTACGCATTGACAGAAACCCCGGCACGGACGAGTAAAGCAGCACGTGGCCACCCTGTTGCCTGACGCTCCACAGCGGTATTCCAGCACGAGCGCATTCGCTAAGAAATGCGGCCCGGTTCTGCCCTGTTAGTCTAAGCAAGAGAAACCCAGTGCAGTAGTTCGTAAGCCTATTCATGCGCACTGACACTCTCAAAAACTAATGCGAAAACCCTGCCGTTCACGGCAATCTCTCCGGACTGAATATTGCGCAGCGACAGATTTTCGCCCGTGATGCGCAGCACCCTGTGCGCTAGTTCGATAACTAATTCTGTATCACTAAAATGTAGTACGCCACGCGTGTTTTCTATGCTGACCTCCTCACACCCGACGATGGTGACGCGCGGCAAGTCCATATATACATCTTGAGGCAGGTCCAAGACTGACCCAAACAAGCGACCAAGCGGCGGCACGTCAATCACCCCCTCCTAGTACACTATGAGCGAAACCCAGCGCGCATAACACGAAGCAAAAGGACGCAAAAAGGCGCTGCCGCGGCAACGCCCTGAAGCAAAAGGGACGGAGCCTTTTGCTTCGCAATTTACAGGAAGAACCGTCCCTTTTGTTTTGCTTTGTTTTCACGTATAAAGGCGTTGCCGCGGCAACGCCTTTGTGGGCCTATCTTAAGAGGGAGTTAGGAGAACTTGCGCTTGCGCGCTGCTTCGGATTTTTTCTTCCTGCGCACACTAGGCTTTTCATAATGCTCGCGCTTACGCACTTCCGAAAGCACGCCCGACCGTTGGCACTGACGCTTAAACCGCTTCAGCGCTTGGTCAAGACTCTCGTCTTTGCGAATCTTAACTTCTGACATTAAATTTCCCTCCCTCCGCCACTAACAACTGCTCGGAGAAGTCTCGGACTTTAATACCATGCCCTAAGTATTATAGCACAGCAAGGGGTAGTGTCAACTCTAACCCGGCGGCCAGGCCATGCGCCTCCCGGCAATCAGATGAAAATGCAGGTGGTCAACCGTCTGCCCCCCGTCCTTGCCGGCGTTGCTGACGACGCGGAAGCCGCCCTCCTCCAGACCTTCCTGCCGCACGATGCTACCGATAGCACGAAAAATGTGGTCGCCAAGCCCAAGTTCGCAAACTTCGGGCCTATCGACGCGCGCCACGTGCGCCTTCGGGATAACTAAAATATGTACGGGAGCGACGGGGTTTACGTCGTGAAAAGCACATACATGCTCATCCTCGTACACAAAGCGCGCGGGAATATCTCGCGTTACAATTCGACAGAAGACACAAGACATATAACTCACCTCATTTCTTTGCTCTAGTTATATTCTGTGGCGGGAAAATAACTCCTGCTGCCCATACGCCTTCGCTTGTGGCCGCAGCGATTTGCCTGGTAACGATATCTCCTATAGCACCAGCATCTGCCGGTAGATACGCCTTAACATACGATGACGTATATCCCTCGCATACTTCGCCGCCACAAGACTCCAAAAGTACTGCGGCCTCTTGTCCGACTAGGGAGAGGTTAAACTTGTGGGCCTCGCGTAACGACAGCTCCTGCAGTAAGTTCGCTCGCTTGGCCTTAACGGCTGCCGCCACCTGCCGCGGCATGGAGGCGGCTGGTGTCCCTTCCCGCCGGGAGTAGCGAAAGACGTGTAGACGCGAGAAGCCCACTTCGGAAACAAGCGCTACGGTCTCGCCAAACTCGGCGTCACTCTCCCCCGGGAAACCTACCATTACGTCGGTCGTAATGCCGATGCTTGGCGATGCGGTACGCAAAGCGGCGACAACGCCCAGATATTGTTCGGCAGTGTACTGCCTTCCCATGCGACTAAGCACGCTGTTGCTGCCGCTTTGTAACGGCAGGTGAATGTGCGCACAGAGTTTTTCATTGCTTGCGAACTGCGCTAGCAACGGCGCGTTAACATCGTTAGGTTCCACCGACCCTAAGCGCAGGCGCTTAAGGCCTGCCACGCCGGAAAGCTCGGCAATTAGGTCGGCAAGGCTCGGCAACTCCGGTAGGTCACGCCCATAGGCCCCAAGATGTATGCCGCTTAAGACCACCTCGCCATACCCCTGCGCCACCAAACCGCGCGCCTGCTTTACGACTGCCGCAGGCGAAAGCGAACGTTCGCGGCCGCGCGCATAGGGAATAATGCAGTAGGCGCAGAACTGCTCGCACCCGTCCTGTACTTTGAGCGTAGCCCGCACGCGCGAGGAGCTAAAGACGTCCGAAATCACTTCAAAAGGAGTGTCACCAGACCAAGGAGTAACCATAGTAACCGCGCCGCCTTTACCCTCGAGCAACTCGGTTACGAGCTCCACGATCTTAGCTTTATCGTTGCTGCCCACCAAAAGGTCGACGCCTGCCCCGGTGGCCTTCTCTAGCGACACCTGCGGAAAGCAACCGGCCAGAACAACTATGGCTTCACCGCAGCGCCGCTTCTGACGCCGTGCCAGGCTGAGTGACTTGCGCTCCGCCTCACCCGTGACCGCACATGAATTAATGACATACACGTCGGCAGGCTCTGTAAAAGGCACTTCGCAAAAACCCGCCGCCTGAAAGCGGGCTGCCAGCGCGCCGGTCTCCTGTTGGTTAACCTTGCACCCGAGGGTGTGAAATCCGACCGTCGTCATTTCGACCTCCCACATCGCCAAGCTCATACATCACCGCACTGACAAGGGTTAGTGCCGCCGTTTCGGTTCTGAGAATCCGCGGCCCGAGCGTGACAGGTACGAAACCGGCAGCTTCTGCCGCCTCTACCTCGTCTCGCGACAAGCCTCCCTCCGGTCCAACCAAGCAGGCTACGCTGTCTAGGTTCTGGTTTTCCCCGGCACGCCGTAAGACTTCCTTCAGCCCACTGCCCGCCACCTCGTAGGCAACAAGCTTTAGGCTCGCCTGCACTTCGCCTATCGCCCCTGTAAACTCCGCCGGTTGGCTTATCTCTGGTACGACGGCACGGCCGCTCTGTTTGGCTGCCTCTGCGGCAATCGTTCGCCAACGCTCTACACGCGCAGCAACTTTACCGGAAGGAACGTGAGCTAAAGAGCGGCTGCACGTCACAGGCAATACTCGCGCAACTCCTAGCTCTACTGCCTTCTGGATAATTAACTCGAGTTTGTCCCCTTTAGGGAATCCCTGCAACAAAGTCACCTTGAGCTTAGCCTCAGGGCTAACAAGCTGCGCCGTAAGTCTAACGGTAACTGCACGTGTGCTCGCCTCGATAATTTCGGCACGCAAGACTTGGCCTGCATGCACAACTTCAATAGCATCACCTACACGGTGGCGATGCACCGCGAATAAGTGATGCGCTTCCTTGCCGTCTATAGTTCCCCTCTCGCCTTGGCGGGTGCTAAGAAAAAAGCGGGGCACTACGCTTCAGCGCCCTTAGCCACGAGCGCTACCCATTCGCCCTCGGCCCTTACTTCGGCCATACTGAGGCCCTGTCGCACGAGCTCGTCTTCTACCACGGCCAGTTTCTCCCGGATGATACCGGACACAATCAGCACCCCGCCCGCCGCAAGGTGACCCGGAACATCCGGCAGCGCTTCTATAATGATTTTCGCGGTGAGATTAGCGACTATCACGTCAAAGCGACCCTCTACGCGCGAGAACAACGAGCTCTCTACTACCTCTATTACATCGGCCAACCCATTTTGCCGGACGTTCTCCTCTGCCACGGCGACGGCAATAGGGTCATAATCGGCAGCCACTACGCTACCTGCGCCAAGCTGCGCCGCCGCAAGTGAAAGTATCCCCGAGCCACATCCAAGGTCAAGCACGCGGCGCCCTGCGAGCCCTTGTTTTTCTAAGAGCGCGAGACACATCACGGTTGTCGGGTGGGTGCCGGTGCCAAAGGCCATGCCGGGGTCGATTTCCACGACAACTTCGTGCGGCGCCAGTTCTACGTCTTCCCACGTGGGTTTGACGACTAGCCTTTCCCCAATCCGTAGCGGCTTAAAATATGCTTTCCAGGCAGTAGCCCAATCTTCTTCTTGCACTTCTGACAGCACAACCTCGGCACGTCCCGGGTCTAGCCCACACTCAACCAAGGTGGCCAAGGATGAGTGTAGACCCTCCACTAAGCCCGGCGCGTTCTTACCGATAGGAAGGTAAGCCGTCACGCGCACTTCTTCGAGGGGAATATTCGGCTCGGGGCGCTCCGCGTAGTCTTCGTCGTCAAGCGCACCGTGCCAAAGCTCGCTGTCCTCGACAATGACCCCGGTCGCACCACGGCAATACAGCATGTCGGCCACAGCCTCTTTGGCCTCTTGCGACGTGACGATTATAATCTCCAGCCACTTGGTGTTCATCTTGCTCACCTATCGCAAGGCATCCCGTACGCGCCCAAAGAAGCCCTTATCATCATCTAGGTCTTCTCCTAAGGCTTGTGCGAGTTGCTTTAGTAAATCGCGCTCTTTCGCGCCAAGTTTCTTAGGAGTATCGACAATCACGGTTACGATTACGTCGCCTTTGTATACGCTACCGAGTTTGGCAATTCCCTTCCCCTTAATGCGCTGCACGGCGCCGCTTTGCGTGCCGGGGGAAATGTCTAATTCGACAGTCTCATCCTCAATTAGCGTAACCTTCGCCTTGCCGCCTAAGGCGGCTTTTGGGAAAGAAATATGCAGGTCTACCAGCAGGTCGGCCCCGCTCCGTTTAAACACTGGGTGAGGCTTAACCCGCATTACCACAAACAAGTCCCCCGCCGGCCCGCCGCGCAGGCCTGCCTCGCCCTCACCGCTCATGCGCAGGCGCGTGCCGGTGTCTACACCCGCAGGGACGCGTACGGTGACTTTACGGCGCTTGCGTACTAAGCCTTTACCGCCGCACGTCGTGCAGGGTGAAGGAATGACTTTGCCTGTGCCATGACAGCGTTCACAAGTGCGAACGCTACTGATACGGCCAAGAATCGTGTTTTGGATAAAGCTAGTCTGACCGGTGCCCTTGCACACGGAACACGTTTCTACTTTGGTGCCGGGTTTTGCTCCGCTTCCCTTGCAGGTATCGCAGGACTCGGTGCGCGGCACTTCGATTTCTACTTCTTTGCCGAGGGCGGCCTCGACAAACTCCAGTTCCATTTCATACTGCAAGTCGACACCGCGCTCGGGGCCGGACCGCTGACGCCGTCCGCCCCCGCCAAACATCATATCGAATATGTCCTCGACACCACCGAACCCACCGAAGTCACCGCTAAATCCACCAAAGCCACCCGGCCCCCCGCCTTGAGCCTGCTCAAAAGCGCCATGCCCAAATCGGTCGTACTTAGCGCGCTTGTCGTTATCGCTTAAGACTTCGTACGCTTCGGTAATCTCCTTAAACTTGTCGGCAGCAGATGCATCGCCTGGGTTAACGTCAGGGTGGTATTGCCGGGCGAGTTTGCGATAGGCCTTCTTTATGTCACCTTCATCGGCCGAGCGCTCTACACCCAGCACCTCATAGTAGTCACGTTTAGCCATGACTCTGAATCACCCCTCGCGTTTTAACCTTAGCGCTACTTCTTATCGACGTCGTAGTCGGCGTCAAACGTCTGTCCATCAGACGGACCGTGGCTTTGCTCGCTGCTCGCCTGCTCGCCGTGCTGTCCTGCGCCGGCTTGGTTGTAGAGCAGGGTGGATAGCTCGTTCATCAGCGCGGTTAGTTTTTCGCTTGCCGCTGTGATTTTCGCTAAGTCATTAGTCGCAATAGCTGCGCGCGCTTCACTTACAGCTTCTTTGACGGCCTCGGCTTTGTCGGCAGGAGCTTTGTCGCCTAGGTCTTTGAGCAGTTTTTCGGCCGCGTAAGAGGACTGCTCGGCAGAATTCTTGGCCTCGACCAGTTCTTTGCGTTTGGCGTCCTCAGCGGCGTACTTCTCGGCATCCTTCACCATGCGCTCGATTTCCTGCTCGGAAAGCCCGGTTGACGACGTAATGGTGATGCGCTGCTCTTTACCGGTGGCCATGTCCTTGGCTTTTACGTTAACTATACCGTTGACGTCTATGTCAAAGGCGACCTCTATTTTGGGGATACCGCGCGGAGCCGGGGGAATGCCGTCAAGGTTGAATCGCCCGAGCGTGACGTTGTCCTGCGCCATGGAGCGCTCGCCCTGCAGAACGTGAATCTCAACTGTGGTTTGGCTGTCTGCGGCGGTGGAGAAAATCTGGCTCTTGGAAGTAGGAATAGTGGTGTTACGCTCAATTAAGCGCGTCATCACCCCTCCAAGTGTCTCAATCCCTAAGGACAGCGGCGTTACATCTAAGAGCACAACGTCTTTTACATCGCCCGACAGCACGCCCCCTTGAATAGCGGCACCTAGTGCGACCACCTCGTCGGGGTTAACTCCCTTGTGTGGCTCTTTGCCGATGATGCGGCGCACGGCCTCCTGTACGGCGGGAATACGCGTCGAACCGCCTACCAGTATTACCTTGTCGATCTGCGACGGTTCTAGCCCAGAGTCTTGTAGCGCCCGCCGTGTCGGGCCCATGGTCAGCTCGACGAGGTCGGCCGTCAGTTCGTCGAACTTTGCCCGCGTCAAGGTAATGTCTAAGTGCTTCGGACCTTCTGCGTCCATGGTGATAAAGGGCAGGTTAATGTTTGTCTGCTGCAAAGTGGAAAGCTCAATCTTGGCTTTCTCGGCGGCTTCGCGCAGGCGCTGCATGGCCATTTTGTCTTTACTAAGGTCGATGCCGGTGTCACGCTTAAACTCCTTAATCAAGTGTTCCTGCACGCGCTGGTCAAAATCGTCGCCGCCGAGCCTGTTGTTGCCGGAGGTAGCCTTCACTTGGAAAAGCCCGTCGCCTAACTCCAGAATTGAGACGTCGAACGTACCGCCGCCAAGGTCAAACACCAAAATGGTGTGATCTTGACCTTTGTCTAAGCCGTAGGCAAGCGCTGCGGCAGTCGGCTCATTGATTATCCTAAGCACTTCTAGCCCGGCGATGGCGCCTGCGTCCTTTGTGGCTTGACGCTGGCTGTCCGTAAAATACGCGGGCACGGTGATAATGGCCTTGTCAATGGTCGTGCCGAGATAGGCTTCTGCGTCCTGTTTGAGCTTGCGCAAAATCATGGACGAGATTTCCTGCGGCGTATACTCCTTCTTATCGATGCGCACTTTGTGGTTCGTGCCCATATGGCGCTTAATCGACGCCACGGTGCGGTCGGGGTTACTAATCGCCTGGCGCTTGGCAATGGTCCCCACAAGCAGCTCCCCTGTCTTGGAGAAACCTACCACAGACGGCGTCAAACGCCCGCCCTCGGTATTAGGAATGATAACCGGCTCGCCACCTTCCAGATAGGCTACCACTGAGTTTGTGGTGCCAAGGTCAATCCCGATAATCTTACTCATCACTGCACCCTCCCACTGAAACTTTTACTTTGCTCGGTCTTATGACTCTACCCTTAAAGACATATCCGCGCTCCAGCACGGCGGTAATTGTGTTTTCCGGCTCAGGCGACTCGACGTCCTGCATGAGCGCCTCGTGATACTGCGGGTCAAACATGCCTGCCGCCGCGATTGGTTCGAGCCCTAGCTTGGTCAGTACATCCTCGAACTGCCTGCTTACCAGCACTACGCCTTGCCCCCACGTGGAGTCAGGCAGCGTCGCGACAGCCCGCTCGAGGTTATCTACCACCGGCAGTAGCCTCGCTAGGCAATCGGCTACGGCGACATTCCAGATCTCTTCCTTTTCGCGCTGCATCCGGCGGCGCATGTTTTCCATGTCGGCATGCAGGCGCAAAACGCGTGCCTCGGCCTCGGCCAGTTTGTTCTTAAGGCTTTCTAGCTCATTACCGACCTCTGACTCTACGGCGTCCTTTACTGTCTCTTCCATCTGTCCACCACCTTCTCGCTCTAACCCTCAGTGTCCGTCATCTTAATAATCGTATCAATGCGGAGGATAGCCTCGGCGACTTCGCCCGCCGCTTTGACGGCATGTAATTTAACTAGTGTCGGGGCAACCACGCCAAGTGCTAGCATATCGGCCGCCTCACCCGTATCGCAGTTGATGCCCACTGCGTCGCTGTCAGAGGCGAGTTGCAGAGCTGCCACCTCTTCCACCTTCTCTAATGGGTTAAAGCCCGCGTTTTGGACAATCTGCGCAAGCGGCCGCCGCAACGCCGCACTGACACAATCCAGACCGTAGGCCGCCATGCCCTTAACAGTATCGCGCGCACGTTCCACATCCTTAGCCAAGGCGATTTCCACCGCACCGCCGCCGGGGACATACCCCCCGCGCACCGCGGCCTGCACGGCCGAGGCCGCATCTCGGGCTATGCGCAGTCTTTCGCCTACCACTTCGGCAGTGGCAGCCCCAACCGCTATGGTCGCCATCGGCTTACCGCTGCCTCCTAAGATACGCACCTGCCGCAAGCTCTCGTCCTCGAAGCACTCGCTCGCTTCGCCCAAACAACGGACAAGCTCCTCGCCGGCTTTGCGCAGTGCGGTGCGTTTTATCGCCCTAGCCCCGGTGTGCTCGCAGACTTGTCGCAGTTCGTTTGCGGGAACGCGACAGATTACCAGCACCCCTGCATCAGTTAGCATTTCCTCGGCTATATCGTGCATACCACGTTCAACGAGGCAGACTGTAACGCCTAGGCCGATAATCTTTCGTATGTACGTTTGAAAATCTGCCTGCAGCTCAAGGTACTTCTTAAACCCAGACTCGGTAGCTAACGCCTCGTCTTCGACTGCCTCGGGTTCGAGAGCATCGTCAAGCACCAAGATGCGCGCGTTCCTAACACCTGCGGGCACTTGTCGGTTTTTGCGTCCTTTGCTGACGATAACGCCCATAAAGACTTCGTTGGCGATGCCTTCCTCGGCGCGAATAGTGTCAGCTAGCCTAAATGACCGCTCCTTAAGCTTATCTTGGCCAATGAGCTGTGCCGCACGCACTACCAGCGCAGCAATGTCTGCATGAGCCCGCCCAGATATGTAGGCCACTCGCTCGAGCAGAGGCGAATCGGACGCATCCATGGGGCGTGAGCGGCGAGCAAGCCCCTCTAAGGCGCACTTAATCCCGCTACGCATACCCTCTATAACACGGGCTACCGGTACGCCCCGCACCACTTGGTTGACGCCTTCGGCTATAAGTGTGCTCGCCATTAAAGTAGCGGTGGTAGTGCCGTCGCCAATCTCTTCCTGCTGCGCTTTGGCCACCTTGATGAGCATGCGTGCCGCAGGATGGTTGACCTGCATCTTCTCTAGGATTGTCACACCCGCGTTAGTGACCACGACCTCGCCAAAGCGGTCGACGAGCATCGTGTCAAGCCCCTTTGGCCCCATCGTCCCGGCCACGGCTGCGGCAATCGCAGCTATGGCGGCGCTGTTGGTCAAAAGAGCGGCGTTTCTTTGCTCGCCTTCAGGATTTCTCACCTGCGCAGTCAATATTCCCTTCCCCCTCAGGCCCGCGCTTACGCCTGGCTAACTAGTTTGGTTACGTAGTTTAAGAGCGCAATAACGCGCGCGTATTCCATCCGCGTCGGCCCTAGCACACTGATGTGGCCGGTCTGCCCCCCGCTAAGCTGATAGGTAGCCGTAATCAGCGAGCAGTCACGCAGCGCCTCGACAGCGTTCTCTGACCCTATGCTGACGGAGGCGCTAGCACCTCGAACCGACGTCACCAGGCGCAACACTAGCTCATGTTCATCTAGCACGCGCATAATGGCGCGGAGTTTGGCAATGTCCCTAAACTCGGGTTGGTTCATGATGTTGGTCGCCCCGCCCAAGACAACGCGTTCGCCGTCGCTGCGACTCAGCCCGGCAATAAGCGAGTCCATGGCTTGCTCTACCGCCTGCGCACCGGCGTGAAACCGGCCCGCATAAGCCTCGAAGTTCATGGCCTTGAGCCTGCCGAGCGATGTGCCGCCGTAGTGGTAGTTAACGTAGTTGCAGAACGCCAGGAGGTCGTACATAGTAAGGCCGGGCGGCAGCGCAAGCACTTCGTTAGCAACCATGCCGGTGTCTAAGACGAGCATAAGCACGGCCCTGCTTTCGTCTAGCGGAATTGCCTGCATGAGTCTCAGGCAGGCTAACTGCTGCTCTGGGCCGACGACGATGGAAGTGTAATTAGTAAGGGACGAGACGAGGCGGGCCAGAGCGTCAAGCATAGTCTGCTGTCCGCGCAATATGCCGCCAAGTTGACGCTTGACAATCTCTGCGTCAACAGCAGTCAACACAGGCAGTTCTTCTATGGCGTCTACATAGAACCTGTAACCCCGCTCAGAGGGGATGCGTCCGGCCGAAGTGTGTGGTTGAGCCAGAAAGCCAAGTTCTTCGAGGTCGGCCATTTCGTTGCGAATGGTAGCAGGGCTGACGCCTAAAGCGTGCCGCTTGGCAATAGTCCTCGACCCGATAGGCTCTGCGGTCTGAATGTAGTCCTGCACAATCGCAAACAGGACCTGTCGCTTACGCGCATCTAACATCTCATACACCGCCCTTCTGCGTTAGCACTCGTCGGTGCTGAGTGCTAACACTTACAGCACAAAAATACCATCGCGTCGGTGCGGTTGTCAAGTGGGGAAGGAATCAAGAAACTGCATCTGGATTTGACTCGCCAGTGGAAACCCGGCGGCGGTTAGTCGCACAGAGCGCGTGGTCACTTCAAGCATTCCCTGCCGGACAAAGCGCGCGATTACCGGGCTGTAGACCTCGACAGGGTCGCACCCAAACCGTGCCGCAAACCTCTCCCTACTGACCCCTTCCTGTAACATACGCAGGCCAAGCATCATCGTTTCACCCATTTGCCGTGCTACAGGCAAATGCTCGCAGTAGTGGACGGGGAGACGCCCGCGCCCTAACGTGTGCGCATAATCGTCTAGGTTCGGCACGTTGCTTAGGCGTCGGCCTGCTATGTAGCTCGCGGCCCCCGGCCCAAGGCCGATATACTCTTCGTTTCGCCAGTAGATGGTGTTATGCGCGCTCTCGTAACCGGCGCGCGCAAAATTGCTTAGCTCATAGTGTAAAAAGCCCTGCGCGAGTAGGTACTCCCGCCCGGCCAGCATCATATCTGCGACCGCATCGTCGGTAGGCAGCGCCACCTGCCCGCTGGCCACTTGACCGGCGAGGGGAGTATTAGGTTCCACCTGCAGAGAATAGACCGACACGTGCGGCGCACCTGTATTCACGATGGTCTCTAGCGTTTCTAGGTACTCGCCTGTAGTCTGCCCAGGCAACCCATACATGGCGTCGACACTAAAGTTGCCGAAGCCTGCCGCCTGGGACTCCCTCACTAAGCGAAAAAAGTCCTCGCAGGTGTGGCTTCGCCCAAGGGCCATGAGCCGCGTTGGTGTAGCCGACTGCAAACCGATACTTAGACGGGTAACTCCTAGGGCTGCAAGTGCGCGCAAATAATCTAGGTCGGCCGTCGCCGGGTTAACTTCAAACGTTACTTCACAATCTGGCGACTGCGTGAAAAAGCGGCCGCACTCCCCGAGGATATTCGCCACTTGCGTGAGTGACAAACAGCTCGGTGTGCCTCCGCCAAAATAGACGGTTTGAACAGGCCCTCCCCACAACTCGCCTTTTAGCCTTATCTCTTGCACAACCGCCTCTAGGTACTTGGCAGCGACATCCGCTGCCAGCGGCAAGGAGTAAAAGTCGCAGTACAGGCACTTAGAAACACACAGAGGGACGTGGAGATAGAGGCCGCGGCTTATCACTCGTCTACCTTCAGAATGGCCATAAACGCCTCCTGTGGAATCTCTACGCTGCCAACCTGCTTCATGCGCTTCTTGCCCTCTTTTTGCTTTTCTAGGAGCTTGCGCTTGCGCGTAATGTCGCCGCCGTAGCACTTGGCGAGTACGTCCTTGCGCATGGCCTTAACCGTTTCCCGGGCAATTATTTTCGCACCGACGGCCGCTTGGATAGGGATATCAAACATCTGGCGTGGAATAATCTTGCGCAGCTTCTCCGTGAGGCCACGGCCCTTTTGTTGCGCTCTATCCGCGTGCACAATGCACGAGAGCGCGTCGACAGGCTCGCCATTAAGCAGCACATCGAGCTTGACGAGGTCGGCCTCGCGGTAGCCAATCACCTCATAATCTAGCGAAGCGTAGCCGCGCGAGCGCGACTTTAGCTGATCAAAGTAGTCGTAAAGTATTTCTGAGAGCGGCAGTTCGTAGGTAATGACGACACGGGTGGTGTCTAGGTACTCCATGTTCTTAAAGGTGCCACGGCGGTCTTGGCAAAGTTCCATCATCGTGCCGATATACTCCTCCGGCACAATAATCGAGGCTTTAACATACGGCTCGTACATCGTCTCGATTTTATTGCTCGGCGGCAGGCGAGCCGGGTTGTCGATAAAGAGCTCCTCGCCGGACGTTGTCACGATGCGGTAGAGGGTGTTCGGCGCGGTAGTGACTAGGTCGAGTTCGTACTCGCGCTCGAGCCGCTCCTGAATCACTTCCATATGCAATAACCCCAAGAAGCCACAGCGAAAGCCAAAGCCTAGCGCCTCAGATGTCTCGGGCTCATAAATAAGCGATGAGTCATTTAGCTTAAGCTTGTCTAGCGCGTCGCGCAACTCGTCGTACTGGTTGTTTTCGCTTGGGTAGAGCCCGCAAAATACCATGGGCGTAATCTTGCGGTACCCGGGGAGCGCTTCTAGTGCCGGGTTAGCAGCGCCGGTAATGGTATCGCCCACGCGGGTGTCTTTTACGTTCTTAATGCCGGCAATGCAGTAGCCTACCATGCCGGGCGTCAGCGCGGGGACAGGCAGGCGGGGTGGCGTGAACACGCCCACGTCGTCTACCTCGTGCTCGCGCTCAGTCGCCATCATGCGGATTTTTTGCCCGCGCGTCATCGACCCGTTAACTACCCGCACGTAACTCACGACGCCGCGGTAGGAATCGTAGTGTGAATCGAAAATTAGCGCCTGCAGCGGGGCGTTAACATCGCCTTGGGGAGGCGGGACTTCGCGAACAATGGCTTCCAGAATCTCGTCAATCCCTATCCCCTCTTTAGCCGAGCAAAGAATGGCGTTGTCGGTAGGCAAGCCAATCACGTCTTCTATTTCGCGCCGTACCCTTTCCGGGTCGGCAGACGGGAGGTCTATCTTGTTAATTACCGGGATGATAGTCAGATTGCTGTCGAGCGCTAGATAAACATTGGCTAGTGTCTGCGCCTCAATCCCCTGCACAGCGTCAACCACTAACAGCGCTCCCTCGCAGGCGGCGAGCGAGCGGGAAACTTCATAGGAGAAGTCCACATGCCCCGGCGTATCAATTAAGTTAAGGATATACTCGGCGCCGTCTTTGGCACGGTAAATAAGCCGCACTGCCTGCAGCTTAATCGTAATTCCCCGCTCGCGCTCGAGGTCCATGCTGTCGAGCACTTGCTCCTGCATTTCGCGCTCGGACATGGTGCCCGTGGCCTCAATTAGTCGGTCAGCAAGGGTGGACTTCCCATGGTCAATGTGGGCAATGATACAGAAATTGCGTATGCGCTCCTGCAATTTGTTTCTCCTCACGCAACAAAATAACGCGCACGCCTGCGCTCTGCAGTATTATACCACATTGCGGCAGGACATGCGCGCGAGAGTGGAGAACGGAGGGCTGTTGGCTCCTGGCTGCTGGCTGCTGGAAGAGGAAGGTGCCCAGTGCCTAGTGCTCAGTGCCCAGTAGAGCGGTATCGCAGCGGTGCCGGTTTCCCTTTACCCTTTTACCTTGTACCCTTCCACCCTTCTTCTCACAGCGAGCTGACGGGGTGCCCACCGCGCTGTAGGGACGTGCGTTCGCACGTCCGCGGACGTGCCGCAGCCTCCTCGGCATTTCTTTCACCATCCATTCTTTGTCCTTTAAATGATAAATGTGGCAATAACTCTATGGAGCAACAAATTCGTCGATAGCCCTAACGCTTTCGGCTATTGTTAACACTATGTCTCTACCTATAGCATACTGAATCGACACAGATGATACCGGCATAGCGCTTGCGCCTCCTGCGGCCAAGGCTCGATGCGGCAAGGAGACAAAGAACAACGCGCATAGTACTACAGCTAGAAACCGTTTCCCTAGCAACCTAAGAACCTCCCCACCTTTGTATTCCTATGTTCCACCTAATCGATCCAATCGATAATCAGTGCCAGCTCAGCCGTAGCTGTGGCAACCACAATTATCGGAGTTAAAACTAGGGCTAGGGCTGACCGCAGTCGGCCAATACTAGAGAGCCTGACGTAGATTACACCAGACGCCAACCAAGGAGCTGCTGCGAAGACCACCCATACAAAGTAGCTCATGTCTTGGAGATAGCTCATGTTTGTGAGTCCTTCCCACAGAGAGCCAAGCAGCAGAGGGAAGAACTGGAATGGATCAAGGCCGAGCCTTGCGATATCAGCGGGAAGCAGGCGCGAGTGGAGACCACTAGTAATCACCACAGGCGAAAAGACGAGACAAATCTTAAGAAACGCTTGGCTAAAGCTTAGTTGCTGTCCTTCTTTAGCATGCAGATGCTTGTCAAGGGCGGCCAGAACTGCGACGGCCAGTATTGAGCTCGCAGCGACAATAGACGCCACCAGCCATACCGGAACGAAAGAGCCAATCTCCAACTGGCGCGCCACTGCAGGGTAGATGCTCAACCAGCGAGTGGTTACTAAAACCGCCAGCACGGTGCCTGCCAGAAGCAATTTTACACAACCTCTGATTCGCTTGTTTGACATCTCACACACTCCCCACATTTGCCGACTTCATCTGCTTACTGCAGTCTCGTTCTGATAATACTCGTATCAGATAAATGACACTCAGAGTGCGTGACTACCCCCATGCGCGTCATCGCTGTTTCAGCCACGCATAATGACCAATAGCTCACGGCTTCTTTGTCCGCGAGTTGCCGCGGGTGAAATGGCACATCTTAGGTAGGGGCAATGACCTACGTGCCGCCAGTGTCAGCGCTGCGCATCGCAGCCAGAATCGCTTGTTTTTCGGCAGCTGTTTGCAGCGAACGAATCATAGCTACTACATCTTCAGGCTGGGACGGCGTGAAAATAACTGGGCGCGCGTCTTCAAGCAACAATATGACCGCATGCTCATAGAGATGACTTGCCACCAAGTCAACGTAGCCAAACTCTCTACTGGCATAAATACCAACGTGGTATTGCGGCGAGCCGATTACCCCTAGTCTCCAGCTAAGTGACGAAATGTCCGTAAACACAGCCGCCAGCTTGATTTTCGCATAAGGAATAGTGCGGCGCCGCAGAGCAGATTGCAGGTAAACACCATCTTCGCGCAACTCATACTTAATATGGGCTGGCCAATAGGGAGAAGATACTGCAAGCACAAACAAAGATGTCCACGCAAAGAACCTAAATGAAAACAGGGGGGCTCTGCGTGCGGAGAAAAGCTCAGATAGTACCAGTAAGAACGCGACTCCATAGACAACGTTCCTAGGCAAGTCCCTCTTGATTGCCCGAAGGTGCCCTTTGAACCCCGTGGAGCGAAGGGAGCATGAGGGTAGAGTGGTGGGGGAGCAAGACAGTAACACTATGGGAGCGGGAATGCGCGTAGCCATATATCGCGGTCACCCTTAGGGAAATATAAGCGTATACCTGCATGCTCCACCCTCCCGTCCTTCAGATCTGCAACTAGCGTACCGCCTCCTGACACGGGTCCATCAGGGTTTGCCCTCCATTTGGGATTCCAGAGCGTAAAAGAATATACATTCTTCTGATTTAGGATGTTCCCCGCAAGATTGAACTGCTCAGTGTGCAACACGTGTTCTCCTATAGTGAACCTAACCCTGCCGTACACAAACTGGAAAGGGAATGTTATTGCATGTCCTTCCATTTTCAGGGTCTGCCCATCTAGTGGCTCGTATTCTGCGGATTCAAGTCTGAGGGTGAAATCCAGTGTGGAGCTGTTTGCTGATAGGAACCATAGAGTGAGGGCGCTCACCATCAATAGCAGAACGCCCGCCACTAGGAACGCTCTCCTTGTCATGCTACTGCACCTTCTCTCCTATCCCTAATATTGTACTGATTCATGCGTCCCGATTCTCCTCACTCTTTGGGCAACCGGCAGCGGCATCTTGTTCATCTCCATTTTGAGGGTCAAGCGTGCGAATGCGGCAATCAAAGACGCCAGGCCTCTTCCCGGAGACTGGATGTCGAGCATTGTGTTCACCTCCTTTAGGACAAACAACCTTCGTTCGCGTCCGTAAATCACCCCAGGGGGTGGGAGTTTAGCGAGGCGGCGGATACACTGGGCGAATCGGGTCACACCAGTTTGGGGTCACCATATGAGGTAAGGATTTGCGTTTTGTGCCGATCATAGACCTTTGTTTCTAATCACTGCGCGCAGCCACAGAAGCCGCAAATGCACAACTATAACGCCGTCTTCAGACGCAGTCTCTATTTTTCCGGGCTGGCGGCTTAGCCTGAACAGGATTTCTCTCCGGCCGCCAACAAAGTCTTCTCCGACGACAGGGCGCGCATTTATAGCTGCCAAGTCAACGCTAGCCGGTCTTGCAGATGCAATGCCAGCGTTAGTGACTACCCAAATGTCATCCGCTTGCAGTGCGCTGTGGAAGTACTCTCGATTGTAAGTATGACTGTGCGGAATAGTTGGCACCCAAGAGGACGACAACCAGAGCCACGACACCAACGGCGGCTACTTTACGCCAGGCATACATTTTACGTGGGCGTGCCATGTTTTCCCTCCTTGAACTGATGTGTGGCTAGAAGAAATGCAACGCCTTCGAAAGCGCTCTTGTGCTTGGCCTCCCTCCCCCTTGTCGCTTTTCGGGATACGCGGGCCCCTAATGCGGGGGGCGAGAAGCTAGCGGGTGCGTGGTCAACGCCTTAGGCGAAGCGGTTTGTCTACATTAATAAGACAAATAAGGCGAGGCGTTTCTTTGCAGTGCGAGACCAAGCGCACCGCGGCTGTGCGTCCCCGTAAATATAAAGGGCAGCTCTCATACCCCGTGCCCCGACCTATATGATGCCGCGGCTTATTCGACAAATTTTACTCCCCGGGCCATTCTAATGGCAGTATCCACAGTGGTTTGGGTTTTGAGCATAAACATGCGCTCGCCTATGCTCCAAATGACGGTGACCATGTTGTTCTTAACTACGAGTGTGCCTGCGTGACCGTTGATGCTTATCTCCAGAAAGCGAGTGGCATTCTCGGTATCAACGACTAGATTGCTTGCTGCGTCCATTTCGGTGTAGACGATAAAGGTCTTGGTGCGATGGTTTTCAAACACGATTCGCTTTAAGCCGTCATTTACGGCAAAGGAGTTAACCTCATAGCCTTGTGGCACATACGTGGGAACGTAATCATTGCTTAAGTTAAGCGCTATGGTGCTGTGGTGAAACTGGCTGCCGTCAACCCGCCTTAGCTGGAAGGAAGTGTACTCCGGTTGCACGCTCATCCATAGGTTCATGACGCGTACCCTAAAGGCTGAAACGGTGGTCATAGCGGTGACAAATACCGCCGTGGCTGCTAAGAGCGATATCGCGGTAGTACGTGCGGCAGACAGCGCAGCCTTTTGCCAAGCGGCTTGGCGTTGCCTTCTCTGCCGTTTGTCTAGTGCCTTGCCAAACCGTTTCAGTTCGAGTTCGGACGGCGCATGTGCGGGGGAATGGCCTGCGTCGTCTAGCTCCTCTAGCAGCGCCCTGCCCTCCTGTTCGGCCGCATCGTGCAAGAGCACTTTGAACAAGGCATGTTCATACTCTGCCTGCAGCTTCGCCCTTGTGCTCGTCATCCTTGTTTTCCTCCTTTTTAGCGGTAAGTCTCTTTACGGCTCTACGCGCTCGCGTCAGCGCTTGCCTGACGCCGGCGGGGGAGATGTTGTACACCGCCGCGATCTGTGCGTCATCTAGGTCTAGTGCATATTTGAAGTAGAGCAAGTCTTTCTGGCGTTCCGGTGTTACTGCTAACGCAATTTGTCCCGCAGCAGACGGCGTAAGTTGACCGAGGATTGCCGTGAAGCGTGGCCGAAACTACTGGTTCGGGTGGCCACTGCTAGAGTTAGGCATATCGGGGGCTTTGCCCCCGAACCCCCAAGGTTTACCGCTT